>CAZXIG010000039.1:0-18106 GCA_964640405.1 uncultured Candidatus Kuenenia sp.
CCGGGGATGTTCGGAGTGGACGCCGCATTATCCCCCTGCTTGCGCATGGGGGCTTGTATGCGCATGGGGCTTGTACCGCGAGCCTTCCCATAAAAGCCCCCAGGCGCGAGCCGGGGGATGATCCGCGCCGCCCTACAACCGCTACGACCCGAACTCCGGCTCCTCTCCTTCCGGCTGTGAGCTACGCTCGGTAGGATCGGTTGTTTCGCAAGGAGCGAGTGGATTCATGGCAGAACCAGTGCGGGTCGGCGTCGTCGGACTGGGCACCGTCGGCTCGGGTGTCGTGCGGCTGCTCGTCGAGTCGGCCGACCACATCACGCGGCATGCGGGCCGACCCATCGTCGTCGAACGGGCCGTCTGCCGCGACGTCGGCAAGGAGCGTGGCCTCAAGCTCGCGGCCGATCGGATCTCCACCGACATCCGCACCGTCTCCCGCGATCCCTCGATCTCCGTCGCGGCCCTCCTCGTGGGCGGCCTCGAGCCGGCCCGGTCGATGATGGTGGAGCTGCTCGAGAACGGCAAGGACGTCGTCACCGCCAACAAGGCCCTGCTCGCCGAACACGGCCCCGAGCTCTTCGAACTGGCCCGGAAGAAGGGCCGCTCGATCGCGTTCGAGGCGGCCGTCGCCGGCGGCATCCCGATCGTGGCGGCCATCGGCGAGTGCCTCGCCGCCAACCGCATCGAGAGCATCCGCGGCATCTTGAACGGCACGAGCAACTTCATCCTCTCCAAAATGGAGGAGGACGGCGCCGACTACGCCGAGGTCCTGAAGCTCGCCCAGGCCAAGGGCTACGCCGAGGCCGATCCGTCGATGGACGTCGACGGCACCGACGCCACGCAGAAGCTCGCGATCCTCGCCCACCTCGCCTTCGGCGTGTGGGTGCCGTGGGCCGACATCCCGCGGACCGGCATCGAGGGCATCGACCAGGGAATGATGGCCTACGCCTCCGAGCTGGGCTATCGCATCCGGCTCGTGGCGCGGGCCAGCCGCAGCGACGGTGAACTCGCGATGAAGGTGGCCCCGGCGCTCGTGAAGATGGGCACGCCGCTCGCCGAGACCCGCGGCGCCTACAACGCCGTGAGCATCGTCGGCGACGCCGTCGGACGGATGTTCTTCCATGGCCTCGGCGCCGGCCAGATGCCCACCGCCTCGGCCGTCGTCGCCGACATCATCGACACCGTGGTCGGCCGGACCGCGATCACCTTCCGCACCACGGGCGTGCTCGACGCCGAGAGCCCGGCCGCCCGGATCGGCACGGCCGACCTGCACGAGAAGCACTTCCTCCGCGTGATGGCGAGCGACCGCCCCGGCGTGCTCTCGCGGATCACCGGCATCCTCGGCGAGCACCGGATCTCGATCGCGTCGGTGATCCAGCACGAGCCCTCCGAGGCCGCGGGCGGCGCCGTGCCGCTGGTGATCATGACCCACGCCTGCGGCTCGACCGCCATGGGCAAGGCCGTCGCCCACATCGACGCCTCCGACGTCGTGTCGGGCCCGAGCGTCTGCCTGAGCGTCCTCGAAGAATGAGCACCATGAAATACGTCGTGATCATCCCCGACGGCGCGGCCGACGCGCCCCAGGCCTCGCTCGGCGGCAAGACGCCGTTCCAGGCGGCCCGCACGCCGGCGCTCGACGCGCTCGCCGCCCGCGGCCGCGTGGGCGAGACGAATCATGTGCCCGACAGCCTGCCCCCCGGCTCCGAAGTGGCCTGCATGAGCCTGATGGGCTACGACCCGCTCGTGTATTTCACGGGGCGAGCGCCGCTCGAGGCGGCCGCGCAGGGCATCACGCTCGGGCCCGACGACTGGGCCGTGCGGTGCAATCTCGTGACGATCCGCAATCAGACGATGGAGGACTTCACGGCCGGCCACGTCTCCACCGAGGAGGCCACGCAACTCCTGCAGGCCGCCCAGCAGGGGCTCGCCGCCGATTTTCCCGAGCTGGCCTCGGCCTGGCAGTTCATTCCCGGCGTGAGCTACCGCAACCTGCTCCTCCATCGCGGCGCGGCCGGCACCGCGCCGTTTGACGGCACGCTGCGGGCCACGCCGCCGCACGATCTCATGGATCAATCGGTGGCCGACGCGTTTCCGCGGGGCACCGGCAGCCGGCTGCTCACGGAGATCATGTCGCGAAGCAGCGGCTGGCTCGAGGGCCATCCGGTGAACAAGGCCCGGATCGCGGCCGGCAAACGCCCCGCCACGCACGTCTGGCTGTGGGGCGTCGGCAAGGCCCCGGCGATGGAGCCCTTTGCGCAGAAGTATGGCCGCAGCGGCACGATGATCACGGCCGTCGACCTGCTCCGTGGCCTGGCGTCACTCGCCGGATGGAAGCGGCTGGAGGTGCCCGGCGCCACCGGCTATCTCGACACCGACTACGCCGCGAAGGGCCGCTACGCGATCGACGAACTTTCGCGGAGCGATCTCGTGTGCGTGCACGTGGAGGCGCCCGACGAGGCGAGCCACCAGGGCGACGCGGCCGAGAAGGTGAAGGCGATCGAGGAGATCGACGCGAAGATCGTCGCGCCCCTTTCAGCCCATCTCGAGGCGCACGGGCCCCACCGAATTCTCGTCTGCCCCGACCACCCGACCTTCATCTCCACGAAGACGCACTCCCGCGGGGCCGTGCCCTTCGTGATGGCAGGGCAGGGCATAGCACATTCCGGGCAGCGGACGTACGACGAACTCGCGGCCGCGGCGGCGGGCAACCCGATCCTGCCCGGCTGGAAACTGATGGGCACCTTTCTCGGAGGCTGACGGCGACGATGGCTCTCGTGGTTCAGAAATTCGGCGGGACGAGCGTGGCCGACGCGGCCAAGATCAAGGCGGCGGCCGCCAAGGCGATCGCCCGGCATGCGGCCGGCGACAAGGTCGTGGTGGTGGTGAGCGCGATGGGCCACCAGACCGACATCCTCGTCGACCTCGCCAAGCAGATCACCGACCGCCCCAGCGCCCGTGAGATGGACATGCTCCTCTCCACCGGCGAGCAGGTGAGCGTGGCGCTCTTCGCGATGGCGATCCAGGCGGCGGGCCACAAGGCCGTGAGCCTCACCGGCGCCCAGATCGGCATCCGCACCGACTCGACGCACACGAAGGCCCGGATCAAGTCGATCTCGACCGACCACGTCAACTCGCTGCTCGACTCGGGCGCGATCGTGATCGCCGCGGGGTTCCAGGGCATCGACCAGAACGGCAACATCACGACGCTCGGCCGCGGCGGCTCCGACACCACGGCCGTGGCCTTGGCCGCCGTGCTCGGCGCCGACGTGTGCGAGATCTACACCGACGTGGACGGCGTCTACACGACCGACCCCCGGGTTCTCTCCGACGCCCGGCGGCTCCCCTCGATCAGCTACGACGAGATGCTCGAACTCGCAAGCCTCGGCGCCGGCGTGATGCACTCGCGGTCGATCGAGTTCGCCAAGAAGTTCGGCGTGAAGGTGCTCGTGCGGTCGAGCTTCAAGGACGTGCCCGGCACGCTGATCCTCGCCGCCGACGAGGCCGCCGCCCGGGCCGCCAGCGGCGTGGCCCTCGCCAAGGACGAGGCCCGGATCACGCTCGAAAACGTGCCCGATCAGCCGGGTTCCAGCCACGCCCTCTTCTCCGAGCTCGCCGCCTCCGGGATCGCGGTCGACATGATCGTGCAGAACGTGGGGCAGGGGGGCCGTGCCGACATCTCGTTCACCGTGCCCGAGGACGACCTCGCCGACGCCCTGGAGCGGGCCGCAGGGGTCGCCAAGCGGATCGGCGCCGAAGGCGTGTCGCACGACCACAACGTCGCCAAGGTCTCGGTCGTCGGCGTGGGCATGGCCCGGGCCGAGGGCGTGGCCGGCCGGATGTTCACCGCCCTGGCCAAGGAAAAGATCAACGTCCACATGATCACGACCAGCGAGATCAAGATCTCCGCGCTCGTCGATCGCAAGGATGGCCCGGCCGCCGTGAAGGCGGTGCACAAGGCGTTCGGCCTCGACGGCACGGCGGCGGAGCCCGTCCATGCCGCGGCGGGCGGGCCGCTCACGAAGTCGAGCCCGCTGGAAGTGGTGCGGCGGCTCGAGGGCATGGAAGACCTGGCCATCGAAGACTGCCTGCTCGACTCGTCGCAGGCGCTCGTCACGTTCACCGATCTGCCCGACACGCCCGGCGTGGCGGCGGAGGTGTTCGAGGAGGTGGGCAAGGCGGGCCTCAACGTCGACATGATCGTGCAGAGCCACCCGCGGGATGGCCGGGCCGAGATCTCGTTCACGGTGCCGGCCGAGAGCCGCGACGAGGCCACGAAGGCGGCGCACAAGATCGCCGCGGCCCGCGGGGCGAAGGTGGCCGACGTGCCCCACGTGGCCAAGCTCTCGATCACGGGCGTGGGCATCCGCAGCCACGCGGGCGTGGCCGACCGGCTGTTCAAGCCGCTCGCCGAGGAAGGAATCAACATCGACCTCGTGAGCACGAGCGAGGTGCGGCTCAACGTGATCGTGGCCGCCGAGCACGGCCAGAAATCGCTCGCGGTGCTCCGCAAGGCATTCGGGGTGTAGGGTGCCGGCACCCACCGGCCCGAATAAAAGCCCCCATGCGCAAGCAGGGGGATGATGCGGCGTCCATCCCGAACAGCCCCGGCCCCGCGGTTGAAGCCACCCGGATTATCCCCCGGCTTGCGCCTGGGGGCTTGTATGAAATGCATCCCCCGGCTTGCGCCTGGGGTCTTCCCTCATCGGGGAATCCGCGATTTGCATCTTGAACACCTCGAATTAGGGTCGGTTCATCCGTCCTTGGCGGGCCCATCACGGGCCCGACCCGGACAGGCTGGCGGACTTCCCTCCAGCCCGCCCCTTTTTTCGGAGACAGCAGATGTATCGGATGCTTGCATGGTCGGCCCTCTCGCTGGCGGTGTTCGCGGCCTCGGCCGGCGATTGCCTCGCCAAGGGCCTGTTTTCACGGGCGCCCCAGGGCAACGTGGCCTCCTTCAACCGTTCGGGCGGCGGCCTCCTGGCCCGGCTCAACAAGCCGCTCGTTCCCGGGATGCCCGTGGCCCCCGGCCTGCCGACGGCCAGCCCGCTCGGCCTGATCGCCCCGCGGCTCAGCAACGCCGTGTCGATGTTCCAGCTCGGCGGCATGCGGTCGCAGGCCGGCCGGCTCGCCGGCCTCGGCCTGATCGCACCCCGGATCAGCCCGGCCGTCGCCCTGTTCCGCATGCCTCCGGCGACGCCGCAGGCCAAGCTGATGTATGGCCTCACGATCCTCTCGCCGCGGGCCGCCGTGCTCGTGGGGATGATCAAGGGCTTCCGCAGCATGCCGGCCAGCTTCGCCGGCCGTGCTCCGGCCATCGTGCGCTGACCCCCGCACGCGTGGCGCCAGGCCAGGGATGGCCTGGCCCACGAGGCGGTAGGATACGGGCCGGGTTGACTGCCTCCCGCGGATGACCGGCCATGGATAACTCGCTCGACGCCTCCACGCTCGGCGTCGCGGGCCTCACGGGATTTCTCAGGTCGGCGGCCACGACCGATGCCGCGGAACTGCCCGCCGGCACGCGGCTCGGCGACGTGACGATCGTGCGGCTGATCGCCGAAGGGGGCATGGGCCGTGTCTATGAAGGCCTGCAGGGCATGCCCTGCCGCACGGTCGCCGTGAAGGTGATCCGCCCCGGTCTGCTATCCCCCAGCGCCGCGCGTCGGTTCGAGCACGAGGCCCACGTCCTCGGCCGGCTCACCCATCCCGGCATCGCCCGAATCTATTCGGCGGGCGTGCACGACCACCACGGCTGCCCGCTGCCGTATTTCGTGATGGAGCACGTGGAAGAGGCCCGCCCCATCACGGTGTTCGCGGCCGATCGCATGCTCTCGGTTCGCGATCGGGTGCGGCTGTTTCAGCAGGCCTGCGCCGCGGTGGCTCACGGGCATCAACGCGGGGTCATCCACCGCGATCTCAAGCCCGGCAACATCCTCGTCGATGCGACCGGCCAGCCGAAGGTGATCGACTTCGGCGTGGCCCGCAGCACCGACGGCGACGTCGCCCTCACCACCATGCATACCGACGCCGACCAACTCGTCGGCACGCTGCAGTACATGTGCCCCGAGCAGTTCGACGGCTCGGTCGCCGAACTCGACGTGCGGGCCGACGTCTATGCGCTTGGCGTCGTGTTCTACGAGCTGCTCACGGGGCATCCGCCCTACGATCTGCGCCGCCGGCATGTGGTCGATGCGGCCCGGGTGGTTCGGGAGGTCGATCCGCAGTCGCTCTCCACGATCGACCGGGGCCTGCGAGGCGACCTCGAGACGATCGTCGGCACGTGCCTGGAGAAGGACCGCACGCGGCGGTATTCGAGCGCCGCGGAACTCGAGGCCGATCTCGGCCGCTATCTCCGCGGAGAGCCGATCGCGGCACGGCGGCCGGGCCTCGTCGAGTCGCTCCTGCGGCTGGCCCGTCGGCATCGCTTTGCGGCCGCCACCGCCGCCGCGGTTCTCGTGGCGACCGTGGCGGCCCTGGTGGGCATCTCCGTGTTCGCCGTGCGGGCCGACCAGGAGAGGCGACTCGCAGTGGCCGAGCGGGAGCGGGCCGATGCCGCGAGCCGGGAAGCCCGAGACCAGCTCTACGTGGCCAATCTGCGTTCGCTCCGCGGCTGCCTCGAGAGCCGGAACGTACGGATGGGGCGGGCGCTGCTGACCGACACGCTCGCCATCGCGGGCACGCCGCCCCCCTTGGAGCTCCGGGTGGCGTCGGGGGGATTCGACGACGCACTGGCCGTGCTCAAGCCGTCGAAAACGCCGATCAAAGGCCTGAAGTACGGCCCGGGCGGCTCGACGCTGGCCGTGCTCGCCACACCTCAGCCGACTCCTCGGCAGGCGACACCCAATCGACCGCACGTCCGACCCGCGATGAGGAGCCAGACCAGATTTTTTCTCGGGTCGGGAGCAGCGGGGCGTGCGATACCTCGCACCCTCACCCTCTACGCCGTCGGCCCGCACGGAGCCGGCTCTCCGCGATCCGACGGCGTTGATCCGTGGCTCCTGACGTGGCTCGAGTCACAACGAGCGTCCGTGCCGGGCATCACGCATGCGGATGGCATCCTCGAAATCCTGGCCGTCACGGCCGACGGTCGCCGGGAGGCCGTCCAAGATCAGGAAGGCAGGATCTGCATCCAGCCGCGCGGTGGCGGCGAGCGGGTGACTCTCGAGGGACACCGCGGCCGGCTGAACACGGTCGTGTTCGACGAGGCCGGCGATCGTGTGGCCGCGCTGGCCCAAACCGGGCACCTCACGCTCTGGAATGCGACGGACGGCCGGCTGATGGGGCGGATCGCGGGCCCGGATGATGGCGTGGAGGTCTTCCAGTTCAGCCCCGACGGCGGCAGCATCGCCGTGGTCGTCAACCGGAGACGACGCCTGCAGGAGATCGTCGTTCACGACACCAGCTCGGGCAGCCTCCTGGCGACCCTCTCCCGGTCGCACGAACCAGGCTCACCCGTCCTCGACCACGCGGGCACGCTCTTCGCCTTCAGTCCCGATGGAGCCCGGATCGTCACCGCATTGCGCGAACACGACCTGCGGGTCTGGCGCACGACAGACGGCACGCTCGTCGGCACGCTGCGAGGACACGCCGCCCCTGTCACGACGCTGTCGTTTAGTCCCGACGGCCGGCAGATCGCCAGCGGAGCCGGGAATGGGGCGGTGCACCTTTGGAATGCCGAATCACTCGAGTTGGAACACCTGCGCCTCGGCCACGAGACGGCCGTGACGGCGATCGCGTTTCATCCGGATGGCGAGACGCTGGCCACCGGGGAGCATGGCGGGGCGGTGCGGATGTGGTCCAGGTCGGCCGCCCGTCCCTTGGCAACGCTCCCCCATGCCGGCGAGCTGAAGGCCGTGGCATTCAGCCCCGAAGGCAGCCGAGTGGCGGTCGCAGTCAGTGACCGTGACGCCGTCGACATCTGGCATGCACGGGCCATCGAGCGGCTCCGGTCGCTGCCGCTGGATGGCCGGTCAGTCGCCCAACTCGCCTTCGCCCCCCGCGGAGAACTCCTCGCCGCCGCCTGCGGCAGGAACGGAGAGGACGGCGACGTGCTCGTCTGGGATGCCCGCGATGGCAGGCTGCTGGCGACGCTCGCCGGACATGTGCGGGGTGCGGAGAGCGTGGCCTTCAGTCCCGATGGCACCAGGCTGCTCACCACGTCGAGGGAGAAGGTGGCGACGGTCTGGGAGCCGCGTACCGGACGCAGGCTGATGGCCTCCGCGGCCGGCGTCCGCAGTGATCACTCGCGTGTCGGAGCCGTGTTTGGCCTCGGCGGCAGCCGGATGGCGTATCAGATGCCGGAGTTGTTCGACGTGGATACCGGCGAGGCGGTCGTCAGGCTCGCGCCGCAGGGCCAGACCACGGCCTTGGCGGCCAGCCGCGACGGCCACCTGCTCGCCGCGGGGGGCGCGATTGGGGTCGTGTACGTGAGTGATTTCACATCCGGGAAGCGGCTGGCCAAGCTCCCTGGACACGCCGACAGCGTGAATGTTCTCGACTTCAGCCCGGATGGCTCGCGGATCGCCTCCGGCTCGCTCGACGGAACGATACGCCTCTGGGACGTGCACACCGGCGGCGAGCTGCGGGCGTTTCACGGCCACGAAGGAAGCCTGGCGGCGCTCGCCTTCACCCCCGACGGGCAGCGGCTCGTGACGGGCTCGACCGACGGCACGATCCGCATCTGGCAGGTCGAAGGTGGCCACGAACTGTTCAGCCTCCCATCCCGTCCACAACACCCCGCAGCGTTCGCGCTCAGCCCCGTGGGCGACCTGCTCGTGACCGACTCGAACGCCGGAGGCATCCGAGTCTGGGGCCTCTCCAACGCCGACGTGATGCAGGCCCGGCGGGAACTCACGGCCGCTCCGTGACCGTCGACTCGCCTGCAAGGTCCGGCAGCTTCGGCGGCAGCGAAGGCGGCTTCGGCTCCTCGAGCGCCTGCAGGAATGCCGCGAGGTCGGCGAGATCCTGCCGGTTGAGCCCCAGCGGCTTGAGCAGGGGCGACTTCACCGGGAAGTGCGGGGCGTTCCGCTCGTAGGCCTGCCGCTTGAGTGTCACCATGCCCGCGTTGTACATGGCGAGCACGCCCTTCAGCTCGAACAGGCCGTTGTGCATGAGCGGCGTGGTCCGGGTCACGTTGCGGAGCGTCGGCGTGCGAAACCGCCCCTTGTCGGCCGGGTCGTGCGTGATGGCGAATCGGCCGAGATCCTCCATGCTCCGACCATGGAAGCTGAGCCCGAGGTCGTGGAACTTTCCGTCGCTGAACGTGGGGCCATGGTGGCAGTTCAGACAGCGGGCTTCACGGCGAAAAAGATCGAGACCGATGAGCTCGGGATCGGAGAGCGCCCGCGCATCCCCCTCGAGAAACGCGTCGAACCGCGACCGGCCGCTCACCACCGTCCGTTCGAAGCAGGCGATGGCCGCGACGACCGACGTCACCGCCGGATCCTGCCCGGGGAACGCGGCCGCGAAGAGCTCACGGTATCCGGGGCTCTCCGCGAGCACCTTCACCAGCTGCTCGCGGTCGGCGGCCATCTCGCGGGGGTTGGTGAGTGCCTGCTCCGTCTGCTCCTCGAGGCTGGCCGCTCGGCCGTCCCAGAAGAGCGTCGGCATGAAGGCCGCATTGAGGATCGTGGGGGAATTGCGCCCGGGGATCTCGCCGTGCGGCTCGCTCACGGCTCGTCCGTCGGCCCAGCCGAGTAGCGGCTCGTGGCAGGTAACGCACGCCAGCTTGCCGCTGGCCGAGAGCCGCGGGTCGAAAAACAGGATGCGACCGAGCGTGGCCTTCGCGGTGCTGAAGGGGTTCGACTCCGGGTGGATCACTGGCGGCACCGGGCCGAGTTCCTTCCAGTCGACGCCCGCATCGACGTGGGGTGCCGGCCACGACGAGACCGGGCCGGCATAGATGCTCCGCAGGTCGCGAGCCAGTGCCACCCGCTCGGCCGCGGTGCGTTCCGGCCGTGGCGGCAGCCTGCTCGGTCGTGTCGTCTCCGCGTCGGCGGCTCGTGCCACCACGGGGATCAGCAGCATCACGACGACGAACGCCGCGCCGTGTGGGCGAATGCAGACGCTCACGACGAGGCTCCCGGCTCAGGGCTGTGGGGTGAAGTCGCCCGCCCGCACGGTGAGCTGTGCCGCCACGACGTCGGCCGACACCGAGTCGTCGAGGAATCGCGTCGATCCGTCCGCGAAGGCCACGCTCGCACCACCGAAATGGACGCCGTAGATGCCCCAGTTGTTGCTGCCATTGACGAGCTGCGGCCCAGGCGACCTGTATTGGTTGGCCGGGTCTGTCTGGGTGGGATCCTGGCGGAAGCCGCGGACGGCGAACACGTTGGTGTCGGCCCAACCGCAAAGCCCAGCATACCTCGTCGCCAGCGGTAACGACGAGAACTGGCCCGAGCCGGGCACCATCCGGCCGAACGCCCACACCTGCGGCCGGGCGGCACACTCGAACACCGCGATCGTCTTGCTCGTGCCGTCGACGATCTCGCGAATCCGCCGGCCCTTCTCTCCCGGGGCCACGTAGCCCTTGAAGAAGCCGTCAATGTTCGCGGGTCTGACGAACGACACCACGGCCGGGGCAGTCCAGAGGGCCGAACTCGGTCCATCGGAGCCGGCGTAGTCGGCCGCGAAGGCCCACCACGCCGGCGCGGAGGTCTTGAACCGCGGGTGCTGCAGCGGACCGCCCGGCGTGCTTGGGCACGACATGAGCGGCAGCGGAGTTTGCACGGCGGCCTGGTTCTTCGCGTCGTCGAACCGCACCGTATAGTCGTAGATCCCCGCCAGCGGGTTCTCGTCGAGATAGGGCAGGAGTTGGGCCACCCAGTGGTGCCGCACGCCCGTGGCCGAGACGCCGGTCGGGAAGCAGTCGCGGGCCGAATGATGCGTCTGGAGCCCGACGCCGACCTGCCGCAGGTTGGCAAGGCACTTCATCCGCCGGGCGGATTCGCGGGCGGATTGCACGGCCGGCAGGAGCAGGCCCACGAGGATGCCGATGATCGCCACCACGATCAGCACCTCGACGAGCGTGAAGGCCGAACTGCCTCGAGAGGATGCTCGCATGACCCCTCCGTGTCGCTCCGGCGAGAGCCTCGCCGACAGGCTCTCCGCCAAGAACTCGGCCGTGAAGGGTAGCCAACCCCTCGGCCGAACCGCAACCACTCCCAAGGAGGTGCTGCAGCCGATCCGGAGGGGATTCACTCGGGGCCCCTTCAATTCGCACCGAGAGGATGCCGGTGTGCCTCATATCCGGCGATTCTTCTGGACAGATCGATCCCGGGTCTGGCATGGTGTGCCGGTCGAACGATCACCGTGGAGGTTGCCTTGCGGTCACTGACGCGAGCAGAGGTGCGGGAAGTCGATCGGCTCGCGATCGAGGAATACGGCCTCCCCGGCATCGTGCTGATGGAGAACGCCGGCGGCAATGCGGCCCGGCTCCTGCACGGGATTGGCATCACGGGCCCCGTGGCGATCGCCTGCGGGCGGGGCAACAACGGCGGCGACGGATTCGTCATCGCCCGGCACCTCGAACTGCTCGGCCACGACGTGCGACTCCTGCTCGCCTGTCCGCTATCCGGGTATCGGGGTGATGCGGCCGTGAACGCGGAAGTCGCGAGGCGGGCCGCACTGAAGATCGTTGATCTCGCGGCCGGAACCGCCGGCGACTGGACGGAGGCCCTTCGCGGTGCGGGCTGGATCGTCGACGCCCTCCTGGGCACCGGGGCGACCGGAGCCCCTCGAGACACCGTCGCAACGGCAATTTCGGCGATCAACCAGGCGCGCCGCGAGGGCAGGGGAGTGCGGGTGCTCGCCGTGGACGTGCCTTCCGGTCTCGACTGCGACACCGGAGATCGCCCAGGAGAGTGCGTGCAGGCCGACATCACGGCCACGTTCGTGGCGCCCAAGGCCGGATTCGATGCCGCTGGTGCGCGTGAGTTCGCCGGGGACGTGCACGTGCTCGAGATCGGTGCCCCTGCTGCGGTGCTCACCCGCTTCGGACTCGGGTCGGGGCTCCGCGGTCCAGCTCAGCCGAGCACGTTTTCCAAGACCTCTTCCGACACGTAGATCGGAAGATTCGGTTCGCAGGTGACGGCGACGGCGATCGCGTCGCTCGGCCGGGCGTCGATCTCCACCACCTCGCCGTCCTTGAGCACGCGGATCACGGCGAAGTAGGTGTGCTCCTTGAGCTCCGAGATGACGACGTCCTGAAACTCGCCCCCCATCAACTCGACGGCCGCCACGAGCAGGTCGTGGGTCAGCGGCCGCGGCGACTGGTGGTGCTTCACGCGGCGGTCGATGCTCGTCGCCTCGAACAGGCCGATCAGGATCGGGAACGTGCGGTCCCCCTCGACCTCCTTCAAGTAGACGACCTGCTGGTCGTTGATCTCGCTGATGATGATCCGCGAGAGCTCCATCTGGACGCTCATGGCGATGCTCCGAATGTGAACGGTGAGGCCTTCAGCCTACCCCAAACCAGAACGCTCCGCAGGATCGTGATAGAGACCTGAGTCCCCGGGCTTCCGCCCGGGGCTTTTTGGGGAGTACGCATCTATTGGCGGCTGCGGAGTTCGGCGAGCGTGGCCCGGCCTTTTTCGAGGCGGGACTCGAGGTCGGCGAGCTGCTCCCGCTCCTTGGCGATCACCGCCGCAGGGGCCCGGGCCGTGAATTTCTCGTCGGACAGTTTCCGCCGCTTGGCCTCGATGAAGCCCTCCGTCTTCTCGTTCTCCTTCGTGAGCCGGGCGATCTCGGCCCCCACGTCCACGAGATCGGCGAGATCGACGAACACGTCGCAGCCGGCCACCGTGGCCGTCGCCGCGAGCGGACCGGCCGTCACGTCCGGCCCCACGCCGGTGAGATCGCAGACCGCCATCGACGACACCGCCGCGTGGAGCGGCGCGAGCAGCGCCGCCTGGGCGGGGCCGGTGCGGATCGCCACCTTCACCCGCGTCTTCGGCGGCACGTTCTGCCGGGCGCGGATCTCGCGGATCGCACCGACCACTCCGAGGAACGTGCCGAACCGCGACTCCGTTTCCGGGTCGATCCACGAGGCGGAGGGCTCGGGCCAGCGGGCCGTCATCAGCGACTCGGGCAACGGCTTGCCGGCGTCGTCCCAGGGCATGCGTCGCGAACCGGCCGCCGCGTGGAGATGCTGCCAGATCTCCTCGGTGACGAACGGCATGATCGGATGGAGCAGCCGCAGGATCGTGTCGAGGCCGAGCAGCAGCATCGAGCGGGCCCGACCCTGCTGGGCCGGGTCGGCGAGCCGCGCCTTGCAGAGCTCGAGATAGGCGCTGCAGAACTCGTCCCAGGCGAAGGCGTAGAGAATCCGGGCCAGTTCGGCAAACCGGTATTCGTCGATCGCCCGGGTGGCCTCGCTCGTCACGCTCGCCAGCCGGCTCGCCAGCCACCTGTCTTCGAGCGGCGCCGACGCGAGATCGAGCGCGGCGAGGGGCTCGCCGGCGAACCCATCGAGGTTCATGAGCACGAACCGGGTGGCGTTCCAGAGCTTGTTGGAGAAGTTGCGGCCGGCCTCGAACTTCTCGCTCACGGCCGGGCCGCGGGGCAGGGCGAGATCGGCCTCGGCCGTGGCCCACTGGGTGCGGAAGGGCTGGCCGCATTTCGGGCAGTCGATCCGCGGCTTCACGCGGTTCTGCACCGTCTGCTCGATCAGGGCCGAGCAGGCCGGGCACTGGTAATCGACCGGCATCCGCACGTCCTGCGTCTCGGTCGCCATGCCGACCAGCGCGAAGCGGAGGGCGTCGGCGCCGAGCGTGTCGATCACGTCCACCGGGTCGACGCCGTTCCCCTTGCTCTTGCTCATCGTCTCGCCGTAGCGATCGAGAATCTTCGGATGGATGTAGACCTCGCGGAACGGGATCTCCCCCGTGTCGAACACGCCGAGGATCACCATCCGCGCCACCCAGAGCGTGAGGATGTCGCGGCTCGTGACGAGCGTGCTCGTCGGATAGAAGCAGGCCAGCTCCGGCGTGGCGGCGGGCCAGCCGAGCGTCGAGTGGGGCCAAAGGGCCGACGAGAACCAGGTGTCGAGCACGTCGGGATCCCGCACGAGGGGCTGGCCAGCGACGGAATCGATGCCGAGCGACTCGTCGGAGGAGCAGACGAACCAGCCGCCGGCGCCGTCAGCCGTCCAGGCGATCGTGTCGCGGCCGCCGAAGGCCTGCGCGAGATCCGCCTCGGCGATTCCTGCCACGTGCCAGATCGGGATCCGATGGCCCCACCAGAGCTGGCGGCTCACCGGCCAATCCCGCTTCTCGCCGAGCCAGTCGAGGTAGCTCTTCGCATACCGCTCGGGCACGATCCGAATCCGACCGCTCGTCACCGCGTCGAGTGCCGGCTGGGCGAGCTCGTCCATGCGGATGAACCACTGGTCGGCGAGATAGGGCTCGATCGGCGTCTTCGAGCGGTCGGAATGGGCCAGTTCGATGACCCGATCCTCCACCTGCACGAGCTGGCCGGCGGCCTCGAGATCGGCCACCACTTTCTCGCGGGCCTTGCGGATCGTGAGTCCCGCGTAGGGACCGGCCTCGGCGTTGAGCGTGCCGTCGGGCTTCAAGATGTTGATCATCGGCAGGCTCTGCCGCCGGCCGACGTCGTAGTCGTTGGGGTCGTGGGCCGGCGTGATCTTCACGCAGCCCGAGCCCAGCTCAGGCTTGGCCCACTCGTCGGCCACGAGCGGAATCTCGCGGCCGAGCAGCGGCAGCCGCACCTGCCGTCCGGCGCGGGCCATCGCCGCGAGGGTCTCGAGTCCAGGCAACAGCTCGCGACGCCGCGTCGCCAGCTCGTCGAGCTGCGCGTCAATGGCGGCGTGTTCCTTGACCGCCGCCTCGCTTCGCTTGTGTCTCAGCGCCTGCTCGGCGGCGTCGAGGGCCGCCGCCGGCGCGGGATGCACGGCCACCGCCGTGTCGCCGAGCAGCGTCTCGGGCCGCGTCGTGGCCACCGTGACGCTCGCGGGCTCGCCGGGCTGCGGGTTCACGACGTCGTAGCGGATGTGCCAGAAGTGCCCCTTCACCTGCTCGTGAAACACCTCGTCGTCGCTGACGGCCGTCTGGAGGAACGTGTCCCAGTTGACGAGCCGCTTGCCGCGGCGGACGAGCCCCTTTCTGAAGAGGCGGAAGAAGGCCTCACGCACGGCCCCGGCGCATTGCTCGTCGAGCGTGAACCGCGTGCGATCCCAGTCGCAGCTCGCGCCGAGGTCGCGGAGCTGGCCCAGAATCCGTTTCTCGTACTGCTGCTTCCAGGCCCAGATTCTCTCGACGAGCTTCTCGCGACCGAGGTCGTGGCGGGAGAGCTTTTCTTCCTCGAGCAGCCGCCGCTCCACGACGGCCTGGGTGGCGATGCCGGCGTGGTCGGTGCCCGGCATCCAGAGCGTGAGCAGACCCTGCATCCGGCGGGTGCGGACGAGCACGTCCTGGAGCGTGTTGTTGAGGGCGTGGCCGAGGTGGAGGGCGCCGGTGACGTTCGGCGGCGGGATGACGATCGAAAATGTGCGGCGGCCACTGGCCGGCTCGGCGTGCCAGTCGCGGCGGGCGTCCCAGAGCGTGCGGCAGCGGGCCTGGGCGGCCCGGTGGTCGTATTGCTTCGGCAGTTCGTGCATTCAAGCGGCCTCGAGAAGCCCAGGCGGACGGTCCATGATCAGCGGTCCTGCCCCAGAAAATAGTGGAACGAGTCGGCCAGCGCGAGCCAGCTGGCCTCGATCACGTTTTCGCTCACACCCACCGTGCCCCAGACGCTTTCGCCGTCGGTGCTCTCGATCGACACGCGGACCTTCGCCGCCGTGCCCTCCTGGGCGTTGATGACGCGCACCTTATAGTCGAGCAGGTGCATCCGCGAGAGGGCGGGGTAGGTCGATTCGAGGGCCTTGCGGATCGCGGCATCGAGGGCGTTCACGGGGCCATCCCCCTCGGCCACCTCGTGCCGCTGTGTGCCGTCCACGAGCAGCTTCACGGTCGCCTCCGTCCGCACGTCCTGTCCGTCGCGGCTCTCCACGGCCACGTTGTAGCTCTGCTTCTCGAAGCGGGGCCTGAACGTGCCGGCGCAGCGGTCGACGAGCAGGTCGAACGACGCCCCGGCCGCCTCGAACTGCCAGCCTTCGTTCTCGAGGCGGCAGACCTCGGCGAGCACCCGGTCGAGCAAGGCCCGGTCGTTCTTCACGTCGGGCCGCGTGACGAGGGCGGCGATGTTGGACCGGCCCGAAAGCTCGCTGACGAGGATCCGCCGCGAGTTGCCGACGGCCTCGGGCGGGATGTGCTCGTACGACTCGGTCGCCTTCGCGACGGCGTGGACGTGCATGCCGCCCTTGTGGGCGAAGGCGCTCGCGCCGACGAACGGCTGCCCGGGGCGGTAGCTCATGTTCGCCGTCTCGTAGACGAACCGCGAGAGCTCCGTGAGGTGGGCCGTGCCGGAGCCGTCGCCGCCGCCGAGCACCCGGTAGCCGGGCAGCTTGAGCGATAGGTTGGCCACGACGGAGATCAGGTCGGCGTTGCCGCACCGCTCGCCGATGCCGTTGACGGTGCCTTGCACCTGCACGGCGCCGGCCGCCACGGCCGCGAGCGAATTGGCGACGGCGAGGTCGCAGTCGTTGTGGCAGTGGATCGCCAGCGGCCGCTCGCAGCCGGCTGCCTTCAGCGCCGCTGCGGCCTCGCCGAGGATGCGGGCGATCTCGTCGGGGAGCGTGCCGCCGTTGGTGTCGCAGCAGACGATCCGCGTGGCGCCGGCCTTGGCGGCGGCCGCGATCGTGGCGGCGGAATAGTCGCGGTCGAGCTTCCAGCCGTCGAAGAAGTGCTCGGCGTCGTAGAAGACCTCGCGGCCCGACTGCGTGAGGTGGGCGATCGTGTCGGCGATCATCGCGAGGTTTTCCTCGCGGGAGACGCCGAGCACCTCGGCCACGTGGAAGGCGGAGGTCTTGCCGACGATCGTCACCACGCTCGTGCCGGCGTCGAGCAGGGCCTTCATGCCCGGATCCTCGGCGGCCGTCATCCCGCGGCGGCGGGTCATGCCGAAGGCGCAGACCTTCGAGTGGCGGAGCTTCAGGCCGCGGGCCCGCTCGAAATACTGCGCGTCTTTCGGATTCGAGAGCGGATAGCCCCCCTCGATGTAATCGACGCCCGCCTCGTCGAGCCGCTTCGTGATCGCGAGCTTGTCTTCGAGCGAGAAGTTCACCCCTTCGCCCTGGGAGCCGTCGCGGAGGGTGGTGTCGTAGATTTCGATCGTGCGCATCCTGCTAGCCTAGTCGGAATCGGCGGGCAGGAAAGGTGTCAGGACTCTTCTGCGGCCCGATGATGAACGCCACGCGTCACCCCGCCGGCTCCCGCCGGGGGCTTGTGGGGGAGCGATCAAAAAGCCCCGGGCGGAAGCCCGGGGACCCCGCTCCAAAAGCCCCTCGCGGAAGCGAGTGGGATGACGCTGGCCATCACCGGCCTCCGCTCACTCGTGAACGATCAGCCCTCGCCTGCACAACTCGACACGCCGCCCGTGACGAAAAGCCTGGGCGAGTGCCGTCTCATGCGTACGGAATAAAGCCTCGAGTTCCGAGTTCGTGATGTTGCCGGTCGAAACGTGCCAAGAGATCCGCGAGTCTTCGCGGCAGTTGGGCATCGACGAGAAATCTCACGAGATGCTCGCGTCCATGCTCTTCACCCTGCTCAGTCGCGCTGCAAATGCGAGGGCCGCGAGAATGTCGTCACGCTCGATGTCGGGGTAATCGGCGAGAATCTGATCCGAGGTCATGCCGCTGCTGAGCAAATCGAGCAGCATCTCGACCGGGTATCGAAGATGCCGAATGCACGGTTTGCCGTGGCAGATCTCCGCATCGATGGTGATGCGGTCGAGCAATCGCGGTGAGGAGGGGGACTCTGACATTCTTCAAATCATATCTCGCGGCGGAAAAGCGTGCGAGTTGGAAGAGTAGACCGCACTTCCGCCGGCGTTGTTGGCTCCGCCGGGGGCTTGTGGGAACCCGCTCCGGAAGCCCCTCGCGGAAGCGAGTGGGATGACGCTCGCCATCACCATCCGGGCATTGGATCGAACGCGTCGTCCGTGTTCGCCACGCGTCACCCCGCCGGCTTCCGCCGGGGGCTTTTGGGGGAGGCGGAAA
>CAZXIG010000040.1:0-17751 GCA_964640405.1 uncultured Candidatus Kuenenia sp.
TGATCAACGTCACCGCCACGAAGGACGGTGCCGTGCGGATCGATGAGATGGTTCCTGCGTCCGGCAAGTAGCCTGCCCAGATTTGGTGGCTGGCACCTTTTTCCTTTTGTCCTATTTGCCGGGGGTCCACCAGGCGTCGAGGCTCGCCCGCAGGTCGGCGACCACGTCGGGGTGCGTGGTGGCGACGTTTTGGGTTTCGTCGGGATCGGCGACGACGTCGAAGAGTTCGACTTCGCCGCGTTCGTACCGGCCCGCCGAGTGGGGATCGATGCGTTTGGCTTCCTCGGCTGGCAACGTGCCGCCTGCGCCGGCCGTCGAAGGCATGACGAGCTTCCAGCGATCCCGCACCGTCCACCGCCACAGCAGGCTCATTGCCGGCTCGTCGAGATCGACAAGCGTGTGCGTGTAGCACTCGCCGAACACCTGCCGCCGGGAAGCCACGACTTTTTCATCGAGCAGGTTCACGCCCGGGAGCCCGGCCGGCGGCTCGATGCCGCAGGCCGCGAGCACCGTGGGCACGATGTCGATGGCGCTGGCCAGGGCGTCGCTCGTGCGCGGCTGGATGGTGCCCGGCCGGCGGAGCATGATCGGGCTCCGGAGGCCGCCGTCATACGGAGACAGTTTCGAGCGAGGGGCGAATCGCGGATGATCCGCGCTCTGGATCCAGCCGTTGTCGGCGACGTAGACGACGAGCGTGTTCTCCGAGAGCCGCTCGCGATCGAGGTGGTCGAGCAGGTCCCCGACCGTGCGGTCGAACCGCTCGACGTTGCCCCAGTAGCGGGCCACGTGGACGCTGTCCGTCTTCGCCGCATAGTGCTCGACGAGTTCCGTCGCTGGATCGTGCGGATCGTGCGGCAAGAGCGGTGCATACCAGACGAAAAACGGCATGTTCGCGGCCTGCGACCGCGCGATGAAGTCGTAGACGGGCTGCATCGTCTTGCGGCCGATCTCGAGCCCCTCGTCGCCGTGACGCGTGCCCTTCGTCATGCCTTCGGTGAACCCGCCGCGCGAGAAATCCCCCTGCCACCACTTTCCGGTCTGGAGGCTCCGGTACCCGCGGGCGGCGAGCAGCCGCGGCAGCGTCGGCCACTCCTCGAGGTGCCGAATCATTCGCTCGCGACCGGCCGCGAAGGCGTCCCCTCCACCCGGCGGATCGTTGCCCACGATCCGGTGCTCGTGCGGATATCTGCCGGTGATGACAGAGGCGAGGCTCGGGCTGCAGAGGCTGCTCGTGACGTAGCCCCGCGTGAACACGAGGCTCTCGCGGGCAAGCCTGTCGAGGTGCGGCGTGCGCAGGTGCGGGTGGCCCATGAAGCCGTAGTCGCGCCAGCACTGGTCATCGGAGACGATGAAAACCACGTTCGGCGGCTCGGCCGCGGCGGCCATCCCGCCGCATGCGAGGAGCACGACAGCGCACGTTTTTCCAAACGTCCGCGACCACGATGCCATCGCTTGCACCCGCCTCATGATTTCGGTCCCCGGGGCGATGAGTTTACCAGCGCCGCCCCGCGCGATGCTGGCCGAGGTTACACGGGGTCAGGTCAGCGGGCGAAAAACCGATAGTCGCCGGAGCCCACCTCCAGGATCAGTTCGCCCGGCTGGGCCTCGAGAACGCGTACGCCCGGCACGTCACCCGCCGTCAAGGGCCGCGGGCCACCGGCACGGGTTGCTTCGCCTTCGGTGACGCTGTCGGCATCGCGGGCTGGCACGTGCACCAGCGCCGTGGTGTTCGCGGGCACCCGCACCCGGAGTTCAATTCCGCCATCGAGCCGGCGCCAGTGGCTCTGGAGCGGACCTCGCGGGCTCTCGTAATCGGCCTTTACCCAGTCGATCGCCGCCCTCTCGGGATTGCTGCCGGGCCTCGGTGGCCGCGGCCGAATCCGGATCCGGGCATACCCGGGATCGATCGCGTCGATCCCCGCGAGCGTTCGGAAGGCCCACTCCATCACGGCGCCGAAGGCGTAGTGGCTGAAGCTGTTCATGGCGGCATTGTTCTTGCCGTTGGCACCCTCGAAGCCGTGCTCCTTGGTGAAACTGTCCCACCGCTCCCACACGCTATTGGCGCCCTGGTCCACCTCGTATCCCCAACTGGGGAATGAGCGGCTCTGGAACAGTCGGCAGGCGAGATCGTGGTGGCCGTGGTTCGAGAGCGCCGGCAAAATGGCCTTCGTGCCGAGGAAGCCGGTCGCCATGCGAAACCCGTTCTTCTCGATGCGGGAAGCGAGTTGCCGCGCTACGGTCGCGGCCCGCTCCTCAGGCACGACGCCGCACTCCAGCGCCAGCACGCACGCGGTCTGGGTCTCCACATTGACCGTGCCGTCGTCGCGAATGTACTGGCGGCGGAACGACTCGGTGAGCGACTCGCACCGTCGGCGGTAGGCCGCGGCGTCGTCGGGCTTGCCCAGCATCGTCGCCAACTGCGTCATCATCCGGGTCGATTGGGCGTGGTAGCAGAGATCGATATAGGGCGTCGGCGTGGCCTCGTCGACGTTGAGCCAGTCGCCCCACTCGTTGCCTGCCGCGGCGCCGGCCAGCATCGGATCGAGCCGTCCCCGCCACTCCATGAAGGCCTTCATGGAATCCCAGTGCCTCTCGGCCAGCCGCCGATCGCCGTAGACCAGGGCCATTGTCCAGGGACAGATCACGCCGGCGTCGGTCCAGGCCGTGCCGAACCGCGCCCCCGGCTTCCCGTGGGCGAAGGGATACGGGCAGTAGTCGGGATACGCGCCGGCATTGGGCCCACCCCGGAGCTGCGCCTCGCGGACGTCATCGATCCACTTGGTGAAGAAGGCGGCCACGTCGGCGTTGAACGTCGCGGTGCGGGCGTAGATCTGGGCGTCACCCATCCAACCGAGCCGCTCGTCGCGCTGGGGGCAATCGGTGGGCACCTCGACGAAGTTCGCCCGCTGTGTCCAGACGGTGTTTCGCCAGAACCGCGTCAGCAACTCGTCGCTGCAGGCGAATCGTCCGGCCATCGGCGTGTCGTTGTGCACAACCACGCCGGTCACGGTGTCGAGCGGCGGGAGCTTGCCGGCGGGGAGGCCGCTCACCTCGACGTACTGGAAGCCGTGGTAGGTGAATCGCGGCGACCAGGTTTCCACGCCGCCACCACGGCAGACGTAGGTGTCGATGGCCCGGGCACGGCGCAGGTTCTCCGTCATGAGCCGGCCGTCGGGGTGGAGCATCTCACCGAACCGTAGGCGGATCTCCGTGCCCGCCGGGGCTTCGACCTTGAGCCGCACGAAGCCCGCGAAGTTTTGTCCCATGTCGAAGATGAACACTCCCGGCCGCCATTCCCTCACCCGCTTCGCGGCGATCTCCTCGGTGACGCGGATCGGAGGCGCCGCATAGGCAACGACCTTGGCCGGCTTCACGAATCCCACCTCTACGTCCCGTTTCGAGCCCGGCTCGAAGAACGGTGCCTTCACCGGCCGGTTGGCCTCGGCGGGTACCGCGGGCTGCCACGCGGCCGGATCCGCGACGAATAGCGGCGTGTCCCAGCCGGCGAGCTCCCGGCAGGCGTCGTAACGCTCGCCCATCAGGAAGTCGGCCTCACGGATCGGCCCGGTGGCGGTGACCTGCCACGATGGATCGGTCACCACTCGGTCGAGGGTGCCGTCGGCATATTCAATGTCGAGCTGGCAGAGGATCGCGGGCACCTTGCCGTAGATGTTCCTCCCGGTCTTGTGCGGCCCATACCCGACGAGCAATCCGTAACCCACGTAGCCGGCGTACCAGCCGTCGGCCACGGTCGCCCCGAGGCAGTGTGGTCCCGGCTTCGCCAGCAGGTGCGTCACGTCGTGGGTGCGGGCGTGGACGCGGCGGTGGTAGTCGGCCCAGCCTGGCTGGAAGAGATCCTCGCTCACACGGCGGCCGTCGAGCGACCAGTCCACCAGCCCCAGGGCCGTACCGTGCAGCACGGCCCGCTTCACGGGTTTCGCCGTTTCGAAGGTCTTGCGGTACTGCCGCGCCGGCGGCAGGTGAAGCACGGCTGGATCGGCGTGCAGCGGTGATTCATCGGCCACGGAGATCCACTGCCCCCGCCATTCTGCCTCGTCGAGGAGCGCGAGCGAGAAGCTGGCGGGCTCGCTCCAGGCGGATTCCCGCCCGTCGCGGTCCCAGGTCATCACCTTCCAAGCCACGCGCGCGCCGCTCGCCAGCGGCTTGCCCGCGTAGACGATGCCGAGCGTTTCAGCCGACTCGACGCGGCCCGAGTCCCACAGGTCTGCCTTCCCCGGCTCCAGCAGGGCGGAGTCGGTCGCCGCGAGGATCCGGTAAGCAGTCTGCCCTTGACCGCGGTCCGCATCGGATGCGGTCACGATCCAGGACAGCCGCGGCTCCTCGGTGCCGACGCCCTGCGGTTCTTCGAGCCACTCGCAACGCAGCGCCCGCGGCACGATGCCCCGCTGGGCCGCGCCGTCCCCCCTCGCGACGAGCGTCGTGCCCACCGCCTCGATCTCGACTCCCCCGGGCGACGTCACCCACGAGCGGAGCGAGCCGTCCGGCCCCTTCTCGTGCCGCACCGTGATCGGTCCCCGCGGCGTCGGATACGAGCCCTCGGCCCAGTCCAGGTCGCCGAGCGCGGGCGCGACCCGCGCCTTCGCGAAGCCGGGGGCAGCCGGCGACACACCGAGCACGTGCCGTGAGAGCCACGCCGTCGGCCCGCTCGCCCAGCCGTGGCACAGGCTGTGGCGAAAACCCTCGTAGCAGTAGGCGCCGCAGTCGCCGTGAATGTCCTTCTTGCCCTGCGGCACGAGTTCGTCGATCCTGACCGCGTTCTCCGTCCAGGCGAGATCGAAGTCCTCCCAGAACGTCGTTGCCCCGAGGTCGAGCATCCCGCCCCAATAGGTGCGGATCAGGTCGAGCGCGGCCCGGTCCCGGCCAGCCTTCGCGAGGGCCTCGAGCACGTAGAATCCGTAGAAGGTCGACACGCCGGAGGCCCCTCCGGGCAGGAGCACCGCCTCGGCCGTCTCGGCGGCATCGCGCATGCCGGCGAGGGCGAGGAGCGCGGCCCCCGATTTCGACCCGTTTGCGTCGGGCGCCACCTTCCGCGCCCGGTCGGCGGCCGTCCGGCAGATGCCCGCCACTCGGTCGTCGCCGAGCTCGGTCATCAGCCGCGCGCCGGCGTCGAGCGTCATCACGAGCAAGGCCTGCAGGCCCGCCGTCACGCCCTTCTTGTTGGGCGAGCTCGGCCAGTCGAGAAACCGCATGCCGTCGATCCGCTCGCGGCCGTCGGGACCGACGAGATTCACCAGCCGCTCGAGCAGCGCGGTCAGATACGGCTTCTGGGCCTCGAGCGCGCGGCGGTCGCCGTGGTGCAGCCACATGTCTTCGTGGATCAGCACCCACCACATCGAGTAGCTCGAAATGCCGTTCATCCACTTCGTCACGGGCGTGACGTCGCGGGTGAGATCGAGAGAGGCCGGCACCACATCGTTGAAGCCGAAGACGGCGTTGACCGTGCTCACCTCGGGATGCATGTCGCCGATCCAGACGAGCCGGTCGCGCTTGATGCCGTCCCAAAGGTAGTCCTGCATGCAAAGGTGGACGGTGTCGGCCCCGACCTCCCAGATCCGGTTGAGCCGCTCGTCGGAGCAGCGGAAGGAGCCGATCCGGGGAACGTCGCGGACGCCGAGCACGGCTCGCACCTGCGTGAGGCGGACCGGTCGCCCCGGGTCGACCGCATCGATCCGCACGAACCGGAAGCCGCTCGGGCCAATCGTCTGCGTGCCCAACCAGGGGAGCGTCACGATCTGGTCGCGCACGGCATGGTCGTTGCCGGCGTTCTGCTTGCCGCCGAGCTCGGCCATCGCCTCGCTGGCCGACTCACCGAGCCGAATCCGGGCCCGTACCGGCTCCTTGTCGGGAGCCAGCGGCGTGAACAGTTGCACGTGGCCCTGGATCTCGCGGCCAAAGTCAAGGAGCAGGCCGCCCGGCGATTCCGCCGTGGCCTCGATCACGCAGGGGGGCAGTGGAGCCTCGAGCACCGGCTGGCCGGGGTGCGGGGCGAGGAGCGTCCGCGTGTCGCCGACGCCCTTGTCGCTCCGCCAGACGATCCGGACCGGGTCGACGTAGAACTCGCTGATCGGTGAGCGTTTTTCCGCGACTGGTGGCGCGGCAATCGAGCACGTCGCATGGGCCGCGAGCAGGATGGCGACGGCGGGCCGCGTCATTCGATCCGCATCCAGAACGGGCCTGCGGCGAACCAGGCGATCGTCGAGGCCAGCATGATCGCTTTCACCGTGTCGAGTCGGAGCGCTACGCTCTCGGTACCGCCGGCCGCGACCGATTGGAACATGAATACCGCCGGCGGCACGACCGTGCCCGCCAGCGCGAGCAGGCCGACGCAGGTGGCAACCAACTTGAGTGGAGAGTTCATGGCTGGGGAACCTTGGGGTTTCTTCTTCAGGCTCGCGCGACCGCCGCCTGCCGGGCGGTCAGCCGCGAAAGCCCGATGTACAGCAGGCCGCACGCCACCGCCGTCGGCAGCGGCAGAAACGACGCGAACACACCTTGCGAACGGTAGAGCCACATCGCCACCGCCACCGGCACCAGCCAGGCGATCAGCACGTTGGCGTTGAAGCCGTTGCCACTGCGGGCTGCCGGGTCGCGGGGGATTCCGACCGCGTCGGCGAGGAAGTGGTCGACCACGATGATGCCGCCGATCGGCGCGAGGATCGTCCCGTAGATGCCGACGAAGTCGAGCAGGTTCATGGCGAAGGCCGGGAAGATGCCGGCCGCGATGCAGAGGCCGCCGGCGAGGCTCGTCGCGGCGGTCCGTGAGATACCCGGGAGCATGGCCTGGAAGGCGAGCCCGGCGCGATAGATCGTGGGGTTGGCGGTGGTCCAGCCGGCGATGATCACACAGATCAGCCCCGCCCAGCCGACGGCGTCGTTGACCATCGTTCCGGGATCTTTGCCCACCTGCGGGTCGACGCCATGCTGCCGCACCCAATAGATCAGCAGCAGGGCCGCACAGATCCAGGCGATGTAATGCCCGAGGAACATGCCCGAGGCGCTCGCCCAGCCGGCGCTCGGCTTCCTGGCGAACCGCAGCACGGAGAGGTCGGCCATTCCGACATGCATTGCCGCGTTGCAGAACCAGGCGAAGAACACGATCCCCAGGAAGGAGATCGTGCGCGGGGTGCCCTCCTTGGGCGTGAGCAGGGCCCAGAGGTCGGCCGTGCCAAGCCGGCCGAGCGTCACCAGGGCACAGGAAACGAACACGAAAAACATCCACGGCGCGGCGAAATGCCCAACTTGGGCGACCACGCCGTACCCCTTGAGGGCCACAAGCGTCATCGCTGCGCCGATCACGACGCAGGAGACGATCCAGGCCGGTCCCGTCGGAAGCGTCGACTGGAAGGTCGGCATCTCGATCGTGCCAGGCGGAAAGAACGGCCCCACCGCCGTCGCCGACACCGTGATCATCGAGCCGGCAAGGAAGCAGAAGAGCAGGCCGTTGGCGAGGTTGTAGAGCTTCACGAGCAGGCCGCCGGCGATCTTTTCCAGCTTGTAGTAGAGCGTGAGCCTCTCCTCGCAGGCGATCACCGCGGTCAGATACCGCCAGGTGAGCACCGCCAGCAGGTTGCCGATGAAGAGCCCCACCAGCAGGCCAAAGGCATCGGCCCCCCACTTCACGAACAGCGGGCCGATCATGAACTCGGTGCCCGCCGTATGTTCGCCGGCGTACATCCCCCAGAAGGCGGCCGGCCCCTTCAGGGCCTTCGTCGGCACTCGCTGCCGCTCGAACTCGCCCGAGGCCGCCTCTTCCAGCTCCTCGACGTCGTGCATCAGGTCGCTCATGACCGCTTCCCGGTGACTGCCTTCTCGTACTTGCGCACGTCGGCCAACCAGGACTCGCCGACTGGCACGTTCTTCGTGTGACAGTAGTGATCCCAGACGGCGCCGAAGGGAAGCCCCTTGGCCTCCTCCTGCAGGGCGAGCCGGGCGGTCAGGTCGCCCTCCTTCTCGGCCCCGCGGATCGCCGGCGGCTCCAGCAAGGCGATGAGCAGCGCCCGCAACATGTTCCGCGTGCCGATCGCCCAGGCGGCGATGCGGTTGATGCTGGCGTCGAAGTAGTCGAGGCCGATGTGCACCCTGGCCGGGTCGCCGCAGGCCACGATCTCGCGGGCGATCGCCAGCAGATCGTCGGTGAGTGTGACCACGTGGTCGCTGTCCCAGCGCACTCCCCGGCTCACGTGGAGAAGGATCTCCGGCAGGTAGACGAGTACGCTCGAGATCTTGTCGGCGATCGTCTCGGTGGGGTGGTAGTGACCTGCGTCGAGGCAGAGCAGCTTCTTCCGGGTTACGCAGTAGCCGAGGTAGAACTCGCTCGACCCGACGGTATAGCTCTCGCTGCCGATGCCGAAGAGTTTGGGCTCGACGGCGTCGAGGTTGTGCTTCGGCGAGAGCGGCTTCTCGAACACGGCGTCGAGCGACGCGGCGAGCCGCTCCCGCGGGGCGAGCCGGTCGGCGGGCGTGTCCTTGAAGCCGTCGGGAACCCAGACGTTGGTCACGCAGGGCGTGCCCAGGGCCTTGCCCATCGCGGCCCCGATCTCCCGAGAACGGCGGCAGTGCTCGATCCAGAACCGGCGGATCCCGCGGTCGGCATGCGAGAGCGTGAACCCGTCCGCGGCCTTGGGATGGGAGAAGCAGGTGGGATTGAAGTCGAGCCCCACGCCGCGGCTCTTCGCCCACGCGATCCAGTTGGCGAAGTGCGAGGCGTCGATCTGGTCGCGATCGACCTTCCTGCCGCCGAACTCGCCGTAAAAGGCATGGAGATTGAGGCGGTGCCGGCCCGGGATGAGGCCGAGTGCCACGTCGAGATCGCTCCGCAGTTCGTCGGGCGTGCGGGCCCGCCCGGGATAGTTACCCGTGACCGCAAGGCCGCCGCCGATCGTGCCGCCGAGATTCTCGAAACCGCCGACGTCATCCCCCTGCCAACAATGGAGCGACACCGGGATCTTCGCCAGGGCGGCACAAGCCTTGTCGGCGCTTACGCCGAGGGCGTCGTAGCGTTCACGGGCGATCTTGTAGGCGGCTTCGATCTGCTTGGCAGTGAGCATATGCATCATCGAGTGGAGGGCCGAGGTCCGGTACACCCGTCCCCCGCCGTCTCGACAGGATAATACAGTACCGCTGCAAACGCTGCCGCCCGACGGAAATACGTCACCCGGCTGACCCCAAACAGGCAAGCGGGGCGAGTTGCTTCGCATCGCAAATCCGGAGGACGGCGGTTGACCTGCCCTCTCAGTTCGCCTGATTGCCGGGGCGCCGCTGATCCAGGAGCGATGGATCGCACGGATTCCTGGGCAGCTGAAACACCGTGTTGATGACGTCGAGATAGTGGGCTCCGTCGCGCACGTTGGGCTCGATGATTCCGCCTTCGTGCCATTCGTTCCATGCGTAGATGGACAGGATTCGGCTCTCCTCCCGAGGCTGCTCGTCCATCCAGGCTTTCAACAGGGCAAGGTCCTGTTGGAAGTTCTTCCGGAAGCTGTCCGTTGGGTCGTACATGCAGGGTGGGTTTTTGATGCAGCCAAAGCGAGGCCGTTCATCGAAGTTCTGGGTGAATCCCGGCATGACTGGCACGCCAAACTTCTGCTGGTCTTCGCGGAGTGCGTCGTTCCCGCGTTTGGGAGCCAGGCGTGTCACGGCGTCGGCAAACACCAGCGTCGAAACCGTGCCCAGGCTGCCGTCGGGTTTCTGGTAGGGATATTCCCGGTCGTCCGCTGCGAGGACAATCAGCGGAGCGTGTCCGATCGCCTTCCGGACTTCGGACCGGAGCATGCCGATGAATTTTTCGATCGCGTTGCCTTGTGGTTCATAGGCCCCGACGACTTGGCCAGTGGCGTCGGTCTTTTCATTCACGATTCCGTCACAAGAGAGCAGGTAGATGATCGGGCGGCCGTCGGAGGTCCGCAGATAATTCTCGCGCTTCACATAGCCGACGAGTTTCCCGATGGCGATCTCGAAACACGTAGGTACGTTGCCGCGACGGGCGACGCTCTCCTCGTCACCCCACAACATGAAGGGGCCGCCGTGCTGGCAGATCGAGATGGCGAACTTCATCGAATTGCCATCGACACCGAGGAACTGCTCCAAGCCGGTATTAAACTCTTCGTCACTGGTGAAGCTGTTCCAATACCAGTAGAAGTTGAAGAACTCGATCCCGAAGGCCCGCGCCTGGGCGATGTGTTGACGAATCGTCTCGGGCTTCGTGAGGTCGTAGTACCCGATCACCGGCTGAAGATGGGAGAAGTCCCCCTTGCGCAAGGTCAGGTAGGCATCGGAGGCGTCAGCTGGATCGGCAGGCCAGCAGCGTTCCTTGTCCCACAGATCCCTCACGCCCACCCACCAATCCTCTTGTGGGACGTGCCCCTGCGGAACATAGCCGGTGATCTGTTTGCCGTCGTCGGCATACACCGGCTGAACCGGGCTTTCCGCACGCGAATAGAAATCGGGGCGCTTGAAGGGGAAACCCTTCATCACTTGAAACGCCGACGGCGACCACATCCCGAAATAGTAGATTCCCACGCGACAAGCCGCCTGCGTCGCGGCGACGCGCTCGGGTTGCTCGGCGGCGTGCAGCGCGGCCAGCGGCGTGAGCAGCAGGGCGGTGACGATACCGATGGAAATGGTGATGCGCATCGTTACTGGGGAGGATAGGTCGTCCAATTGCACTTCGGCAAGCGTCGGCCCCGCCGTCGCGTCGATAATCCAGCCGCACTGCCCAGGCCGGCGAGCAGAAGGCCGACGGTGGCTGGCTCGGGCACGGCCGTGAGATTCACGAACCTTCCGCCGGGAAGATAGTCCGCAGCGAAGTTCACGCCGCCGCCGACCGCGTCGTAGTCGATCGTCCAGAGCTGCGATCCGATGCCAAAGCTCGCCCCGTCGGCGAGCGTGGTGCCGCCGTAGCTGAAGCGGCCGCCGTTCCAGGCGCCGGAGTAGTTGATCAACGAAAGGATCGTGCCCGGCCCGAACGAGGACGGCGTGAGGGCGAGGTCGGTGACCGCGAGGACGGTCGTGCCCATCAGCGTGAGATCACCCGTCACCCGCAGGAAATCGGCCGCGACGGCCGCCGGCGCCGAGGAATCGATCTCCACGTCGAAGGCCGACCCGTCGAACAGGGATAGCGAGCCAATCGCCAGGCTTTCGATGCTCGCCCCGGGCGCGAGCGTGCCGCCCGCATTGACCGTGACCGGCCCGCTCACGGCGCCGGAACCTCCGAGCAGGCCTCCCGCGTTGACGGTGATCGCGGTGCTGCCAAGCGCGCCGCTGACGAGCAGTGCGCCGCCGGCGACCTCGGTGGGGCCGGAATAGCTGCTCGTGCCCGTGACCGCGAGCCGGCCCGGGCCCGCGACCCTGACCGTGCCGCTGCCACTCACCGCGTGCGAGAGCACGCTCGTGCCGCTGGGACGGAAGACCACGCTCCCGTTGTTGACCAGATCCGTCGCGAGCCGCGCAGCCGTCGTGCCAGTGCCGATCTGGAGCGTGCCCCCGGCGCCGAGGCTGATCGTGCCTGCCGAGCCGCGGGAAAGCGTGCCGCCGACGATCACGGTGCCCCCCGAGCCGCCGCTGCCGGAGATGGCGAGCGTGCCGACGCCCTCGCCTCCCACGACGAGGCTGCCGGCCATCGACCACGTACCCCCGGTGATCGCCGCCGCACCAACGCCGCTGGTGCCCGAGCCGATGGCGCCGCTGGCGCTGCTTACGAGCCCGCCGGTGATATCGAGCGCCCCAGCCCCCAGACTCGCCACGGTGAGCGCGGACGAACTATTCCAAACGCCGCCGCTGACGGTGGCAGAGCCGACACTCCCGTAGCTGATACCGATATTGCAGGCGACGTTGCTGATCTGCCCACCCGTCAACGTGAGCGTCCCCCGACCGGTGGAAGCCTGATAGCCACCGACAAAAAGCCCCCCCCAATTCGACCATGTGCCACTGCTGACGACCGCCGAGCCGACCCCGGTGTTGGTCGATCCGATCACGCCGCTACTGTTCGACATTCGGCCACCAGCGACGACCAGCGCGCCCGTCCCCGAGTGACCGACGTGCAAGAGCCGGTTGTTCGTGGACCACGAACCGCCGCTGATCGTCGCCGTAGCGACTCCATTTGGGCCGACACCGAGAAACGCGACTCCACTCCTGACCTGTCCGCCCGTGACTTCAAGCGCGGCGGTGCCGGCGTTGCCCAGCACCACCGGGTTGGTGCCGGTGCTGCCGATGGACAACTGCCCGGCCGAGACGTTGATCGCCAGATTGAACTGCCCGGTGCCCGACGTGAGGCCCGCCAGAGCCACCGTACCGGTGTTCGCGACGGCCAGTTCGCCGGTGCCGGAGATCATGCTCGTGACGGTCAGCGGCGAGATCCGGTCGAACCGCAGGCTGCCATTGGCGGTCACGTTGCCCGTGATGCTCGCGCCGTCCTCGATCACGACCGTGGTGCCGGCGTCGATCGTGCCGCCGCCCCAGGTGGCGGCATAGCGAATCGTGTCCGCGGCCACCGGGTCGATGCCGGTCGGCCCGGCCGCTATGGCCACGGCGAAACAAGTCGCAATGGCTCGCAAACGGCCACTCATGGTGCCGCAACCGGACCAGGACATCACTGCTACTAATGCTTCTTGAAACGCGGGTCGCTCTTGTTTCCGCGGGAGAGCGTGTAGGCCACGAGGTCGAGCACTTCGGCCTCGTTGAGCTGGTCGAGCAGGCCTTTGGGCATGAGCGACTCGGTGGACGCCGCGATTTCCTCGACATCGGTCCGTGGCACCTGCACGAACTTCGTCGCGTCTTCCGGATCGGTCACGATCGTGATCTGGTCGGGTGTCTCCGCCACGATCCGCCCCATGTGCACCTTGCCGTCCACCGTCTGCACGATGCTCGCCTTGTACTGGTCGCTCACGACCTTGCTCGGGTGCACGATCGCCTCGACGAAATCCTGCACCTGAAACCGGCCGGCGGCCTGCGTGAGATCGGGGCCCGTCGCGCCACCGTCTTCGCCGAACCGGTGGCAGACCACGCACCGCGCCGCGGCGAACGTCCGCTTGCCGTGCTCGAAGTCGCGGCCCGTCGCGAGCCCCTTGTCGGCCGCGGCCAGCACCGCGTCGAGAGTCCACGGCCTGCCCGGGCCCTCGGGCTTCGGCAGCGGCGGCGGCGAGTAGGGCTTGCGGATGCCGAGCGTCTCGAGCGCCAGCTTCTCGTTCTCCGTCATTCCCGCCATGCTCTCCAGCTCGATGTTGGTGAGAAACTTGCGGAAGCTCGCCCCGCCGGCCCAGTCGCGGGCCCGTCCGAACCACTCGTAGTAGGCCTTGCGATCCGCCTCCGTCCACGCGTTCTTTTCCCGGACGGTGCGAAGGACGTAGGCATAGTGGATCTGGAGCGGGTCGGATCGCTTTTCGAGGGAGGCCTTCACCGCGCCGCCGTAGCCCTGGTTGCGGTCGATGAGCCGCCGCAATTCGTCTTCGTTCGCCGCGAGAGCGGTGCTGTCGGCCGAGGCGGTCGGGGCGGCCAGCATGCCGGTGAGTTTCGCGACGATGCCCGGCGCCCTCACCCCCACGAGAAGGCTCGACAGCGCCTTGTCCAGGTCGAATGCCCCCGATGGGAAGAGCGGCCCGAACCGCGCGGCAATCCGCGCCTTCACGTCGGCCGTCGGCTCGCCGAGCCGCACGATCGCGAGCTCGTACGCCCGCACGAGATCGATCCGGCCGGCCACGTCGAGCGACCGCGGCTCGATCCGGTCGAGCGCGGCGAACACGGCTGCCTGCGCGGCCGGCTCCGCCTGGCGGGCCACGCCGATCGCCGCCGCGATCACTCCGCGGGGCTCGGAGATCGCGAGGGCCTTGTCTTGCCAGAACTCGACCGGCTGGTGCTCGAGCGCCACGCGGGCCGCGTAGCGGAGGAACCGGTCGGGGCTCGAGAGATGCGGCAACACCTTCGCCACCGCCGCAGCCGGATCAGCGGCCCGGTGATGCAGGGCCTCGAGTTCATGCCGCAGCTTCCGCTCGGAAGCGCCGGCCGTGTCGCGGGCATCGACCGGCGCGGTCGATTCGCCCCCCACGTAGCGCACGCGGTAGAGCTCGCTCTGGCCGCCACGGCCGCCGACGGCGAAGTAGATCGCGCCGTCCTTGGCCACCACGAGGTCGGTGAGCGGCAGCGGCGTGCGGGAGACGAACTCCTCCTTCGTGGCGGTGTAGGTCGATCCGGCCGGCTCGACGTGGACCGCATACATCGTGCCGAACGTCCAGTCGCAGACGAACAGCGCCCGCTGATACTTCGCCGGAAACTTCGTGCCGTAACCGAAGGCCACGCCGACGGGCGAGCCGGGGCCGAGATCGACCGCGGCCGGCAGGCTGTCGGGCCACGACGCCGGCCACTTGCCCGTGCCGCTCCGCCAGCCGAGTTCGCTGCCGCTCGTCGCGTGGTTCACCCGCGTCGGCCGATACCACGGGGAACCGTAGTCCCACTCCATGTCGGCGTCGTAGACGAACAGCTCGCCGTCGGCATTGAAGGCCATGTCGTAGGGATTGCGGTAGCCGGCGCTCCACACCTCCCAACTCTTGCCGTCGCGGTCGGTGCTCACCACGAAGCCGCCGGGCGCGAGGATGCCGACCGCATGGCCGTTGGCATCCCACATTCGCGGGATGATCTGGTCTTCGTCCCAGTTGGCCGGGAGCCGGCTCGTGCCGTCGGCGGGCAATTCGACCCGCCGCTGATTCGGGCGGATGCCCCCCATGGTTTGCGGCGGCGTGACATCCTTGATCTCGAACGGCACCTTCGTGTGGTTGCCGCAGACCACGAACAGCCCCTTGCCGTCGGGCGAGAGATGAACGGCGTGCGGCCCGTGCTCGCCGCCGCCGGGGAACGCGCGGAGCTTTTCGACCGTGTCGAGCACGTCGTCGCCGTTGGCATCGGTGACGCGATAGAGGCCGCTGCCGGGCCCGCCGTTGCAGACGACATAGAGCGCGTCGAACGCCCAGAGCAGGCCTTGCGCGGCCGTGATCGCGACGGGAATTTTTTCCACGATGGTCGGCTGTGAGCCGTCGAGCGGCGCGGGCGTGATTCGCACGAGGCCCTGGCCGCCCTGGTCGCTGGCGATCAGCCTGCCTTTTGGGTCGGTGGCGAGGCAGACCCACGAACCGAGCTGATCCTTGGGCACGGCAAATAGACGCTCCACAGCAAACCCAGCGGGCACGTGGAAGGCGGGCGGGGCCCCCGGCTGTGTCACGGCCTCGGTGCCTGCCACTGGCATCGGCTCGGCGTTCTGTTCCCAACGAGTCTGAGGTGCGGGCTCGGCCGCCGATTGGGCCGCGGGCTGCGAGGCGGGCGACTCGGTCGCGACAGTCACCGTCGGCACCAGCGTCGCAAGCGAAACCGAGCACGTCACACAGGCAATCGTCAGCAGCGAGCGAAACATAGCGGGCGACTCCGCGGGGAGGTGGGGTGCGAACCCCGGTATCATATTGTTCACCTTCGAGGCACCCAACCGCGGCTTTTCTGGAATCCCAGCGGATCGTTCATGGAATCATTAGCATCCGAGGCGTGGCGGTGGTGGCTCGTGCTCTGGCCGCATGTGCTCGCCGGATCGATTCTCGCCATCAACGTGGTGGCTTCCGCGCACGCGATCCTCGTCAAACGCGACACGCGGAGCACGATCGGCTGGGTGGGCCTGATCTGGCTGTCGCCCGTGTTCGGTGCGATCGCCTACGCCGTGCTCGGCGTGAACCGCATCCGCTCACGGGCCACGCAGCTCTGGGCCGGGCAGACGCGGATCCTGCACGAGATGGAGGGGGCGATCCCCGATACGCCGCGACTCGAGGCGGCGATCGGACCGGCCGGCGCGCCGCTGCGGTCACTGGCCACGCTCGTGGGTGAGGTGACCGACAGGCCGCTCGTGGACGGCAACCACATCGAGCCGCTCGCCGGCGGCGACGAGGCCTACCCGCGGATGCTCGATGCGATCGCCACCGCCCGCCGCAGCGTGGCGATCGCCTCCTACATCTTCGACAACGATCCCACCGGGAAGATCTTCGCCGAGGCACTCGCCGTCGCCGTGAAGCGGGGCATCGAGGTGCGGGTGCTCATCGACGGCATCGGCGCCTCCTACACGGTGCCCTCGATCGTGAGCGTGCTCTCAACCATGGGCGTGCGCGTGGAAACCTTTCTCCCCACGAGCGTGCCGATCTACTTTGCGTATGCCAACCTCCGCAACCACCGCAAGATCATGGTCGTGGACGGCGAGCTCGGCTTCACCGGCGGCCTCAACATCCGCGACGGCTGCTGGCTCGAACACCATCCGGCCCATCCGGTCCGCGACACCCACTTCGCCCTTCGGGGCCCGATCGTCGCCCAGCTGCTCGAAGTGTTCACCGAAGACTGGGCCTTCGCCACCGAGGAAATCCTCGCCGGACCGGCCTGGACGCCGAATCTGTCCGCGGCCGGCACGATGCTCGCCCGCGGCATCCGCTACGGACCAGACGACCCTGACATCGGCCGGATCAAGCTCGTGCTCGTGGGGGCGCTCGCGGCGGCGCAGAAATCCGTCCGCATCATGACGCCCTACTTTTTGCCCGACGACGCCGTCTGCCAGGCGCTCGACGTGGCGGCGATGCGGGGCGTGCAGGTCGACATCGTGCTCCCCGAGGAGAACAACCTCGCGCTGGTGAGCTGGGCCTCGTCGGCCATGCTCTGGCAGGTGCTCGGCAAGGGCTGCAACGTCTGGATGTCGCCGCCGCCGTTCGAGCACACGAAGCTGATGGTGGTCGACGCCGCCTGGGCGCTCTTCGGCAGCGGCAACTGGGACGACCGCAGCATGCGGCTCAACTTCGAGTTCAACGTCGAGACCTACGACCGCGGCCTCGCCGCCCGGCTCGACCGGCGGATCGCCGATGTGATCGCCCGCTCCCGCAAGAAGACGCTGGCCGAGGTGGACGCCCGCAGCCTGCCGATCCGGCTCCGCGACGGCATCGCCCGATTGTTCAGCCCGTATTTGTGAGCCATTCGTTGCCAGAGCGCGGGGCGATGGCATACAACCTCGCTCCATGAGCACGATGAGCACGACGTTTGCCGAGGCCGTGGCGTCCGCCGATACGATCGATCAGCTGCGGTCCGTGGGGCGAGAGTTCCACTCCCGGGGCTGGTCGCTCGGCACGAGCAGCAACTACAGCGTGGTGGTGTCGCGAGATCCGCTCGAGCTGCTCATCACCGTGAGCGGCAAGGACAAGTCGGCCCTCGGCCGAGACGATTTCGTGCGGGTCGACGCCGCCGGGAAGCCGGTCGACGGCTCGGGCCGCAAGTCGTCGGCCGAGACGCTGCTGCACTGCCTGATCGCGGACATGGTGCCGGGTGTGGGAGCCGTGCTCCACACCCACTCCCCATGGGGCACGATCCTCTCCGGCGCCGAACTGCCTCGGGGCAGCGTTCGGATCGAGGGCTACGAGATGCTCAAGGGGCTCGAGGGGATCACGACGCACGACACGTTCGTCGAGGTGCCGATCTTCGCCAACACGCAGGACATGACCGAACTGGCCCAGCGGATCCGGCATCGGTTCGCCGCGCTCGACTGGTCGGCCGCCCGCCCGCCGTGCCACGGCTTCCTGCTCTCGCGGCACGGGCTCTACACGTGGGGCCGCGATCTGGCCGAGGCCCGCCGGCACATCGAGATCCACGAATTCCTGTTCGACGTCGTGGGCCGGACAAGGGCCATGCCCGGTCTCGCGAGTCCGCCGCTCCAGCCGCGTCAGACTGTCCAGC
>CAZXIG010000041.1:0-17472 GCA_964640405.1 uncultured Candidatus Kuenenia sp.
TCGTCGGGGCGCAGGAGACCGCGGTCGACGACGTGGCCGTGTTCATGCGGGCCAAGCTCGACCACTCGAAGAACGTGCTCGAAGGCCTCGCACTCGCCGATTTCGACCTGATCGCCCGCGGCGCCCAGGAACTTTCCCTGGCGAGCCAGGAGTCGAGCTGGCAGGTGCTCCAGACGGAAGACTACGCCCGCATGAGTGGCGAGTTTCGCCGGGCCTGCGACGGCCTGCGGTCGGCCGCGAAGGCTGAGAACCTCGACGGTGCCGTGCTCGCCTGGATGGAGGTGACGCAGAAGTGCGTCCAGTGCCACCGCTACATCCGCGACGAAAAGCGGTGACGCGCTACCGCTGGCCGAGGATTTTCGCGACGTCGAGCGATGGCGGTGCGAAGGTCGTGTCGAGCGCCTGAACCGCCTCGATCCGGTCGAGGTCGATCAACAGCGGCGGATCTTCAAGCCGCAGGGGGTCGAGCCCGAGCAGCTGTACGTGCGGCGGCTGGATCACGAGCCGCAGCGGCTGGATGCGGCGGCGGGTTGGCGGGGCGATCCCGTCCTCGTGCCGGTACGAGACCTCCATCTCCCGGGAGTCGGTGATCGCCGTGCTGATGGCGGAGATCAGCCGGGGCCGCGAGGCGTAGCGGGCCGGATTGACGGCCGCCACGTGAAACACGTTGCGGGAGTGCTCCAGTCGCTCGAGCAGTTGGGTGGGCACGGCCCGCTCGACCTTGTGCCGCAGCGATTCGATGCCCGTCCAGAGCACGGTGCCCTCGAAGGTCCGCAACAGCTCGCGGCCCACCATGAAGGCCACGAGTTCGAGAAGCGTGATCGGCTCGGCCGGCACGGCGCGGTTGGCCAGGGCCTCCTTGTCGAGCCGCCAGCCGTGGCGGCGGCCTTCCGGGAGCGGCACGTGGTCCACGGGATAGCCGCAGGAGACGAGAAAGTCGCAGTCGCGGTGCAGCGTCCGAGGGGACAGCCGCGAAAGCCCCAGGCGCTCCTTGAGCGCGGCGATCAGCGTCTGATCGTCGAGCGGCTGACGGGCCGTGGTGAGTGTTTCGAGGAGGGCGAAAATCCTGAGAAATTGCTCATGTCGAGAAAAATTTCGTGGCATAACGTCGTTGCATGGGCAATCCCTCCGGGCGGTGTCCCGCGACGTTCGCGGTCGAGCGACAGGCGGCCAGAAAGGGTCTGGCCGCCCTGCCTCGGAGAGTCCGCGGATTATCGCAGAAAAGCCGCGAGACACCGACGATATCGGCACGGTTGGTCAGCGATCATCGCTTCAGGCCGCGCCCCGCGCCCGACGCGCTGAGCCGCGAGCGAGCGGCGGCACCGAGAGGTTGATCGCCACCTGCCACGCCTCGGCCGCCTCGACGAGCCGGTCGACCATCGAGAGCAGTTGCAGCCGCGTCAATTCGCCATCTTCGACGACGGCCTCGATCACCATCCGGATGCTCTCCATCGACTCGTCGTATTCGACGCCCACCAGAGGCGTGTCGGCCGCCATCTTGCACAGCGCCAGGCACGTCGCGGCGACATCGGGGCCCGGAGCGAAAGCCCGCTGGATCACCGCCCGGCAGCGATAACCGTCGTCGGGCGTGTCGAGCTGCACGATCGCCAGCCGCTCGCCGCGCGGATTGCGGTAGTGCCGCGTCACGAAGACGGCTCGGATCGTTCCGTCAGCGGTATCGACATGGTGCCGCACGCCATCCTGCTTCAGGATGGCCGCGCAGCGGGACAGCGTCATGGGCATAGCCGCACTCCTTGCGAGTGACCGAACAACATGCCCCCCTGGAGAGGTATACGCCCGAAGCGGCGCCGGCTTGCGCGCGCTCGACGAGATTTCACGTTTCGACAGATTTGGCAGCGACCAAACGTGCCGTCATACTTCGCATACTTCGGGCGACGGCGGGGTCACGAGAGCGTTCGGAACGCACGCCTGCCGGCAGTTGATTCCCGGGGACGCACTCATGGATGAGCGTCGAAACGTCGGCCGTGGTCGCATCCCGCAGCCCAGGAGCGTCGATCTCGGCGCCCTGCTCTGCCAATGGCAGGCGACCGGAAGTCATGCCGCGCTCGAAGACCTGATTCGTTCCGCCACACCCGTGATGGTGGTCGTGATCGGCCGCGTGCTCGGCCAGCGGGGCATTCGCGATCCGGCGGCGGTCGACGACGCGCTGGCGCTGGTGTTCAACCACCTCCGACGACTGCCCGGCGCCGCCGACGGGGAGCCGACCGTGTCGCCGTTTCACTCCGATGGCGGCACCGTTGCCGAACACGGCCGAGCGTACCTCCAGCGGCTCGCCCATGACCGGGCCGTCGACATCGCCCGGCGGTGCCGACGGCGGGCACGGCGGGAGGCCGCCTTTTCGGCGCTCGACGACGTCGCAGTCATGCAGGTGCCCGAGCGGGCCGGACTCGCAATGCTCGGCGAAGCCGCGGACGAGCCTGACGATCAGGAGGAGCAGTTCCTGCGCCGGGAGATGGCGGGGCTCGAACCCCGGGAGCAGCAGCTGGTGCGGCTCCTGATCGAGGGCAAGAGCCAGGCGGTGATCGCCCACGTGCTCGGCGTCTGCGAGGGCACCATCTCCCGGATGCGGACGCGCGTGATCGCCAAGCTCCAGGCGGCTATTCAAACACGACCGTCCGCCGGCCGTGCAGAAACACCCGTTCCTCCAGCACGAGCCGGACGGCGCGGGCGAGCACCAGCTTCTCCACGTCGCGGCCCGCCTGGGCCATCCGCTCCGGCGTGAACGAGTGGTCCACGGCGATCACGTCCTGGGCGATGATCGGCCCATCGTCGAGCTCGGCGGTCACGAAGTGGGCGGTGGCGCCGATGAGCTTCACGCCCCGCGCGTAGGCCTGCCGGTAGGGGCTCGCGCCGGCGAACGCCGGCAGGAACGAGTGGTGGATGTTCACGAGCCGATTGGCATAGCGGGCCACGAACGGCTCCGAGAGCACCCGCATGTAGCGGGCCAGCACGACGTAATCCGGCGCGTGGGCGTCGATCGCCGCCGCCACGGCGGCCTCGTGGGCCTCGCGGCTCACATCGTCGTGCGGCACATGGTGGAACGGCACGCCGAACCTCTCGACGAGGTCGCGGAGCACGTCGTGGTTGCTCACCACGCCGACGATCCGCCCGGGGAGATCGCCGACGGCGTCGAGCAGCAACAGCTCCCCGAGGCAGTGGGGCTCGCGGGTCGCGCAGACGACGATCGGCCGCCGCTCCTCGCGGGTCACGCGGACGTGTGCCGTCGATGGCAGCACCCGCCGCAGGTCGGCCTCGACCTCAGAGGCCGGCACCGGACCGTCGGCCGGGGCCACCTCGGCCCGGAAGAAGAACTGCCGTGCGACCGTGTCGACGAACTCCGAGTTGCTCTCGATGTTCAGCCGCCGCGTCTGGAGCACGCCCGTGATCCGGTGGATCAGCCCCACCTCGTCGGGGCAATCGACGAGCACGATTTCACGATTGGAAGGCGTCATGTCGAGCTGGGCACCCAGGCGAGCACCACGTCCTCGACGGCGATGTCGGTCTTCTTCGCGGGGATCTCCAGCGATTCGAGGCGGATCCGCTCGGGGCTCGTGTCGAGCCGAATCCGTTCGAGCTCCTCCTCGATCTCCTCCTCGACCAACAGCCGCTTCTCCTCGAGCGCGCTCAGGCTCTCCTCGGCATGCACCACGTCGGCCTGCTGGCGGGCGGCGCGGCTGGCCGTGCGCATCGACGTGGCCGCCCGGCCGATGTTCGTGGCGGAGGCCTTTTTGCGGCCCAGCAGCGCGGCCAGCACCGCCGAGCCGATCGACACGTAGGTCTGCATCGACTGGTTCTTGGCCTCGGCCCGCTCCCGCTCCACCTTCTGCCGCGCCCGCTCGATCCGATCGGTGAGCGAGGCGAGCTTCGCGGCATGCTTCTCCCGCACCCGCTCGATCTCCGCGTCCCGCCGCTCCTTCACGCGGTGGGCGATCCGGGCCCGAAACTCCCCCTCCGACTCGCCCGGATTCGACACGGCGTCGATCACCGGTGCCGACCAGGCCGTGAGCTTCGACGTCCGCCCGAGAAAGCTCTTGAGCGACGTGGCGAGCGACGCATAGCCCCGCGGTCCGGCCAGCGGGGCGGGGAGCGGCGCGAACGAGCCCGTGCGCGGCGCCGGCTCCACCTCGGGCGCCTCCGGAAAGGCCTCGCCGTTCTCCCAGGCCGACTCGCCGAGCGTGTCGCCGGCCGGGGCCATCCGGATCAGTTCACGATCGACCTCGATGCCGGTGCCCGCCTTCGCGTAGCGAACCCGCGCCCGGCCGAGGATCATCGGCTCGTAGTGCACGACCGTGTCGGGGCCCACCGCACCCCGCGGCGCGAGAAACACCTCCCGCACCCCCGGCGGCAGAATCGGCCGGGGCCCGCCGGCATGACGGCCGCCGAAGGCCGACGGCGTTTCCCGCGCCGGCTGCACCGCCGGCGCCGCCGGCTGTCCGACCGCGTCGTGCGCCATGAGCCGCCGGATCTCGTCCCGGACGAGCGGCCCGCGGAGGTAGGCCATCGTCCAGCGGGTCTGGAAGAGCGTCTCCTCCTCGCCGTGCACGCTGTGCATGAGAAACCGCCGCTGCTCGAGCCCCGAGAGCAGGCGGTCGAGCCGCCCGCGGTCGAAGCTGCCGCCGCTCGAGGCCGCCGCGCCCTCGAGGCCGTCCAGCACGCGGGCCTTGTCTCGCGCCGTCTGCAGCCGGCCGAGGAACCAGAGGCCGGCGTTCGAAAGCCCCTTGTAGTCGAGATCGACGGGATTCTGCGTGGCGAGCACCACGCCCAGGCCGTAGGCCCGCGCCTGCTTCATGAGCGTGAGGATCGGGAGCTTGCTCGGCGGATTGGCCGTCGGCGGCAGGTAGCCGAAGACCTCGTCCATCAGGAACAACGCCTTGAGCGACGACGTGCCGGGCTGCGACCGCATCCACGACACCGTCGCGCCGGCGAGCAGCGTGACGAACGCCATCCGCTGGGCATCCGCGAGATGCGCGATCGAGATCACGGCCACCCGCGGCTTGCCGGCGGGCGTCCAGAGCAGCCGCCCCACGTCGAGCGGCTCGCCGTCGAGCCAGGCCTCGAAGCCGGGCGCGGCGGCCACGGTGTTGAGCCGGCTGGCGAGCTGAAAGCGTTCACCGGCGGGAAAGAAGTTTTCCAGATCGAGGAAGCCGACCCGCTCGATCGGCGGCGCGGGGATCGCCCGCACGAGCGTGCCGAAATCGACCTTCTGCCCGCTCTTCCACAGGGCGTCGACGATCGCCGAGAGCAGCACGTGCTCGCGGCTGCGGCCCGGCTCCCCCTCGATGCCCGCGAGCGCGAGGATGCCCGACACCAGCGACTCGATCCGCTCGCGGCGCAGCTCCGCGTCGTCGGCCGCGGCCCCCGTCGGCGGGTCGAGGCTGTCGAGCATCGCGAGCGGTCGGCCGACGCGGCTCCCCGGCGTGTAGACGGCCATTTCCGCCGCCTCGTGCAGCCTCCGAATGCGGTCGCCCGACTGGCCGCTCTTTTCGAGGCCGTCGGCCCACTTCTTCGCCGTGCGGTCGGCGAGCTCCTCGAGCGACACGCCCTCCCGCTTCGCGGCCTCCGGCTCGAGCCACGGCAGGAAGTCGGCCGGCGCGAGGTTGGGGAACGAGAGCAGGACGTTGGCGAGATCCCCCTTGGGATCGATGACGAGCGTCGGGATGCCGTCGAGTGCCGCCTCCTCGATGAGCCCGATCAACAGGCCCGTCTTGCCGCTGCCCGTCATGCCCACGCAGACGGCGTGCGTCGTGAACCGCTTCGCCTCGACCAGCACCGGCTCGCCGGTGGCGGTGCCCTTCGTGTCGTCCACCTTCTGGCCGAGATAAAAGACGCCAAGCCCTTCGATCGCGGCGGGCAGGTCGGCTGTCGAGGCCGCGCGACGGCGGCCCTTGCGTTCGGTGGATGGCATCGGGACGGCTCCTGGAGAGGGCCGTGGTTCACGACCCCCCATGAATATACTGTTGCCCGCGAACCACCTGCACATCGGACAGCCAGGCGATGCAGGCGTAGTGCTCGAAGTACTCGTGTGAGACGTGGGTGAGGATCCGCTCTGCCACGTCCATCGGCACCACGAACTCGGCCTTCAGGGTCTTTGCGCCCCCGGTCTCGATCACGTTGCGGGCGTTCCGCGAGCCATGGCCGGCCACCTCGGTCATCGAATACCCGGTGGCGCCGAGCTTGATTCCCTCCTCGGCGATGTCGGGCATGATCACGGATTCACCCACGACCGTGACGAGTTTGAGCGGATAGAGGTGCATCGAAAGGTCTCCGAGGAAGGGTCAGGAACGCGGGAGTCGGAGCAAGTCGCGGTCTCGGCCGGGTTCAGGTGGCCCCCAGCCACTTGGCCATTTCATAGTAGATCGGGATGCCGAACGCGATGTTGAACGGGAACGTGATCGCGAGGGCGGCCGTGATCGAGAGCGTGGGGTTGGCCTCGGGGAGCGTGAGCCGCACCGCCGGCGGCGCGGCGATGTAGGAGGCGCTGGCCACGATCGCCGCGAGCACCGTGCAGCCCCCCAGATTCAGACCGGCGAGGTGGCCGAAGTAGGCGCCGAGGAAGCCGTGGAACAGGGCGATGCCGATCCCGAAGGCCACGAGGAACGGTCCCACCTTGAGCAGGTCGCCGAGCCGTTCCCCTGCCACGAGTCCCATCTCCAACAGAAAGATGCAGAGGGCGCCGCGAAACAGCATCCCCTTGCTCTCGAAGAAGTCGTAGAAGGGCTGGAAGGCCTGCTCGGTCATGAACAGCGTCGAGACGAAGCCGATCACGAGCAGCCCGGCCATGAGCATGATCGACTGGCCGGTGACCACTTCATGGAGCGCCTCGAGCAGCTTGCCCTCGCGGGGCCTGCCGCCCCCGGCCCGCGCCTTGGCGGCCCGCTCCCGCGACATGAGCGCCGCGCCGAGCACCAGCGCGATCGCGATGCCCGGCACTTCGAGGATCGTGACGAGCGTCGGCAGGAAGCTGTTGGCCGGATGCTGCGACTGCTCCACGAAGGAATTCGCGACCGCGTAGGTGACCGCCGACGTGCTGCCGTAGTGGGCGGCGATGCCGGCGGAGTCGGCGATCGACAGGCGGCCGACGTACCGCAGCACGAGAAACGACGTGATGGGCGTGAGACAGCCGAGGAACAGCGTCGCCAGTACCGGCTTCCAGATCGTGGCGACGCCGTGGGCCTGGTATTCGTGGGCCAGTTCGTGGCCGCCCACGAAGCCGATCGACATCAAGAGGAAGATGGCGATCGAAAGGTAGAACTCCTTGGGGATCTTGATGCCGCCATGGATCCGCGTGCAGATGATGCCGAGCACGAAGCAGAGCGGGATCGGCGTGAGCAGGTTGCGCTCGAGCGATTCGACGATGCGGGCGATCTGCTCGGCGTTGAAGACCGCGAACAGGGACGGCGAGAGCGTGCCGACCAAGGGCGAGCTCGAAAGAAACGGCGTCATGGCCTGGCATTCTCCGCGGGGGCTGTGGACGGGGAAGTGGCTGCGGGGGAAACGGGTCCGGAAACGGGATGGAGCAGCTGGGTCGCTGCCCGCTCGACGGCCTTGACGAGCGGGGCAGGATAGAGCCCGGGCAGGAAGATCGCGAGCAGCAGCACGGAAAGCGCCAGCCGCTCCCGCCGGAGGATGGAATGCCGCGGCCCGTCGGGGGCGGTCGGGCCGCCGAACACCTGGAACCAGCACCGCATCACGGCGATGCCCGAGAGCACCGTCGAGGCGGTCACGAGCAGGCCGCCGTAGAGCTTCTCGTCGAGGCTGCCCGACACGATGAGGTCGTCGGCGACGAACGAGAGCGTGCCCGGCAGGCCGCTGCCGGCGAGTCCGAAGAGCAGGAAGAAGGCGGCGAGCACCGGCGCGTCCCAGAACCGACCCTGGGGCGTGTCGAGGCTGATCGGGCCGGCACGGCTTTCGAGCGCCCAGCCGACCAGTCCGATGCCGGTGAGCGAGAGCCCGCTCGAGATCCAGACGCAGAGGGCGCCGGCCAGTTCCAAAGGCAGCGTGCCCGACAGCCCGGCCAGCACCATCGCCGACTGGCTCATGGCGAGAAAGCCGATGAACCCCCGCAGCTCCCGCTGCACCAGCGCCAGCGCCGCACCATAGACGGCCGTCACGAGGGCCACGTTCGAAACGACTTCCAGTTCCGGCACGAAGCCGGCGGCATGATCCACGTGGCCGATCAGCAGCCGCACGGCCGAGTAGGCCGCCACCTGCGGCATCGTGGCCGCGAGGGCGGTGGACATCGGGGCGCCACTGAAGAGCGACGGATACCAGGAATGGAAGGGCACGATGCCCTTGCGGATCATCACGGCGACCGCCACCAGCCAGCCCCCCGTGATGCCGAGCGGCCCGCTCGCCCGCTCCCACGGCGGATCGACGACGAGGAGCACGGTGCCTACGGCCATGGCCGCGACCGCCAGCCCCATCGCGATCGCGAACACCCTTGCGGCCGGCCGTCCGCCGGGCGTCTCGCGGGTCGCGGCCCAGGTGCCTGCCGCCGTGAGCCCCCAGAGGGCGAGGATCGCGAACGGGTGCGACGTGGCGAACATCGCGAGCGTGGCTGCAATGCCGCAGAGCATGCGGGCGACGGAACGGCGGTCGAGCAGTCGGCGGGGCGTGACCAAGAGAATGGCGACCGAGATGAAGGCGACGTAGGGCATGAGCAGCGTGGTGAGGCCGTCGATGTAGACGAGCGAGCCACCGACGAGCTGATCGCCGCAGCTCACGGGCATGGCGCCGGCCCGGCTCCACGTGACGGCGAGTGCGAGGGTCGCGGCGAGCGAGGCGGCCGTGAACGTGACGGCGAACTCCCGCAGCCAGCGGTTCCCGAGCCTGGCGACGATGGCCGCCGCGCCCAGCAGCGGCAGCGCCACGGCCGCGCCGGCCAACAGCGGGGTGGCCTGCAGGGGGGTGATCATCGCCGCCTCCCGGGCTGTTCGCCGGCCAGCCAGTTCACCCACGCCGCTTCCGCCGCCGCCGCCCGGCGGAGCAGCGCCTGCACCGGCCCGACGACGAACCGGCCCACCACCATCTCCTCGAAGCCGCGGTCGAGCGCGATCCGGTAGAGCGTCGTCTGCCAGCGGGCGGGCAGGAGCCGGAAGACCGCCGTGCCGCCGGCCGAGACGTGGCCTCCGAGCGCCGACTCGAGCTCGTGGCGGTCGTGCAGGGCCGAGGGCGACCGCAGGATCTGGAGGCTCCGCAGGATCGCGTGGCTCACGACGTGCACCAGTGGGATGAGCCGCCAGCCGAGCCCGATTTCGACCAGGATCAGCGACGCCTGGGCCATCGACGCGTAGGCGAGCATGCTCTTGAGGTCGGTCTGCGTCCGGCCGACGAGGCCCGCATGGATGGCCGAGCCCGTGCCGATCACGAGCAGGCAGAGCCGGGCCAGGGGCGCCTCGTCGAGGAGCGGCCCGAACCGCAGGAGCACGTAGGCGCCCGCATGGATCGAAAGCGCGCCGTAGAAGATCGCGCTCGAGGGCGTGGGGCCCTCCATGGCGCGGGGCAGCCAGGCGGAGAACGGCACCTGCGCGGTCTTGCCTAGGGCGGCGAAGACGAGCAGCAGCGCCACGATCGAAGCGGTGACCGGCGGCAGCAGGCACCTTCCGTCGGGCCAGTCCGTGGTGAACAGTTTCTCGAAGCCTCCCGAGCCGACCGCGCGATGCACGACCACCGCGGCGGTGAGCAGGCCCACGTCGCATATCCGGTAGGTGGTGTAGGCCCGGAGGGCCGCATCGATCGCGTTCCGCCGCTCGTGGAAGAACCCGATGAGCAGCGCCGACGAGATGCCGAGGCACTCCCAGCCCACGAACAGCACGTCGATGCTGTCGGCGAGCACCATGATGTTCATCCCGGTGCCGAACAGCGCCAGCAGCACGAAGAAGCGGGTGAATCCCGGCTCCCGGTGCAGGTATTTGCCGGCGAACGCGTTGACGAGCCAGCACAGGCCGGTGGAGAAGCAGACGTAGGGCAGCGAGAGCTGGTCGGCCACGAGGTTGATCGTGGCCTCGTGGTGACCGACGGCGAACCACGTGCCGATGTGCACCACCTCCGCCCGCCAGCCGCGGGCGGCGAGCATCGCGAGCGTGGCCATCGCGGCCGCGAACGCCACCGCGAAACCGCCGGCCACGACTCGCCGAGTGGCCCGCTCGGAGAGCGGCCGCCCGAGCAGGGCCGGAAGCCCGACCATGCCGAGCGTGGCGGCCGGCGCGGCGACCTGCGCGACGACGAGCCAGGCGATCAGGTCGGGGTGGGTCATCGGTGTGCCCGCGGGGTCGCGGTGGTTGAGGGAGTGGCCGCGAGGCCGCGGCGAACGATCGCGGGCTCCAGGTGGCCTCGGTGCCCCGCGTACCAGTCGCGCGAGCACTCCACTTCGGGCAGGCCGGATCGCTCCGGCTCGTAGGGTCGGAAGCGGCCGCTCGAAAAGATGGCCAGTTCGCCCGACTCCGGGTGCCAGGAGACGAGCTGGATCCAGCGGTTTTCCGCGAGCCGCGCGACTGCCGGCGCCTGGGCCGCCGCCTCGAGGATTCTTTCCGGCGTGGCGTCGATCACGACGAGCAGCCGCATGGGCTCGTGGATCTCGACCATCTGCCACGGCAGGCCGGTCCGCAGGTCGCTGGCATGGCCGTCCATCACGCCGATCAGTCCGGTGATGTTGTGCGGCAGCTTCGTGCCCGATCCGTATCCCAGCCGATCGACGGCAGAGAAGTAATATTCGAGGTTGATGCCGGCTCCGACCGGCCCGACGGCCGCCAGCGTGCGGGCGAGAATCGAGGCGTCGCGATCGTTCGTGGGATCGTAGGAGACGAGAAACGCGCGGCGGTCGAGAAACAGGCCGCGGGTTCGCCAGCGACGGCCGATGATGCAGGCGGCATTGGTCGCGTGACCGAGCTCCGGCCGCACCTGAGCGAGATCCACGCTCCGGGCCTCGACGTGCTGGCGGGCCTCGCGGGGCGAAAGATCGAGCGGGGCCGAATCGAACCGGCGGCACCGTTCCTGGGCGTCGGCTGCGGCTGCCTGTTCCGCCGCGGCCTCGAGGTCGGCGAGGTCGCGGGCGTGGCTGGCCGGCACGAGATCGCGGTCGTGCCAGACGAGCGTGCTGGCACAGGTGTCGAGCAGGCCGCCGATGAACCGGGTGGTGGCCGGGATGGCGATGCCCTGCGCGGCGAGCAGCTCGCGGACCCGCGGATCGTTGGCCATCGCGGCGAAGGCCCGCGCGTTGGGGCCGCCGCGGCCGCCACCGCAGGCGCCGCAGTCGTAGGCGCTTTCGTGCGGGTTGTTGCGGCTCGACGAGCCGTGCCCGACGACCGCGACGAGCCGCGAGAATCCCGCGGTGAGCCCGATGTCCTCGAGCACGCGGCGGACGCACCCGGCCATCTCGGCCGCGTCGAAGCCCGGCGCCGATCCGCCGCCGCTCGTCGGGCCGCCGCTTTCGAGCGCGAGCCGCGTGGTGATGTGCCGCCGGGTGAACTCCTGAACCTGGCGTCCCATGCGGGCCGAGAGCCGCGGAAACGCCACCCGGGCCACCAGCGGCACCGCGGCGAACGCGCCGATCACCGGCGCGAGCAGGCCCCCGCGCAGGGGATCGCGACTGCTCGCCGCGAGGCTGTCGGCGAGCTGGCCATAGCGGCGGCGAATCGAGCGATGGATGGCATGCCGGTCGGCGGCCGCCTCCTCGGGCACCTCGAACACGGCGTGGCGGGGCGTCACCGCGATCGGGCAGAGCGAGGTCGCATGCCAGTCGTCGAGTCCGCGGTAATACATGGGCACGGCGAAGAAACCGGCGGTGCCGAAGGTCTCGTGGCGTCCCCCCAGCTCCTCGACGTGCCGCCGGAACGACTCGCACCGTTCGTCGATGCAGAGGATCCACTGGACATCCGGCGGAGAGCCGGCGGGCCGCCTGTCGATCCGGGCGTGGGTCGCGAGTGCGTCGAGCACCATGACCCGATACCGCCGTTCGTAGGCGAGCTGGAAGAACCGGCGGCGGGTGATCGCGTCGAACGACGCGATCGCGTGCTCGAAGCCGAGCAGCTCGTTCTCGTCGAAGCTGCGGATGTCGGCGGCCGCGAGGCCGACCAGCCGCGCCACCTGATGCAGCAGGAAGGCCCGCGAGAGGCTGCCCGGCCCGCGGCGGGGCGGATAGCGATCCTGCAACTCCCACCAGAACTGCTCCAACGAACCGCCGGGCTCGCTCGCGGCGGCGCGTTTCTTCCGGCCGACGCCCAGCCGCGCGGCAGCCCATTCGGTGGCGATGCGGTCGCAGACGAGACGCACCGCGAGAAAGTCGGCGAGGCGGGCCGGCACCCGCTCCACCGGCGCGCGATCGGGCCGTTCCTCGAGATGCCGGATCATCCCGGCCCAGCCGCGGAGCGCGAGCAGCGACTGGATGACGAACTCCCGCCGCCGCTCGCGGGGGATGCCGAGGCGGTCGAGTTCCTCGGCGGCGCACTCCAGGGGCGATCGCCCGCTCATCGCCTCGAGCGCCGGGCCGAGCCGCCGGCTCCAAGGCTCCGTCGGGCCGAGCCTCGAGGCATGCAGCCGAGCGACGGCCTCCAGGAAGCCGCGGTCGCGGTCGGGCATTCGCCACAGGGCCACGCCCTGGTCGAGGAAGGCGGCGCAGAGACGGATGAGCAGCGGATGCACCAGCGCGTCGGTGTCGAGCGACGGGTCGATCGCCAGGAGCAGATCGCGGTGGCGGACCGGTGGCCGCATGTTGTGCAGCGACGGACGGGTCAGCGCCATCGCCTCGATGCAGGCGTGCCACAGTTCGCCCGCCGTACCGTGCTCCACCGCATCGCTCTCGGTCAGCGTCCAGCGGACGGCCGCGTCGCTCTCGCGCCGAACCGGGTGCAGCAGGAGCGCGAGATGCAGATCCCGGAGCGTGACGCGGCCGCCGGCCACGGTCGTGGCGGCGGCCGACGGGTCGTGCTCGGCCAGCACGGCTTCGATGTCGGCCACCCGAATGCGGCCGCGGGCGAGCTCCTCGCGATACCGGCTCTCGCTCAGGAACGGTTCGGTACCGAAGATTCGCGCCGCATCGACGACGGCCTGCTCGAAGGGCCGATCCTCGAATGCGTGCAGCGTGTTGTGATGGACGAACACGGCGATCGGACCCTGGGCCGGCAGATAGTGGCCCGCCTCGGCGACGATTGCCGCGAGTGCATCCAGGTCGTCGGTGTGGATTCGATCGGTATCGGCGGACATCGGCGGGGATCGGTTGCAGGGGGCAGGGGCGGGGAGGCACGGACGAGCCTGCGCAGCATGCTGGGGAGCGGAAGCGCGGGGCTGACTCCGAGCCCGGTGGCCGCGTGAAGCCGCGACCGCTGGGCGGGATCGCTGCGATGGTCAGGCCGGTGGGCCGCGGACGTGCGCGGGGGCGATCAGCGCGATCGCGGGAGAGATGGAAGCCTGCGGGCCGCGAAAGAAGGCGGCGGCATCGAGCAGGCGGGCGAGGTTGTCGGTGGCGGTGACGTCCAGGACGTGATCGTCGGCCGAGTTGTCCTCCGCGGCGGCATCCTCCTCGGCGTCCTTGGCGGAGTCTTCGGCGCGGGCATCGTCGTGATGCCGATCGTCCGCCTTCGACACCGCAGCGCCGGAGGCATGGGCGACGGGCAGTGGAATACCGGCCGCGAAAACCGCCAGGGCCGCCACGACCGCGGCGAATCGCCGCAGCCCGGCGGTCATGCGACCTACCTCGTTCGATCGTGCCTCGTTCGACCGTACGGCCCGCATGCGAGCGATTCCGAGGATGCCATGAGTGAGGCGGCCTTGAGTGCCTCACGCCATTTGTACGCTACTTCGCCGCGGCCTGGACCACAATCCCGCCCTGACGTGGGAATCACGCGACTTGCGGGAAAAACAGGCAAAACCGCCGGCGGGCGGGGGCGGCTCGGGCCCCCGCTCCGCCGACGATCCGATGCGCCGAACGCCTTCGGCCACCGACTGGGAGACGGTGAAGAAACGGCTATTTTCGCCGCTTGTCGCGGCAGGTGGGCGGGGTGGCGAGGGTGAGCACGAGCACCTCCTCGCCGGTCGCCGGGCTGATGTCGTGGTGCACGCTGATCGGCGGCGATCCGGCCGCGTCGCGGACGAGCGACTCGAGCATCGGCCTGCCTGCGAGCACGAGATGGGTGCGGAGCTGCTTGAGGAGCTCCGCACCGCGGCCGTTGCCCGGTCCGTCGCCATCGAGCAGCCGCTGCTCCGCCGCCGTGAGCACGCCCTCGAGGTGGACGAACACGCGATTCTCGACGAGATGCGCGTGCACGTTTCGCGGCCCGCGGCCCATGTACTCCTGCTGGAAGCGCGAGACGGCGTCGCAGACGGCGGCCTCGATCTCTCCCTGCGATTTCATGCCACCCTCCAAGGACACCGAGGAATGCCCCACCTAGGGGGGGTATCGCGTGCAGAGGGAGTTTCGGCGCAAGTGACCGATCGCCATCAATGCGGCGAGTCGCAGTCCGCCTGGAGTGTCTGGGAGGAATGCGAGGCCACACATCATTCCCAGACAGAAAATTTTTCTTGCGTTCCCCAGATTGCCCAATATAATTCCGGCGTTCCGCGGCAGCGACGACGCCCAAGCAAGCGTCGAGGCCGCGGAAATCGGCGATGCCCAGCGTCGCCACACAATTGACGGACGGAAGACGAGTCGAGGGGCAGCCCGGCCAGAGTCGGGAGGTCCGTCGCAGCGTAAGCCGGCGTGAGAGAGTGCCTTCGGGCGTTCTTTCCCGCCGGCTTTTTTCGTTTGTGCCGGACCGAAACCAACTCCCACACACCCGACGGCGCTCCGCTCCCATGACGCGACTTTTCGTCGACCGGCTCGCCCGCCAGGTGGCCCACGCCGCCGGCACGTTCGAGCATCTCCTCTTGGGCCGATCGCCGACGAGCGTGTCGGTGGTCGCCACCCGCGACTGGCTCGTGGTGAACCTGCACGAGCGGCTCTCCGCCGTGGAACGGCGGCTGGCGGTGGACGATGCGGGCGCCGAGCGGGTGCGGAATTTCCACCGCTACCTGTTCGATCACGCCCTCGACTCGTTCGTCGATCACGTCCGCGAGACGACCGGCGTGCTCCTGCGGGGCGCGATCTCGCACGTGGACATCGAGACCGGCAGCGTGCTCAAGACCTACACGACCCACCCCGACGTCGATCTCTTCCTCTTCGGGCAGGGGCTGCCCGCGCTCGGGGTGCCGGTCGATGCCCATCTGCACGCATCGTGGAGCGAAAGCCAAACCGATGCGGCCTATCAACACAACGGACCGTATGCGGCGGGCGGCATTGGAGCCGTCCGCGCCTGACCCCTCTGGAGGGATCCACAACCATGAAGAAGGTGACCCATGTTGGTGCTGACACGAAAGAATCGAGAAAGCGTGGTGATCGGCCGGCCTGAGGACATGACCGTGGCGCTGGAGATCACTGTCCTGGAGATCGAAGGGGGCCGCGTGCGGCTGGGCTTCGAGGCCGATACCCGCATGCCGATCCACAGGCGGGAGGTCTGGGACCGGATCTGCAACGGAAACGGCAACGGACAGGCGACGGCTGCGGCCGCTGCGGCTGCCGGGGCCGCGGCACGGACGGGGGACGGTCAGCGCCGCGAGGGCTGACCATGAAGCCGTCGGCTGAAATCAGGTCGCAGGGCGAGATCGAGGCCGCCGTCTGCGACGGCGTGTCGCGGTTTCAGCAGGAGTTCATCGGCCGGGGGCCGCGGGACATCCACGCGCACCTCGTCGGTTCGCTCCTCGTGGTGCGGCTGCAGGGCGTGCTCACGCCGGCGGAGCGGCAGCTCATCGCGCCGCGCGCCGGCGGTGAGCCCGACGGCCATGCGTCCGATCCTAACGCCGTGGCCAACGGCCACGAGTCGGCGCACGGCAACGGCCATGCGAATGGTAATGGCCGCGCGCTGCTCAAGCAGGTGCGGGCTCACATGATGGCGACCGGGCGACCGCGGTTGGAGGAGGTGGTGGAGGCCGCCACGGGTGTCAAGCTCGTGAGCGTGCATCACGACATCTCGACCGTCACGGGCGAGGAGCTCCTTGCATTCTCGCTCGCGTCGTCCCCGCCGTGCCGCCCGAAGAAACAGCCCGCGCGGTGAGGCGGGCGGAAAGGGCGTGGGGAATTCCAGGGCCGGCGGGTCCCCGGGCTTCCGCCCGCAATAATAGCCCCCATGCGCAAGCAGGGGGATCGACGTCGGTCTTGGTAGCATGGGCTTCCGGTCACCCAGGCCCCACGCATGCCCCCACAAGCTTCACCCGCTCCGCGCCCCGTGACGGTCCTCCTCGTGGACGACCAGCCGATCATCGGCGAGGCCGTCCGGCGGATGCTCGCCGACGAGCCGGGCATCGTGTTCCACTACTGCAAGGACGCGCCCGCGGCGGTCGCGAAGGCCGCCGAGGTGCGGCCCACGGTGATCCTGCAGGATCTCGTGATGCCCGAGATCGACGGGCTCTCGGTGGTGCGGCAATTTCGTGCCGACGAGCGATTTCGCGACGTGCCGATCATCGTGCTCTCCACGAAGGAAGAGGCGGCGGTCAAAGCCGAGGCCTTTGCCATCGGGGCCAACGACTACATCGTGAAGCTGCCCGATCGGCTCGAACTCATCGCCCGCGTGCGCTACCACTCCCGCGGCTACGTGGCCTTGCTCGAGCGAAACGAGGCCTTCGCCGCGCTCCAGGCCAGCCAGCAGACCCTCGCCAACGACCTGGCGACGGCCGCCCACTACGTGCGGTCGCTCCTGCCGCCGCCGCAGAACGGCGGCCCCGTGCGGACCGACTGGCGGTTCATTCCCTCGGCCGACCTCGGCGGCGACGCCTTCGGCTATCACGCCCTCGACGCCGAGCACTTCGCCGTCTACCTGCTCGACGTCTGCGGCCACGGGGTGGGCGCCGCCCTGCTCTCGGTGTCGGCGCTCAATTCGATCCGCAGCGAGGCCCTGCCGCACGCCGACTTTCACGATCCCGGTTCCGTCCTCGCCGCCCTCAACAAGGCGTTTCCGATGGAACGGCAAAACGACATGTTTTTCACGGTCTGGTACGGCGTGCTCCACACTCCGTCCGGCCGCCTCCGCTGGGCCGGCGGTGGCCACCCCCCCGCCCTGCTCCTGGGGCCGAACGCCGCCGAGCCCAAGTTGCTCGACTCCGACGGCCCGCTGATCGGCGCCGTGGACGGCCTGGATTTCGAGTCGAGCGAAACCCAGGTGTCGCCCGGCTCGCGCCTCTTCATCTACAGCGACGGCGCCTTCGAGATCGGTCTGCCGGACGGCTCGATGTGGCCGTTCAAAGACTTCCTGCGGACGCTCTCGGCCACGCCGGCGAGCCCGGAAAACCCGATGGACGCCCTGGTCACGCACGTCCGCACGATCTCCGGCCGCGACGACTTCCAGGACGACTTCTCGATGCTCGAACTCCAATTCGGGTGACGGGCTTTTGGAGAGCTCGATCGGTTGGCAGCGTCTGCTGGTAGGG
>CAZXIG010000042.1:0-17362 GCA_964640405.1 uncultured Candidatus Kuenenia sp.
GCGGGCAATTCAGCGGGCGCCGAGGCCGGCCGGCAGGGCGGCGGTGGGGTAGCGGGGGCCGACGGTGGCGGGCTGCCACGAGGTGGTGTGGCTCGTCGGCTCGAGGAGCCGCGGGAAGGCGTGGGTGGCGGCGCCCGGGCCGGAGCCGGGGAGCACCGGCATGCCGTTGGTGCCGGTCGCCGACGGCTGGGACGGCGTGGTTCCGCTCGGCGGCACCTGCTGAAGCTGCTTCGGCCAGGCGGGCGTCGTGCCACTGGCACTGCCGGGAAGCGAGGGGGCGGCAAAGCTGCCGCTGGTGGCCGGGGGCGCGGTCGGGAGCTGAGGATTGGCTGGCAGTTGCGGGGCAGTGGGAGCCTGCGGAGCGGGTGTGCCGTTGCCGTAGGTCTTCTGCAGATCGGGGATCGGCTTGAGCGACGGCGCGGGAGCCAGCGCCGGCGGCTGCGTGGGCTGCGGCTGCGGAACGGCCGGGGCTGTCGGCATCAGGGTCGTGCCTCCCTGCGGCACGATCGGCTGCGGCTGCTGGAACGTCGGCGTCGTGTAGCCGGCCGGCGGCAGGGCCGGCGGAGTCATCGCCGGCTGCTGGCTGGGGATGAGCTGCTGCGGGACGTCGGCGCCCGCGGCTCCCCACGCCTGCGGCGTCGTCTGGATCGGTGCGGCGAACGGACTGGCCGCCGGTGCGGCCGGCATCGCCGGTGCGACGGATGCCGCGGGCACGCCCGGCTGGGCGTAGCCGGCAGGGGCGGCGTAGCCGGGCTGCATCTGCACATACTTCGTCGTGGTCACGGCCCGGTACTGCGTCACGGGCACGTTCACCGCCTGCTGCACGTACTGGGTCACCGGCTGCATGCACTCGCGGCTGCAGCCCGTGCACGGGTCGATCTCGCAGGAGGGCTTGTAGGTGGTGACGGGCACGCACTGATACTGCGTGCGGTAGGTGGTCTCGGGCACGTAGCTGGTCTGCTGCATCGGCACCATCACCGGCGGCGGGGGAGCCGGCACCGGGGCCATGACCGGCGCCGCGACGGGGGCCATCACCGGTGCCACCGCGTAGACCGGCTGCTTCTTGAAGCAGGTTCCGCACCCGGCGAAGAACTCACTGAGGCAGCACTGCGTCTGCGCCGTGCAGGCGCGGGGCGTCGTCATTGCCCAGGCAATTGCCAGCAGCAGCGTGGCGGTCAGTCGAAGCGTCTTCATCGCACTCTCCTCCGATTCGGTCCGAGGATCCGGCGGCGGCCTCCGGGCGGAACTGCGGACATTCCTAGCCTAGGTTGCGCGGCGGCGCGGCTCGCCGGAAAAAAGTGGGCACGATTCGTGAATCTCGTGACCGAAGTCGTCACGACCGGCAGGTTCGTCACAACCGGACTACGGCCGGCGGGCCTCGAAGCGGTCGTAGAGGTCGGCGAGCGCATCACGGAGGTTGCCCCCGTGGCGGGCGAATGCGTCGTCGATGTCGCCCGGCGGTATGCCGGCCGCGTCGGGCAATCGCTCGACGAGCCGCTCGAGCACGATCCGGCTCGTGTGGCAGTCGATGAGCGTGGGCAGCTCGGTCGTGCGATGGCTCGTGACGAGGAGTCCCGTCCGTCGCCAGGCCGCCGCCGACCGGACCGCGAGCCGCCCCGGCCAGCCGAGTTGCTCCCAGCTGTCGATGCAGACGGTCGTGCCGCGTGGCGCTCGCAGGATCGCCCGCACGATGCCGGGCGTATCGCGGCATGAGCGGGCCCGCAACGGCCCCACGCAATGGCCCGTCTTCGCGAGCAACCGAGCCAGATGCACGAGCAGATTCGTCTTGCCGCTGCCGTGCGGCCCGACGATCGCACCGCTGCGGCGTCCCAGACCACTCAGGCGGGCGGCGAGCGGGGCAAGTTCGAGTGGGCGGCCCTCGGCGTCGAGCGGCGGCAGCGAGCCAGGCTGGGTGTGCCGGGTGGCGAACGGGTTCGGCGCGGGACGGGGCGGAAGGGCCGTCACGGCTTCGCCGCCTGCGGCATCCGGGCCGGGGGCACCCGGCCGACGTCGAAGACGTGCTCCGACACGAAGTCGCGTCCGCCCTGGAAAAAGACCCGCACCCGCACGCACCAGCGAATCTTCACGATCACGCCCTCGTACGACAGCGGGCTGCGGGGCAGTGTCACGGCGAAGCTGCCGGAGTCCCGCGGCGTGGCCGTTCGCTCGAAGAAGTGCACGCCGATGTCTTCCTCCCCCTTGCCCTCGGTGTACCAGAGTACGGAGTGTTCAACGGCCCGCAGTCGCTCCGCGCCGAGCCCCCCGACGTCGTACCGCAGGTGCAGGGCATCTCCCGGCTCGTAGCGGCGATCTGGCCGGTCGAATTGCACGTCGACGTGCGGCCCGTGCCGCGGCGTTTCGCCGGCGAGGCTCATGCGGTCGCCTCCCCGAGGATCGCCTGCCCGGCGGCGTGTGACTGCGTCGCGACACCGGGGTACACCGCCACCGGAAACATCCGCTGGAATGCCGGCCAGCGGGCCGGCACGCCCCGCACGACGAGCCGCCACCGCACGGCGTTGTGTTCCGACGAAAAGGAATGCATCGCGTCGGCAGGGATGGCGATCGTCGACCGCACCTCGAACCGGGCACCCGGGAGCAGGGCGACGTCGGACCACGCGTCGAACTGCCGCCGCCAGACGACGAGCGTGTCGCTACGGGCATCGGTGCCTTGGCGAAAGGTCGCCTGCTCGACGAGTTCGAGCGCCAGGGTGAGCTTGCGGATGGTGCCCGAGCCGCCCTGCGCCAGAAGCACGTCGTAGGTGCCGCCGGGCAGGAGCGGATGGTCCGAGATTTCCAGCTGCGTGGTGCCGACGGCCGCGGCGAGAAGCAGCCCGCGGGCGACCAGCACGATGGCCGCGCCGCCGACGGCGACGAAGGGCACGAGCAGTGCAAGAAGCAGCCAGTCGATCCGCCCGCTGGTGAACTCCAGTCCCGCCCCGACGGCGAGCACGAGGAGCACGAGGTTCCAGAAGGCGGCGAACAAGCCGAGGCCCAAGAGGGTCCAGTTCTCGGGGCTTTCGAGCGGGAGCCGATAGCGCAGCTGCGTTCCCGGCGAGTTCACGAGGTCGTCGCACGGCGGCACGCCGGGATATTCGGTCGCCGCGGCCGTGGCCGACGGTCGCGGCGCGAGCAGGCCGGGGATGCCGGTCGCCGCGGCGAGCGCCTCCTCGGAGCGGCCCCAGCGGCGCACCGCCCGCACGAGCCCGGAACCGCCAAAGGCCAGCAGCGCACCCGGCAACAGCAGCGCCAGCAGCCACATCCACCAGTTGTAGCCCCGCTCGAGCACGACCGTCGCCGGATCGCTCGGGTCGTACCAGATGGTCACGTCGTCGCCGATCTCCCACGCCGCCAGCCGGTCGACCGCCGCGTCTCGAGCGGGAGAGCCGCCGGACGGCTGCGAGCGAGTCCAGGCCTCGCGGGTCGTGCCATCGGCCTCGTAGCGCACCCGCACGGTGGGCCGCCAGGTGTTCGCGGCCGAGCCGAGCGGGTCGTCGATCGTGCGCTTGACGAGCCCCTTGGCCAGGATGCGGCCGCGGGCCTCGACGAAGTCATGATTGATCCGCCACTCCGGTACCGCGACACCGGAGATCAGCAGGGCGCCGAACACGACGCCCGCGCAGACGAGCACGCCATGGAACAGCCCGTCGCCGAAGGAACCCCACGCCTCGGAGCCCGTCCGTCGGTGGCCGCGTTTTTTGCCGAAGATGCGCGGCAGCCTCACGATCGCTCCCGGTCAGGTGTCACGGCTGCCCGACGGGCTCCGCGGGCTTCTCGGTCACGGTGATCGACGAGGCCTGCTTGTTGCGGAAGAAACCGATCTTCTCGAGCGCCTTGTAGACCTCCTCGAGCGTCTTCTCGCCGAAGTTCGAGATCGAGAGCAGGTCGGCCCGGGTGCAGTTCAGGAGATCGTGAACGGTGAAGATCCCGCGCTCCTCCAGGCAGTTGGTCGTGCGGACGGAGAGCCCGATCTCGGCCGTGCTCATTTCGAGCTTTTCCGCCATTTCATCGGACTGGGTGAGGTTTTTGTATGGTATCCGCGGCATGGGGTCCCTCCCGTGCGTGTCGTGTGTGGTGAAGCCGTCGGCCACGCGCGGCCGAGATGGGCTGGCGGGCAATATAATCGAAGCGGCGGGAAACGGGCCACTCTCGCGGCCGCGCCAGCGCCGGATGGACGCCGCCAGCGCGACCTCCTTCGATCCCGATCGGGCCCGCAGAACGTGCAGCTTTCCTCATTCGACAGCCTCAACGACAGCCAACGGCGGGCGGCCACGCACGTCGAGGGGCCGCTGCTGGTGCTAGCAGGGCCGGGGAGTGGCAAGACGCGGGTGGTCACCCACCGCGTGGCCCACCTGATCTCGGCCGGTGTCCGTCCCGACCAGATCGTCGCCCTCTCGTTCACCAACAAGGCGGCCGACGAGATGCGGCGGCGGGTGACGGAGATGGTGGGGCCGCAGCCGGTGGAGATGGGCACCTTCCACCGCTTCGCCGCCCGGCTGCTGCGCAGGCACGCGCGGCTGGTGGGACTGACGAGCGACTATTCCATTCTCGATCCCGACGACGCCGGCGCGACCCTCAAGCGTGCGGTGAAGAAGCTCGGCCTCACGCTGTCGCACGTGCCGGTGGATCGTCTTGCGGGGGTGATCAGCCGGGCGAAGAACGATCTGCTCACGCCGGAGACGTTCGAACCCCGCTGGGGGCGACCCGTCGAGGAGGTGGCCCGGCGGGTGTGGCCCGTCTACCAGGAGCTGCTGCTGCAATCCAACGCCGTCGACTTCGACGACCTGCTCGTGCACGTCGCCCGCCTGCTCGCCGACGCGCCCGACCTGCGGTCCCAGCTCGACGCCCGGCACCGGTTCATCCTCGTCGACGAATACCAGGACACCAATGCCGTGCAGTATTGCATCCTGCGCGGCCTGTCGATCGATCATCCGCATCTCGCGGTGACGGGCGATCCCGACCAGGCGATCTACGGCTGGCGCGGGGCGAGCATCCGCAACATCCTCGAGTTCGAGCGCGACTACCCGACGGCCACGGTCGTGAAGCTCGAGCACAACTACCGCAGCACGGCCAACATCCTCGGCACCGCCGACCGGCTGATCGCCCACAACTCGCGGCGGAAGCCGAAGCGGCTGGTGACCGACGCGCCGCCGGGCCTGCCCGTGCGGATCGTGCTCGATGCATCCGGGCACGACGAGGCCGATCGCATCGCCGACGAGATCGCCGCGGCGATCGGCGGCGGGCGGCGGGCGGCTCGTGACTTCGCGATCCTGTTCCGCACCAACGCCCTCTCGCGGTCGCTCGAAGTGGCGCTCCGTAGCCGGGGCATCCCCTACCAGCTCGTCCGCGGGCTCGAGTTCTTCAAGCGCCGCGAGGTCCGCGACGTCGTGGCCTGGCTGCGACTGATCCGCAACCCGCGCGACGACGAGGCGCTGTACCGCGTGATCAACGTGCCGGCGCGGGGGATTGGCCGCCAGTCGCTCGACCGGCTCGCCGCCCACGCGGAGATGCGCCGCGTGCCGGTGGTCGAGGCGGCCGCCGAGGCGGCACGGATCGAGGGCATCTCGAAGCGGGCCGGCAAGGCGCTCGTCGAGTTTTCCCGGCTGCACGCGGAGCTGTCCGAGCTTCACGGCCGCGAGCCGGCCGTCGGCCCGCTCCTCGAGGCCGTGCTCGAGAAGAGCGGCTACCGGCGGATGCTCGAGGAGGAGGGCGAGGAGGACGAGGAAGGGCAGGATCGGCTGGCGAACGTCGAGGAACTGCTGACGGCCGCCCGTCAGTTCGACGACGATGCCGAGACGCGGCGGTCGGCCGCCGTGGCCGATGACGACGACGCCCTGGGCGGCTTCCTGGAAATGACCGCGCTCGTCGCCGATACCGACGCCTGGGATGCCTCGGGCGATCGGGTGGCCCTGATGACGCTCCACGCGGCGAAGGGGCTCGAGTTTCCGGTCGTCTATCTCGTGGCGCTCGAGGACGGCATCCTGCCGCACGAGCGCAGCCTCGATCACCCCGATCAGCTCGAGGAGGAGCGGCGGCTCGTGTTCGTGGGCATTACGCGGGGCAAGGAGGAGGTCTGCGTGAGCTGCGGCCGGATTCGCGACTACCGCGGCACCCGCCGGATCGCCGCCCCGAGCCTGTTCCTCGCGGAGATGACCGGCAGCGAGACCGAGGTGACCGGTGCCGAGGCGCCGCCGCCGGGGAGCGTGGTGTTCGATCCGTTCGGCGATGCCGCCCGCGGCCATGAGTTCGACGACGTCATCCAAGAACCGCCGCAGCGGAGGGAGGCGGCCGCGAGCATGGCCCGGCAGGACGGACTCGTGCTCGAACTCGAGGATGCCGATGAGGCGAGTCGGCTCACGTCACGGCCGCGGGAACGCACTCGATCCAGGCCGACCGCCTTCGAGACGGCCGCCGATCTCGCCGCCCGCATGGCTGGCCGCGGCCCACACGCCCACAGGTTCGAGAAGGGGCAGCGGGTGCGGCACGCCGAATACGGCGAGGGCACGATCTCGGGCATCAGCGGCTCGGGCCCGCGCGCCGTCGGCACCGTGATCTTCTCCGGCCCAGCCGGCACCCGGAAATTCATCCTCGGCCACGGCGCCCTCGAGCCGGTGGAGTGAAAAAGGTGTCAGGACTCTTTTCCGGTCAACCTTGTCGGACAAGAGAGACTTTTTAGACGGAAAAGAGTCCTGACACCTTTTTCGTCCGAAGCGAACGTCCGGCGGCAGGGCAAGGGCAGCCCCGACGCATCAGCCGGCGGCGCCGTGGCCCCGCCACCAGGCGACGGTGGCGGCCAGGCCCGCGTCGAAGGTTTGTTTTGGTTCCCAGCCGAGGAGCGAGCGCGCCCGCGAAATGTCGAGCCCGCGGCGCGGCTGGCCGTCGGGCTTCGAGGCGTCCCACACGATCCGCCCGGAGAAGCCGCAGGCGGCGGCGATCTTGACCACGAGGTCACGGATCGCGATTTCGCTGCCGCCGCCGAGGTTGATCGGCACCGGCTCCTCCATCACCTCGGCGGCCCGCACGATCCCCTCGGCCGCGTCGTCCACGTAGAGGAACTCGCGGGTGGCGGAGCCCGTGCCCCAGCAGACCACCTCCTCGGCCCCGGCCACTCGGGCCTCCTCGCACTTGCGAATGAGCGCTGGAATCACGTGGCTCGATGCGGGATCGAAGTTGTCGCCGGGGCCGTAGAGGTTCACCGGCAGCGCGACGGCGCTGGCGAGGCCGTATTCCCGCCGGTAACCGTCGAGCATCACGAAGATCGCCTTCTTGGCGACACCGTAGGGGGCGTTGGTCTCCTCCGGGTAGCCGTTCCAGATGTCATCCTCCCGGAACGGCACGGGGCAGTGCTTCGGGTAGGCGCAGACGGTGCCGGTATGGACGAACTTCTCGAGACCGTGCCGACGGGCATGCTCCACGAGGTGCAGGCCCATGGCCATGTTGGCGTAGAAGAAGCGGCCGGGATGGGCCATGTTGGCGCCGATGCCCCCCACCTCGGCGGCGAGATGGATCACGACGTCGGGCCGGGCCTCGGCATAGAGCCGGGCCACGTCGGCCTCGACGGTGAGGTCGAAGTCGCGGCGCCGCGGCACGATGATCCGCTCGGCCGGCACGCCACGCGAGCGGAGCACGCGACAGACGGCCGTGCCCAGAAATCCGGCGCCGCCCGTGACGACGATCCGCCTGCTCGAGAGGTCCGTCATGGTTCGCCCCGTGGCCACCGGATCAACGGTTCGGCAGGCCGGCCTCGTGGCCGGCGGCCATGAGCACCTGCTCGCGACGGGCCAGCTCCATGTCGGAGTCGACCATCAGGGCCACGAGCTCGGGGAACGACACCCTTGGTGTCCAGCCGAGCTGGCGGCGGGCCTTGGCCGAGCTGCCGAGGAGGAGGTCGACTTCGGCGGGGCGGAAGTACCGCGGATCGATCTCCACGAAGTCGCGGTAGTCAAGGTCGAGCCGGCCGAAGACCAGCTCGCAGAACTCCCGCACGGAGTGGGTCTCGTCGGTCGACACGACGTAGTCGTCGGGCTCTTCCTGCTGCAGCATGAGCCACATAGCCTCGACGTAGTCTCCGGCGAATCCCCAGTCGCGGCGGGCGTCGAGATTGCCGAGATAGAGCTTCTTCTGCAGGCCGAGCTTGATCCGCGTGGCCGCCCGCGTGATCTTGCGGGTGACGAACGTTTCGCCCCGTCGCGGGCTCTCGTGATTGAAGAGGATGCCACAGGAGGCGTGGAGGTCGTAGCTCTCGCGGTAGTTCACCGTGATCCAGTGGGCGTAGAGCTTCGCCACCCCGTAGGGCGATCGCGGATAGAAGGGCGTCGTCTCCGACTGCGGCGTCTCCACGACCTTCCCGTACATCTCCGAGCTGGAGGCCTGGTAGAAGCGGATCTGATAGCCGATCGCGTCCTGAAAGTCGCGGATCGCCTCGAGGAGCCGCAGCGTACCGACGGCCGTGACGTCGGCGGTGTAGGTGGGCTGGTCGAAGCTGACCCGCACGTGGCTCTGGGCGGCGAGGTTGTAGACCTCAGTGGGCTTGATCTCGCGGATCAGGCGGGCGAGGCCGTTGCCGTCGGCCATGTCGCCGTGATGCAGCACGAGCGGCCGCTCCACCTCGTGGATGTCGCGGTAGAGGTGCTCGATCCGTTGCGTGCCGAAGGTGCTCGACCGTCGCACGAGCCCGTGCACCTCGTATCCCTTGTCGAGCAGCAACTCGGCGAGATAGGAGCCATCCTGCCCGGTGATCCCGGTAACGAGCGCCCGCTTCGACTTCGCAGTCATCCCTGTTCCTTCGTGTTTGATGCCTGTTCCTTGCCCACCGCCCCATCCGCGGGCTGTTCCGCACCAGTCGCATTCTGTTCGGCCGCGATCTGCGCGTCGAGAGAAGGCAGCAACTGCGCGAGGAAATCGGTGCACTCGAACGTCGCCTGCGACGCCGTGAGCTTCGTCTGGTCGATGATGGCGTAGAGCTTGTAGACCGCCGTCTCGCCGTTGAGCGCGATGCGGGCGATGCCCGGTGCGATCCACCGCAGCTGCGGAGCCTTGTCTTCGGCCGCCGGGGAATCTTCAGCCGCCGCGGCATGCTCGGCCGCCTTGGGGTCGGGGCTCGAAACGCCATACGTCCAAAACACGCGGAGCGTCTGTCCCTGCTTGCGGAACGTTCCGGTGAACGTCTCGACGACGCGGCCGTCGGGCAGCTTGATCGTCTCGCGGTGCTCGGGTTCGGCGATCTCGAAGCCGGCGCCGGGATAGCAGCGGTCCGGCGTGTGGCCCGAGGCGTCGTGGGGAGTGGCGCAGACGACGAAGGCCGAGATGGGCGTCTTCGTCCGCTCGTTGCGATACAGGCGGGAGATGTGCCCCACGGCGCCGGCCCGCTCGAGCTCCTTGGGATCCGAACCGAGTTCCCGGTCGTATTTCCAGTCGCCGAAGTTCTTGGGGAACGCCCGTTCGAGCAGACGAGCCGCCCGTTCGAGGCCGGCGACGTCGTGCCTCCGGCCCCACCGTTCCGTCCACATCCCCTGCACGACCGTCACGCCGGCCACGAGCAGGATTGCCACCAGCGCGGCGGCAAGACCGGTCCCGGATGTCTTCATTCGTCGTTCCTCCCCGTCTCGGCGCCGCCCGCGGCCCGCTTAGCCCGGCACCGGCGATGCATAGATGTGCCGCGGACTGTCGTCGCTCACGCCGTTGACGACCGTGCCGAGCACCTTGACCCCAACCGACCGCAGCCGCTGCACGGCCTTGGTGACCAGCGGCACGCGGCTCACGTCCCGCATCGTCACGACGATCGCGGCGTCGCTGAGCTGTCCGAGCAGGAGCGCGTCGGCGAAGGCAAGCACAGGGCCGGCATCGACCACGACATGATCGAACGACTCGCGGAACTGCTTGACGATCTTTGCCATGTCCGGCCGCGACAGGGCCGTGATCGAGGCGTAGTCGCAGGCCCCGCCCGTCACCGCGAACAGACCCTCGATGCCGGTCGGCTGCACGGCCTCGTCGTTCGTGATTTCGCCCCGCAGCAGCTCCGGCATCCCGTTTCGAATGTCGAGTTCGAGGGCCAGATGCACGTTGGGGTGCCGCAGATCACCATCCAGGAGCAGCGTGCGGCTCCCTGCCCGCGCGAGGCTCGCGGCGAGCTGGGCGGCGAACGTCGTCTTGCCCTCGTGCTCCATGGCGCTCGTCACGAGGATCACCTTGGGCGTCTCGCGGCCGGTCTGGGAGATGATCGTCCGAACACCGTCGACGCATTCGGCAACCTGGGCCGTGTTGGGCTTCTTTCGCGACCGTGATATCCGGGGCACGGTGCCGATCACCCGCAGGCCGATCCGCTCCGACACCTGCTCGGCCGCGGCGATCCGGTCGCGGAGATACTCGAGCAGGATCACCAAGCCGGCGCCCGCGCCGAAGCCCGCCAGGGCCGCCAGGCCGGTGAGCATCGTGCGGAAGATCTCGTCGCCGTCGGTGGGCACCCGGGCCTCCTCGAGCAGCTCGACCCGATTGGGCATCGCGATGTCGACCTCGGAGGCATTGAGTTGCAGGCCCATCTGGTTGGTCACCTGCTGGAGCTGGGCGATCTCGTTCCGGCGGGCTTCGAGGTCGGCGTTGGCGTTGCCCATCGCCGTGACCTCCTTGGCCACCTGATCGAACTCTTTCGAAGTCGCCTCGAGCCGCTTGGCCAGCATGTCCCGACGCAGCCGCAGCATCACGGGGGTGCCGGCGGCCGGCCCACCCCGCCGCCCCGCCGCCTCGGCAGCCACCTCGGCGGCCAGCTGTGGCCGGAGGGATTCGGCGCGGCTCTCGATCCGCCGCAGGAGGTCTTCCCGCTGGGCTTGGAGCCGTCGAATGGCCGGATCGTTCCCCCCGCGGGCGCTGCGTTCCAACTGCGTGGCGATCATTTCCTCGATCTCGGTCAAGCGGCCACTCAACTCGGCGATCTGCGGATGCCGCATGAGCAGGGAATCGACCGAATCGTCGGGAGCCGCAGCCTCGCCCGGCACCTCCCCACGGGCTTGGGCGTCGATCAGGGCGAGCTCGGTGTCGATCGCCGTCACGTCGCGTTGCAGCTGATTGAGTTCGGCACGGAGCGTGCCGAGATGATCGAGCAGCAGGCTCCGCTGGGTGGAGGCCTCGGAGCTGTCGCGGCTGCCGAGTTGTTTGGCGAGATTGTTGAACTGCTCCATGCGAGTTCGCACCTCGGCCATGTTCTCCTTGTATTTCTTCTCGAGCATGTCGCGGCGGGCGAGCCGCTCCGACCGCTCCTTCGTGACGACGTCGGTCAGATAGGCCTGTGTCACCGCGTTGACCACCTGCGTCACGTCGCGCGGGTTGGGGCCCCGCAGCTTGATCTGCACGACTTCCGCGGCCGTCGGGGCGACCGCCTGCAGGTTGCGGCCGAGCCAGTCGATCGGGTCCGTCTCCTCAGCGAAGATCGAAAGCTCGGAGATGCCGGGGCGTCGCAGCGCCGAAGTGAGCACGAACGGGCTCTTGATGAGTTGCAACTGCGTCTGGCGGTATTGGTCGTAGTCGCCCGTGACCGCGCCGGTGAACGTGCCGGGATTGGCCCGCACCCGCAGCCAGGCCACCGCCTCGTAGCCCCGCGGCAAAAACAGCCAGGCTGACGCCGCTGCCGTGAGGGCGACCGCCAGCCCGAGGGCCGTGGCCGGCAGCCAACGGCGGCGGATGGCGTGCCATACGCGCACGAAGTCGAGCCCGCCGCCCAATTGATCGCCGGCGGGGCCATAGGGCGTCGGCGAATACTGCTGAGGCAGCGCGAGCGTCGAATCGGTGACCGTCGATAGCATGCCCACCGATGGGGCGGCCGTCGGGGGCACCGTGCCCTGTATCGTCGAGCCCGTTGAAGATTCGCGTGAGTCACTCATGTCAGCAGCGGCGGTGCCGGCACATCCGGCGTGTCGCCAGGAGGTTCCTGCGTTCGTGCATTCCTACCCAGATTTGCCCGGCGCGTCGGGCCGGTTGACGATCGGCACCAAACTGGCGGCTCGCGTCGGTTTCGACGCGCCTGCAGCGGTGGTCGCCGGCCGGCCGGCGACCACCGTTCCGGGAACGAGTTCTTCCGTCACCACCATTTTTCTCAAGACGGCCTGCTCGAGAAACAGCAGGCCGAGGGCCATCGGCATCATGAAGTACCCGGCCCAGTCGTGGAAAATCTTTTCGGCCATCTCGGGATTGATCGTGTACATCACGCCCGTGACCGTGATCCGCGTCGCGTTCACGATCAGGGCGATCGGGATGGCGCTGGCGGCGATGATCAGGTTGTCCCACCATTCGCCGCCGCCGACGAGCACGATCATGAGGGCCAGCCAGACGAAAATCGTGAGCATTCGCAGCCCGCTGCAGGCGTCCACGACGCCGAGCACCTGCGATTCGCCGAGGATGATCTTGTTGCCCTCGCGATAGGCGTCGAGGCCGAACGTCTGCAGCGCGTAGGTGCTCATGATCGTGGCGAGCGTCTGGAGCGGCCCGAGCAGGTAGCGCGTGGCCTCGTCGGGCAGCGGATACATGAAGATCAGCATGGCGATCGGAGCCCATGCCCACTTGAAGAGTCCCCAGCCTCCCGCCATCAGAAACGCGCCCGCCAAGGCTGGCACGAACGTATACATGTCGATCGTGACGATGCTGTAATGGGCGCAGATGAGCCGGACCGCGAAGCTGCCGATCATCATGCCGAGGCCCACGAGTCGGGCCAGCGTATTCACCGGTCCGATCGGCTGCCGCCACCAGAAGATGAGCGCGGCGGCACAGATGGGAACGATCCAGCCGTGCGAGTATTGCGGGTTGTCCCAGCTGGAGCGGGCGTTGAGCAGGCCAGGCCAGTAGCTGTAGATGAGTGCGGCCGTGAGGAGGGCGATGATCAGCCACGGCGTGCGCTGGTCGGCGTCGCCCATGTCCCGCACCCATTCGCCAAGCCGCCGCCGGACGCCCTCGAACAGGGACTCGTCGACGGGCACGGGGCGGATCGCCGGCGGCGCGGCCGCGGCGGGCCGCCGCGCGGGGTCGGGGCGCGAACCGGATGGCAGGATGGAAGCTGGTGTGCTCACGGTATGTAAAGCCTCTCGAGTCCGGAGCCCGACCGGACTTTTACCAAGACGATTCTACACCACGCGCCAGCCGGTTTTCCTGCCCCGGGTCAAAGCGCGGGGCTCAGGGGCCGGAAAGCCTCTGAAACCAGTCCGCCAGCCAGTTTGCCGGGGCGGGGCCGGCCGCGGTCCAGCCCGTGACGACGACGACCGCCAAAAACGCCACGGAAAGCATGCCGTAGCCGCTGCCGCGGCCAGTCTCATCCCCCCGCCGACAAGCGACGAGGCTCCCGAGCGTCCAGCGGACGGCGGCCAGGAGCGTCACCGCGAAGGTCGCCTCGGCAAGGCCGCGCCAGCGGTCGGAGGGCGACCCCAGGGCGGCCATGCCGCCGAGTGCGGCACACGCCACCGCCACGGCCCTCCAGGGGGTTGCGTGGCCAGCGCGTGCCAGGAGCGCCCAGGCGAGACTCGTGAGCACCGTCGCTGACCTCGCCACCCAGCCGACGAGCCATGCCCAGTCGCCCAGCACCACCACCCGATCGAGGATCGCGAGCGACGAGCCCGTCGATCGCCAGGCCACGATCTCGGCGATGGCCAGCAAAGCCAGTGCGGCGCCGCCGGCGACCTCGACGATCGCGTAGCCGGCGGGAATGCTGCCGCCGCAGTCGCGGCACCGGCCGCCGAGCAGGATCCATCCAAGGATGGGCACGTTGTCGCGGGCTCGCACCGGATGACCGCAGGCCGGGCATGCCGACCGGCCCGCGATCACGGAGCGTCCGGCCGGCACTCGGTATGCCACGACGTTGAGGAAACTGCCGACGACGGCGCCGAGCACGAAGGCCGATCCAGCGAACAGGGCATCTTCCCAAGAGGCGGGAAGAAAGCCGGTCAGGGCGGCAGGGAAGCCGAGGCTGGGGGCCATGTCGACTGGGCCTGGAATGCGAATTTCAGGTAGATTACCTCACGCTTGGCTCGGCCATCTCGGAACCGCTCGCGGCATGGAACAGACAGTCCTTTCGCCTCCCGTCCCGGCTGCACCGGCCCGCCGCCGCGGGCTGCTCTCCGGCTGGCCGGGGCTCGTGGTGCGACTCGCGGCGACGGTGCTGTTGATGGCCTACGTGCTGCGGGGCATCTCGTGGGGAAAGTTCGTGGCCCTCGTCGCGAATGCCGATTGGCGGTGGTGGATCGCCGGCCTGGCGACGGGCGTCGCCGTGCAGGTGGCCGCGGGCGTGCGTTGGGCGGCGCTTGCACGGCCTCTCGGCTTCGCCTTTTCGCGGCGGTTCTTCGTCTGGCGGTTCTTCGAGGGCTCGTTCTTCAGCCTCTGCCTGCCCGGATCGATCGGCGGAGACGTCGTGAAAGCCTATCGCGTGGGCGACACCACGCAGCGCCGGCTGCTCGCCGGTTGCTCGGTTGTCGCCGACCGACTCACGGGTCTGGCGGCCCTCGGCGTGCTCGCCGGCGCCGCTTTCGCAGGCACGAGGTATGCCCTGCCGCTGTGGGCCACGCTCGCGGTCGGCGCGGTCCTGCTCCTGCTCACCTTGGCCGTCTTCATGGGCGGCGTGGCCTCGATCGATCGCCTGCTCGCGATCCTGCCAACGCCGCATCCGGCCCGCGAGTTCGTCGCCCGCCTCATGCCCTACCAGCAGCGGCCGAGCCTGATGGCCCACGCAGTCGGGTGGAGCTTCCTGGTGCAGATGGGGGGTGCGGCGGCCGTCGGCCTCATGGCACGTTCGCTGGGAGTGGTGCAGCCGCTCTCGATCTGGTTCGCGGTCGTGCCGCTGGTGGCACTGGCCGTCGTGCTGCCGATCAGCATCAATGGTGTGGGCGTCCGGGAAAACGCCCTGGCCGTGCTGCTCGCCCCCTACGGCGTGGCCGCAGAATCGGCCGTCGCCGTGGGGCTCCTCTGGCTCGCCAGTCAGATCGTCACGGGTCTGATCGGCGGCGGGCTGTTTCTCATCGACCGCCAGGCGGCCCTGCCCGACGCCGAGCATCTGTGATCAGGATGCCGGCGATCGTCTTGGCATCCTCGATGCGTCCGTCGAGGCACATCGCCACCGCCTCGTCCCAGGCGACGACCCGCGGTCGAATCCGCTCGCCCGGCTCGAGCGCCTGCGGCCCGGCAACGAGGTCGTGGGCCACGAACAGGTGCATCCGTTCCCGCAGGATTCCGGGCGACATCCAGAACGAGCCGGCAGCTTCGATCCGGCCGGCCCGGTAGCCCGTCTCCTCGGCGAGTTCCCTGGCGGCAGCCGCGGCCACGGGCTCCTCGCGGTCGAGCGTGCCGGCGGGCAGCTCGATGAGCGTGCGGCCGACCGCCACCCGCACCACCTCGATGAGACAGAGCTCGCCCGGCGACACGAGCGGCACGATGACCACGCTACCCGGATGCACGACGACGTCGCGCTGCCGGGAGGATCCGTCGGTGCACGGCTCCTCGAGTCGCACCACGTGGAAGCGCTGTGCCGTGAGCAGCAGGTCGCCGGCGAGCTCGCCAGCGGGTGATGATTCGCGATGCGGCGTCTGGCCGTCGCGTGACTCGGTGCTCAAGCCGTTCTCTCCTTCGCGCCGGCGGTCAGCGGTAGGGAGACGATGCGGGCTGCCGTGCCGGCGATCGTGATTCGCGCCGTCGGCACGAGCGCCTTGACGTGCACGAGCGCGAGTGCGAGCCCCGTGCCAAGCGCCGGCGAGACGCAGGCCGACGTGATCGTGCCGACGGCCGCGCCGTCGAGCAGGACATCGCCGCCCAGTGGCGGGGCGACGGCGGTGCTCGTGGCGATGCCGACGAGTCGCCGGTTGACGTGGCCGAGCGCGTCGAGTCGCGCGACCGTCTCCTGGCCCAGGTAACAGCCCTTCGTGAAGCAGATGGCGCGGGCATCGCGGCCGAGCTCCTGCGGCAGCGTCTTCGGCGGAATGTCGGTCGGCTCGGGACTGCCGGCCTCGATCCGCGCGGTCTCGACATCGGCGGGCGTCGCCCGTGGCAGACCCGTCGCGGCCAGCCAGTCGACGAGCCGGGCAGACTCGTTCGCGGCGGTGAACACGAGCAGGCCGCCCGCGCCGAACCAGTCGGTCGCGAGGATCGTCGCGTCGACGCCGCCGAGCGGCGCCTGTACGAACCGGTCGAGGTCGGGTGGCGTTAGGCCCGTGGCGGGCGCGGGGCCGCGCACGAGAAACGCCGCCCGTTCATCCGACACGTCGTCGAACGTGACATCCTCGCGGATGTGATAGTGCTCGAGGTGCTCGTGCAACGGAGCGGCCAGCCCCGGGGCCGCATCGATCCAGATCCCCTCGGGAGTGCGGAGCAGTCTGGCCAGTGCGATCACGTGCCCGCGGCCGTCGGCGAAGAAGCCTTCGGTGGCCTGCCCCGGAGTCAGCGGGGCGAGGCTGGCGGTGGTGAAGTTGTCGAGAAACCGCACGGCATCCCGCCCCCGAACGAGCAGGGTGGTGCGGGGAGACAGGGCCGCCCACCACGTGGGCGGGAGCGCTGAATCGACCGGCGCGGAGGCTGTGTTCATGGCTGGAATCCGTGGGCGGATGCGGCTCAGGCTACCACGCCGGTCGCCGGGCCCGTGCGCCGGCTCGAAAAAATTTCAAGGTTTGGGTGAACGATCCGCGGCCCGCCTCCGTATTGCTTCCACCAACGCCCATGTGGGCGACGCTGGCGGCTCTTCGGGAGACACCACCATGGCCACCGTGGATTGCGATCGGAACTATCGGGGCGAGTTCGACGATCACGACGATCTCTTCAGCGACCCGCACGCGGTCGCCGATCTCGAGCACTCCGACGCGGCCCGCGCGGAGGAGGATTGCGGCGAGCGGCCACTCCCGCAGCGTCGGCAGAGTGTGCTGCATCGCATCGCCGAAGTGCGGCGTCTGCAGGGCGTGACGCTTCGCAACGTCGCGCGGCGGCTCGGCATGTCGTTGCCGGTCGTGCGGCGGCAGGAGCAGGCCGACTGCGATTTGCGACTCTCCGACTTGCTCCGCTGGCAGCAGGTGCTCGAGGTGCCCGTCGCGGAACTGCTCGTGGAAGGGGACGGCCAGCTGTCGGGTCCGGTGCTGCAGCGGTCGCGGATGGTGAAGCTGATGAAGACGGCCGCCGCGCTTCGCGAACGCACGCAGGGGTCGCCGGCCGCCCGCATGGTGGAGATGCTCGTCGATCAGATTCTGGAGATCATGCCGGAGCTGGCCGACGTCACCCCCTGGCACTCGGTGGGCCAGCGGCGCACGCTCGACGACGTCGGCCGCACCGGCCGCATGCCGGTTTCGGAAGACGTCTTCCGCCGTCCGTAGATGGATGCCGCAATATCCCCCTGCTTGCGCATGGGGGCTTTTATGGG
>CAZXIG010000043.1:0-17057 GCA_964640405.1 uncultured Candidatus Kuenenia sp.
ACGATCCCCCGGCTCGCGCCTGGGGGCTTGTATGAAAAGGGTTTCGCGCAAGCAGGGGGATCGCTGACGGTGATGACTGAGGTACATTCGACCTCATCATGCCTCTTCCCCACCCCACCCACTGGCAGCTGCGGACGCGGCGGCTCGAGCTGCCGCATCCGGCCGGTGCGCTGCGTCGGCCGCTCGTGATGGGGATCGTCAACGTCACACCCGACAGCTTTTCCGACGGCGGCCGGCATGCGGGCGTCGAGGCCGCCGTCGCGCACGGCCTGCGGCTCGTCGCGGAAGGGGCCGACATCCTCGACGTCGGCGGCGAGAGCACGCGGCCGTTTTCCGAGCCCGTCGCGGCCGAGGAGGAGTGGCGGCGGGTCGGCGAGGCGGTGCGTCGGCTCGCGGCGGAGGCCGGCGTGCCGGTGTCGATCGACACGTCGAAGGCGGTCGTCGCGGCCCGGGCCGTCGAGGCCGGCGCCGAGATCATCAACGACGTGACGGGCCTGGCAGGCGATCCCGACATGCTCCGCGTGGCGGTCGAGTCCGCCGCCGGTGTGTGCGCGATGCACATGCAGGGCACGCCGCAGACGATGCAGATCGATCCGCGATACGACGACGTCGTCGCCGAGATCCACGCCTACCTCGAGCAGCGGCGGGACGCGCTCACCGCTGCTCGGATCCCGCTCGACCGCATCTGCCTCGATCCGGGCATCGGCTTCGGCAAGACGCATGCCCACAATCTCGAGCTCATGGCACACGTCGGGCGGTTTCTCGATCTGGGCGCCCCGATCCTCGTGGGGCACTCGCGAAAGGGTTTTCTCGGCAAGCAGCTCGAGCGGGCGCTCGGCCGTCCGGCCACCGAGGCGGAGCGCGACGCGGCCACGGCCGGCGCCGCCTGCAGCCTGGCCGCCGCGGGCGTGCAGGTCGTGCGGGTGCACGCCGTGGGCATGGTGCGGGCTGCGCTCGAGCTCTTCGCGGCTACGGCGTCCAGATGACCTTCTTTTCGCCGGAGGGCCCGGCAGGCTCGGCGCCCCCTGGCGTCCAGAGCTTGCCAGCTTCCGGGGCGGCGGCGGCCGGCATCGCGGCGGCGGCCCCGGCAGGCCCCGCGGCGGCGGCGGCTGCCGAAAGCGCCGAGAGATCGATACCCGCCTCGGCCAGCACCTCGGCGAGCGCCTGGATCACCCGGCGGTCGCGGGAGTGCTCCCGCCGCAGACGGTCGAGCAGCCGCGCGATCTCGGCCTGTTCGCCCCGCTGCAGCCGGACCCGCAGATCCGCGACGTCGAGCATGCCCTCGCTCGCCTTGAGCTGCTTGGCGATTCCGCGAAGCTCGGCGATCAGCTCGAGCTTCCGCAGGCTCGTCGCCGCCCGCTCTTCGAGGGCACCGATGGCCTCCCAGCGATCCTCCGGCGTGGCGTCGCTCCGCGCGACGATGGCCTCGGCGGCCCGTTCCGTCGCCCGTTCGAAGCCCGCGTCCATCGCGGTCACGAGCAGGCCCCGAAGCTGTTCGAGCGGCAGCTTCGCCATGTCGACCCGATGCCACCGCAGCGGCGGCACGTCTTCGAGCGGCTGCTCGACCGCGATCGTCGCCGGCGCCGGCAGGCCGAGCCGTGATCGCACGGCCGACCAGCCATCCGCGAGATCCGTGCGGCGGGCGGTCGCCTCGCCTTCCGCGACGAGCGCCTCGACCCGCCGCCGGCCTTCGACGTCGGCGATCGCCTGGCGGGGCGTCTTGCCCAGCAGTTCGGGAAGGGGCGTGTCGGGCCAGGCTTCGACGAACCGGTCGCGGACGGCCGTGGCCTGTTTCTGTACGAGCACGTCGAAGGGGGAGAGCTCACCGGCGGCCGGCGGGCTCGGTGGCGTGGTCGGCATCGGCAGCCGGAACTGGGCGCCGAGCAACCAGGCCGTCGGCGCGATCACCGGCATGCCGGGCACGTCGGCGGCCTTCTCGAACCGACAGCCGACGAGCGATTCGACCGCGGGCTGGGCCGCGGCCACGTCGGCCCCGAAGCCCTGCAGCACGGCCTCGGGCTCCTTGTCGGTCTGGCGACCGAAGATGAGCAGGCTCGCGAGCAGCCGGGGCAGCGAGTCGCCCGCGGCGGCGACCTCATAGATCCGCCACACCGACCGCGGCGGCACCGCATTTCGCGACACCCAGGCCGAGCGGTCGAAGCCGGTCGCCTCGAAGCGCGGGTCGTGACGGAGTTTGTCTTCGAGCAGTTCGAGGGCCCGCGTGCCCTCTTCGCCGGACGGGACCGAGAGCGGTGCGGACAGGCTCCTGAACGGGATCTGCGGCGAGCGGTCGGGATCGGCCTCCGTTTCGAGCGCGATCGCCCGGCCGACGGCCTCGACGGCGTCGTCGGCGGTCGTGCCCGGCAGCCGCGACACTGCCAGCCAGGCCTCCGAGGCCTCGATCGGCCGCGCGAGCATCTCGCAAAGGATGCCGATGTTGGTATGCAGCGGACGGCTGTCGCCGGCCACGCTCTTGAGGCTGCGGAACCCGGTGAGCGCCTTGGCGAGCCGCCAGGCCCGCGCGTGGGCGAGGGCGGTGTCGAAGTCGGGCCGCCACGCCGCGTCGCCGGCCGCCTCCTCGAGCGGCACCCGCGATCGCAGCGCCACCGGCACGCCCGACGAGCCCACGATCGCCGCGAGCAACCGCAGCTCGTCGGCCGAGCCCGTGCCCGAGTCGACGAGCCAATCGACGATGCCCTGCGCGAAGCCGACGTGGCCGAGCTGGGCCGCCGCCTGCACGAGCGTGGCCGCGATCCGGGCGAGCTCCTGGAGCGGAGGCGTGCCCCCCTCGGGCGTCTTGGCAGCCGCCTCGCGGGCCTTGTCGAAGAGCGCGGCGGACTCCTGGATGCGGCCGGCCACCGCCTCCGTCACGGCCGATTGGCCGAGGGCGAGCGGGTTGTCGGGATGCGCGTCGAGGAACTGCCGGGCGGTGACCGCCGCTTCGGTGAACTGTTTGGAGGCCAGCTCGAGCTTCGTCTGCGTGGCCAGCAGGCAGGCCTTGCCGGGATGCTTTTCGGCGAGCCGCTTCACCTGGTCGAGCGCGGCCGAGATCTGGTCGCCTTCGACGAGCCGGTCGAGCTGTTCGAGGTCGCCGACGAGCTCGTTGCAACAGAACTTGATCTTCTTGCCGGTGCCGCCGGGGCAGGGGGCGTAACTATCGATGGCCATCGACCACTCCTGGACCGCGTTTCGCTCGAAACCTGCCCGAAATGTACCAGAGGGGCGGGGCCGTGAAAGCGAGGTGGCGGGTTGCCCGCGGGCCGATACGGCTGCATACTCTCGCCAGTCCAGCGTGGGTAGGCGGCCGGCGCGACAGACGTTTATCCGGTCCCCGCAGGCACCGTGAGCCTCACGTGCAGCAGCCCCGCATCCTGATCGTCGATTCCGAAGGCGCCACGGCGCTCCCCTACGCCCGGCTGAGCGCCCGGCTCCAGCCGCTCGATGTGCGGGTGGAGACCACGCTCGACAAGGCGCTCGGCACGCTGGCCCGCGACTCCTGGGATCTCGGCGTGGTGACGGCCCGGTCGGGGCCGTCGGCCGACGTGCTCTACGGCGCCATTCGCAAGGCCGACCCGCAGCTGCCGGTGGTCGTGATCGATCCGAAGCCGAGCGTCGATACGGCCCGGGCCTGCCTGCAGGCGGGCGCCGGCGACTACCTCGACATCGCCCGGGTGGAGACCGACCTCGAAGATTCGCTCGTCCGCCTGCTCATGGCCTCGCGACACAAGGCGGCCGAGGAGCTGCTGCGGCGGGCGATCGAGCGGCCCTACACGTTCGACGACTTTCTGGGCGAGAGTCCGGCCATGCGGGAGGTGTACTCGGTGATCGACCGGATCGCCGTGAGCTCGGTCGACGTGCTCGTGACCGGCGAGACGGGCACGGGGAAGGAGCTCGTCGCGCGGGCCATCCACAAGCGGAGCCGGCGGAGCACGGGGCCGTTCGTCCCGGTCGACTGCGGCGCGATTCCCGACGCGCTCATCGAAAGCGAGTTGTTCGGCCACGAGCGGGGCGCCTTCACTGGTGCCGACGCCCGCCGCATGGGGCTGGTCGAGTTCGCCGATGGCGGCACGCTCTTCCTCGACGAGGTGGGGGAATTGCCGCTGCCGCTCCAGGCGAAGCTGCTGCGGGTGTTGCAGGAGCGGCGGGTGCGCCGCGTGGGCGCCCGGCAGGAGAACCCGGTGGACGTGCGGGTGGTGGCGGCCACCTCGCGGAACATCGATCAGATGGTGGAGCGGGGGGAGTTCCGTCGCGATCTCTTTTACCGGATCAACGTCGTGCGGATCGACCTGCCGCCGCTGCGGTCGCGGGGCGACGACATCGGCCTGCTCGCCGAATTCTTCGCCAACCGGGCCGCGCAGGAGATGGGCCGCGAGGTGGGCGGGCTCTCGCTCGACGTTTACCAGGTGCTCAAGGGCTACCACTGGCCGGGCAACGTACGGGAGTTGCAGAACGTCGTCCGCCGGGCGATCGCGATGACGCGGTCGCCGATGGCCGGGATCGACGACCTGCCCGACGACGTGGTGGCCGCCGCGGGCCGCAATACGGGGGCCGAGGCGGGGGCCGTAGGCTTCTTCGCCCAGCGGTCGGAGCACGTGGCGAGGTTCGAGCGGCAGTACCTGACCGACCTGCTGACGCGGCACCTCGGCGACGTGTCGGCCGCCGCCCGCGAAGCACGCCTCCCACGGGGCACGCTCTACCGGCTCATGAAGGGGCACGGCCTCGACGGCGCGACGTTCCGGAAGTAACGCGCCGATCGTCGGGGAACGGCTGCCCGAATTCCCGGGCTTTCCAGGTCTTCCCAGGCTCGCGGGAATCGCCAGCAATTCTCATGTGGCGCTCACATTTCAAAGGCTTTTGGCTGATTGTGTCGATGAAGCCGACTATGCCGGTCGCGCGGACAATGCGGCCGGTTTTTCCGGTGAGTGACCCATTTTGTTTCCGAGCCTCGTGGCGTCGGCCACTTCATCCCGCATCGTGCGCTTCGCCGGCGGCCGGCCGTCGTTGGCTGTACGTGTCGTGGCCTTCGCCATTTTGCTCGGCTGTGGTCCGTCACGAGCGGCTGCCGAGTTTCCCAGGCTGCTCGTCGCCGACGTGATCGGCGAGGAAAACCAGGAAGACGACGCGCCGTTGCCGCCGGTGCCGTTCGACATCGAGACGGCACTCGCCCAGATTCAAGATCCGGCGATCGAGACGGTCGACGAGCAGACTCGGCGTTCCGGCGGGAGCGGCGGCGGGAGCGGCGGCGGCGGGTCCGGTGGCGGCTCGCTGGGGAGCGCCTTGAAGGATCGCTGGGACAAGATCCAGGATCCGGCGATCGAGACGGTCGACGAGCAGACCCACTCCGACAAGAAGGAAGACAAGAAAAAAAAGGAGTGGTACGAACGGCTCAACATCCGCGGCTACACCCAGTTCCGCATCAACAGCGTGCTCTGGAACGACGAGAGTCAGGCTCCGCCCTACCATCCGGCAGACCGTTCTCTCGGACCCTTCGGCCAGTTCTTCATCCGTCGCTGCCGGGTGATTTTGTCGGGTGACCTCAGCGATCACCTGTTCGTCTACATCCAGCCCGACTTCGCCTCGAGCGTGCCCGGCGCCCTCGACGGCAACATCAACTACGCCCAGCTCCGCGACTGCTACGGCGACGTCTACCTGACGGAGAACAAGGTCAACCGGGTTCGCGTGGGACTCTCCAAGATCCCGTTCGGCTGGGAGAACATGCAGTCGAGCTCCAACCGCATCCCGCTCGATCGGGCCGACTCGCTCAACACGGCGGTCAACGGCGAGCGTGGCATGGGCGTCTTCTACTACTGGACGCCCGAGGAGGCCCAGGATCTCTACAAGGAGGTGCTCGACGAGGGCCTCAAGGGCTCGGGCAACTACGGCGTGTTCGGCATCGGCGTCTACAACGGCCAGGGCGTGTCGCGGATCGAAGCCAACAACAACATGCACTTCATCATGCGGCTGGAAGTCCCCTGGAAGCGGGACGACGGCCAGATCATGGAGGCCGGAGTGCAGGCCTACACCGGCAACTACTCCCCCTATCGGGCCCCGATCGTCACGTCGAGCGGTACCGTGACGCCCGTGGTGGATCCGGCGGGCGGGGTGCTCGATCAACGGATTGCGGGCACGTTCGTCTACTATCCGCAGCCCTTCGGCATCACCACCGAGTGGTGCGTCGGCGACGGCCCGCAGCTCACGGACCTCGATCAGCCCATCCCGGTGATCAAGAGCCGGCCGCTCAACGGTGGCTACGTGATGTTCAACTACAAGATCGACAGCGAGCGGTGGGGCGTGCTTTTTCCCTTCTTCCGCTGGCACCAGTACCGGGGCGGCTATCTCTGGGAGCGGAACTCACCCGACACGTTTCTCAACGAGTTCAACCTCGGTGTCGAATGGCAGTTCTCCCCGCAGATGGAGCTGACCGCCGAGTATGACTGGGTCGACCGAACCAACACGGGCTCGAACGCCCGGATCATCAACAACAACTACGCCCAATTTCAGGGCGATCTGCTCCGGTTCCAGTTTCAGGTCAACTACTGAGCCCCGGGTGAGCCCCGGGCACGGGCCGTGGTCAGCCAGCAGGAGCCGCCGGTCTGTCCCCCGGCGGTCTCGTCGTCGCCGAGCTTCCCGAGCCGGAGAGGCGCTCGAGCCATCGCCACGGCGTGACAGGCGCCGCATTGGCGCGACAGGCGGCTGGAAGGCCGGAATCGCAGGTTTTGTGCGGCGATCGGGCCGAAACCGCGGGGAGGTCGCGCGTCTGGGATGCAACAGTCGGCGGTGCGCGAAGTGCGGTTTTTGGCCGCGATTCCATTTGGCACGCCAGGTGCATAAGAATCGTGGCAGAGAAGCCGATCGCTGCGATCGGCCGAGGCGACACAAGCCGGGCTCCGGGCGGACGGGGTTCGACGACACCGAGGAGACGAGCCATGAAGAAGATCGAAGCGATCATCCGGCATTTCAAGCTGGAGGAAGTGAAGGACGCGCTCAACGCCCTGGGCGTGAAGGGCATGACGGTGACGGAAGTTCGCGGGTTCGGCCGCCAGAAGGGGCACACTGAGACCTACCGCGGTGCCGAGTACTCCGTCGACTTTCTGCCGAAGGTGAAGATCGAGGTGGTGGTGAGCGACGACGAGGCCCAGGCCGTGATCAGCAAGATCATGACGACCGCCCGCACCGGCCAGGTGGGCGACGGCAAGATCTTCGTGACGCAGCTCGCCGAGGTCGTCCGCATCCGCACCGGCGAAACGGCCGCGGCGGCGATCTAGTTTCAGCGCCCGCGGGGCCATCCCTGGCCCCCGCGGGCTTGGGCAGGCGGGGGAACGCCAAGGGTTCCCGCGCCTGCCGACCGCCGCCCTCCCGGCGGCGTGTCACGTCTTCATACAAGCCCCCATGCGCAAGCAGGGGGATGATGCGGCCGCAAGCAGACTGAACGACGTCGCCGTGGAGACGGCGCGGATCATCCGCCGGCTCGCGGGTCGGGCTGACGCCCGATATCCCCCGGCTTGCGCCTGGGGGCTTCCTTTCGCTTGTTGACATACAAGCCCCCATGCGCAAGCAGGGGGATGATGCGGCTGCAAGCGAAGCGACGAGGCTCGCGCGATGATCGACCCGGATCATCCCCCGGCTTGCGCCTGGGGGCTTCCTTTCGCTTGTATGAGAGACGCGGCTCAGGTCGCGAGCGGCCGCGTCATCTCCACCGGCACGACCCATTCGTCGTACTGCTCGGGCGTGACGTAGCCGAGGGCCACGGCCGCCGCCTTCAGGCTCGTCCCCTCGACGTGGGCCTTCTTCGCGATCTTCGCCGCCTTCTCGTAGCCGATGTGCGTGTTGAGCGCCGTCACGAGCATCAGCGAGTCGTCGAGGTGGTGCTTGATCCGGGCGAGATTCGGCTCGATGCCCGTGGCGCAGTGGATCCGCATCGAGTCGCAGGCGTCGGCGATGAGAGAGGCGCTCTCGAGCACGTTGTGGATCATCACCGGCTTGTACACGTTGAGCTGGAAGTTGCCCTGGCTGCCGGCGAAGGCCACGGCGGCGTCGTTGCCGAACACCTGGGCGCAGACCATCGTCATCGCCTCGCACTGCGTGGGATTCACCTTGCCCGGCATGATCGAGCTGCCCGGCTCGTTCTCCGGGATCGAGATCTCGCCGATGCCGCACCGCGGCCCGCTCGCCAGCCAGCGGATGTCGTTGGCGATCTTGAGCAGGGCCATCGCCAGGCCCCGCTCGGCCGCGCTCACTTCCACGAGCGCGTCGTGGGCCGCGAGGGCCGCGAACTTGTTGGGGGCCGAGACGAACGAGTGGCCCGTCTCCTTCGCGATGTAGCCCGCCGCCACGTCGCCGAATCGCGGGTGGGCGTTGAGGCCCGTGCCCACGGCCGTGCCGCCGATCGCCAGCTCGTAGAGCCCCGGCAGCGCCCGCTCGATCCCGGCGATCCGGTCGTCGAGCTGGGCCCGCCACGACGAGATTTCCTGGCCGAGCGTGATCGGCGTGGCGTCTTGCAGGTGCGTGCGGCCGATCTTCACGAGGTCGGCGTGCCGCTGCTCGAGCGCGAGGAACACGTCCCGCAGCTGCCGCACGGCGGGCAGGAGCCGGTCGTGGATCACCTCGACGGCCGCGATGTGCATCGCCGTCGGAAAGGTGTCGTTCGACGACTGGCCGCGGTTGACGTCGTCGTTGGGGTGGACCGGCTTCTTCGAGCCCATCACGCCGCCGGCGATCTCGATCGCGCGGTTCGAGATCACCTCGTTGGCGTTCATGTTCGACTGCGTGCCGCTGCCGGTCTGGAAGACGACGAGCGGGAAGTGGTCGTCGAGCTTCCCGGCGATTACCTCGTCGGCCGCCTGCACGATCAGCTTCACCCTGTCGGCCGGCAGCTGACCGAGCTCGCCGTTGGCCAGCGCCGCGCACTTCTTGAGGATGCCGAGCGAACGCTTGACGGCGCGGCCCCACTGGAAGCGATCGACGCCGATCTTGAAGTTGTCGCGAGACCGCTCCGTCTGGGCGCCCCAATAGCGGTCGGCGGGCACCTGCACCTCGCCCATGCTGTCGGACTCGGTGCGAAACGACTGGGCGGCGGTCATGGCGGGGCCTCGGGGTGTTGTGGCGGATCGGTCGAACCCGTTCGGATTGTCTGCGGAATCCACTGGTTTTCAACGCATCCACGGCATTTCGGCAACACATAGGGGCTATTCAATGAAAAGTCCCGTACGGGACATTTCGGTTTCATTTTTATCTTATTATCCCGTACGGTATCGTAGAGTGGATTTCAGAAATTGTTTTCCCGAGCGGGAGTGTTGGCGTGGAAGCGACGATCCGAACCACTGGCGAACTCGGCCAGGCCATTCGCCGGCGCCGCCAAGCCATCGGCCTCACCCAGGCGGAAGTCGCGCAGGTGGCTGGAGTCGGGAACCGCTTCGTGTCCGAACTGGAGCGAGGCAAGGCGACGGCCGAATTCGGCAAGATCCTGCGGGTCGTGAGTGTCTTGGGGCTCGATCTGCACGTCGTCGGTCGCCCGGGAGCCACCATCTCGTGAACGAACTACGCGTGTGGTGGCGGCGGGAGTGCGTGGGGTCGCTCTCTGCCGACAGCACCGACCGCATCGAGTTTCGCTACGACGCGCAGTGGCTCTCCTCTCCACATGCATTCCCGGTGTCGTTGTCCCTGCCACTCCGAGCCGAACCCTACCGCGACGCCGCGCACAGTTTCTTCGCGAACCTATTGCCCGAAGCGGAGGTGCGGGCCCGGCTCTGCCAAAGGCTGAAGGTCACGCCGGGAAATGACTTTGAACTCCTCCGGCTCATCGGCGGAGAGTGTGCCGGTGCGCTGACGATCGGCGACGAGCCGCCGGGCGCTGACTCCGCAGGCGACAGCTACAGACCGATCAATCCGGAGCAGCTGCGGCTCTGGTCGCAGGCGACGGCTCCGGATGTGTTTTCGTCAACCGTCGGCAGGGATGGCGTGCGGCTGTCGCTGGCCGGGGCGCAGGACAAACTGCCGGTCCGGCTTGACGGTGCTGCCGTGAGCCTGCCCTTGGGGCCGACGCCAAGCACGCATCTGCTGAAGTTCGGCTCGCCGCATTTCAAGTATCTGCCGGAGAACGAATGCCTGATGGCCATGCTGGCGGAGCGACTCGGGCTGCCGGTCCCGGCGACGGCCATCTGGAGAATCGAGGGCGGCGGAACGATCCTGGTCGTCGAGCGGTACGACCGCCGTCGCGAGGCTGAGACGATTCAGCGTCTTCATCAGGAGGATTTCTGCCAGGCGCTCGGACGGAGTCCGCTGCGGAAATACCAGAAGGAGGGAGGGCCGAGGCCGGGGGAAGTGGCGGACATCCTGCGGCTGTACGGCAGCCTGCCCAGCGAGGATCTGCGGCTGCTGATCCGCTGGGGGCTGTTCAACTGGCTGTACGGAAACTGCGACGCCCACGCCAAGAACATTTCGCTGCTGTTCGGGCCGATGCGGGGCATCCGGTTGGCCCCCTTCTACGACCTCGTCTGCACGCGAGTCTACCCATCGTTGGATCATCACCTCGCGATGAGCCTGGGGGAGCAGTTCGACCCCGGCGCCGTGCTGCAACGGGATCTCGAGGCGCATGCCCGGGAGTTGCAGGTCGGCCCGCGCATGGTCGCAGACAACGTCGCCGAGTTGTTGGCCACGGGCAAACAGCGGCTGGCGGAGGCGATCGCGGAATTTCGCGAACGCCATGGAGAGTCTCCGATTCTCGACATGATTCGGCTCCAGGTCGCCCGCAACTTCAAGCGTGCGACGACGCTCCTGCGGTGAGCGAAATCAACTTCGATACAGCGACGGCTCACCGGCTTCGGGGCGGAGCCAGAGAGTGGTTTACCGGCGCAGGATGCGGAGCGGCTGGGTGGCCGAGCGGGCGGCGGGGGGCTGGGGGGCGGGCGCCTCCGCCTGCGTGGTGGCGGCGAGGGCGAGGGCGAACCAGCCTTCGGCGCAGGTGGTCTGCACGGCCCGGGCGTCGGCGAGTTTGGGATGCGCGGCGATCGTGTCGGGGAGGAGCCGCACGGGCCGCTCCTTCGCGAACACCTTGCCGAAGATCGTGCGGAGCGCGATCTCCATGCGGCCCTGGTGGCCGGGGCCGCTGAGCTGCACCGGGCCTTCGCGTTCGAGCAGCACCTGGGCACCGGAGCCGGCCGGACGGTAGGCCACGTGGGCCACGATGTCGTACCAGTTGCGGCGGCCGCTCTCGAGCGCGTCGAGCGCCACCCGCACGTGCACGAGGCCGTCGCGGCATTCGATCCGCAGCGGCTCCTGTGCGGCGAAGGCAATGCTCACGCCCTCCGGCAGGTCGTCCGGAATTCGCGGCGGGATGCCGAGCCGCTCGCAGATCAGCGTGATCAACGCCTCGAGGCTCATGCGGCGGCCCGCGAGGCCGAGCCGCTCGGTCGCGTTGTTCACCGCCGACTCGTGCACCTGCAGGCTAAGGAGCGATTCGTCCGGGGCCCGTGGCCGCGGCGTGTGGGCGGCAAGCTGGCCGTCGCCCGCGAGCCGCAGCCGCACGGTGGCCTGCGCGGCGGTCGTTTCCAGGGCCACGGGGGTCGGCTCGAGGCCGAGGCCGACGAGCGGTTCCCAGATCCGCTCCCGCACCCGCTCGGCCATCTCGGTGAACCGCGGTTCGGCCTGCGTATCGACCTCGTGGCAGGCCCTGGTGATGATCCGGTCGTTCACCTCGCGGGTGGCATCGGCATGGCTTTCGTCGTGCTGGCTGCGGGCGATGTTGCGGACGATCGAGCCCATGATCGGCACACCGTCGAAGCTCGTCTCGATGTCGGCCAGCTGCGAGGCGCTGGAGGCGGTGCCGACCGCGGCGCTGAAGCCGAGGCCCGACGTCGAGACCGTAATCGGCTTGCGGACGACGAACGTCGCCGCTCCCCGGGAATGCATCGCCACCGGCCCGGCCTCCGTCACCGTCCGCGACGCCACCTCGCCGTTGACGAGCAGCTCCAGCCGGACGCGCGATGCATCGGGCACGAACCGCACGTCGGTGGACTGCTCGACCGTGCGGGTGCCCCGCACCTTGCGTCCGAGCACGAAGTCCTGGAGCGGGCCCGTGTTGACCGTCGCCTCCGGCAGCAGCCGCGACACGAACTCCTGATGCACCGCGACCCGCACGTTCGGCGCGAGGTAGTGGTCGCGGACGGCGCGGGCCAGGCCCTGCGCCGGCGGGTGAGCCGACGACGCGATGGTGCCGAGCGACCCGCGCACGGCCATGGCGGTCGTCGGTTGAGGCGCGGATTCGAAGGCCTCGAGCGCGGAGAGGAGTCGCGGAGTCTCCCGGACGGTGAGACCGCCGGCGAGCAGCCCCCCCACGTCACCGGCGGTCCGAGTCGATTCCGGCTCCACGGCCACCGCGGCGGCAGCCCGCCACACCGTCACCCGGCGGGCGACGGCCAGCGCGGTTCGCCGCGTGTCGGTCGCGAGCGACGCATCGGCCGTGCGGTCGGCGACGAGCATGCCGGCCTCCACGGCCTCGCCCAAAGGCAGCAGCAGTCCGGCGGCCTCCGGGTCGTGGGGGCCTTCCGTGGCGAGCACCGCATCGAGGTGGCCACGGGCCGCACTGCTCCACGTGGTGACCTCGGCGGCCGCAGAGGTGCGGCCGGCCGCGGCCTCGAGCCGGTCGAACTGTTCGTACAGCCGCGCGGGCCGAGGCCAGGAGTGCCCCGAGGCCGACGGGTCCGCATCGCCGGATGAACCGGTCTCATCGGCATCGTCGCCGCCGCGGGCCGCCCGCCGCTCGCCCCGCAGGCGTTCGAGCAGACGCCCGTTGCCGACGGCCGCGTCGCGGGTCGGCGGCTGGCCGCTCAGCCGGTCGGCGATCCGGTCGCGCAGGCGGCCGACTTCCGGCGAGGCGTGCTGTCGGCCCGGAGCATCGGCCCAGTTCACGCTGTCGGGATCGGTCCACTCCGCGCCCGGCAGCGGTGCTGCGCCGGCAGGCTCCGCAGGCGACGGGGCGCGAGGTGCCACGGAGGGCTGCGACGGCGTGCCCGCGGGGCGTTGCCGCTGCACGCGGGCGACGAGCGCCTTGAGCGGTTCACTCGGCGGCGGCGGTGCCGCTTCGCCGTCCACCGTCACGTAGCCACGATCGGCGCTCGCCGGTTGAGCTGGCAGGTCGGGCAGCGTCTGACCGAGGGGCGCGGCTGCGGCCGACGCTGTGCCGGAGCCAGCCGGCGGAGGGGTGGTCGTGGCAGGCAGAGGCACGGGCACCGCCTGTGCCACGAGAAACGAGGCCGTTGGCAGGGCGGCATCCTCGAGCGCGAGCCGTTCGGGCGGTGTCGTGGCGAGCGCCTCGGCCAATTTCGCGAGATCGCCGACCGGCCGCTTCTCCGGCGCGGCTGCTGGTGTGGGGGCTGGTGTGGGGCGCCGCTCAACGGCGGCGGGCGACGCTGCAACTGCCAGCGCCGGTTCATCCAGGCCGAAGTACGGCTCGGTCACGCCGTCTGCCTGGATGGTGGCCGAGACCGCGGCCGCGCAGAGCAGACCGGCCACGAACGATCCACCGAGCACTCGCAGAGCGCGGGCGTCGATCATGCCCGTGCGTGCCGCCATGCGTCACCGTCATCCGGCTGCCACCATTCGGGCACGCGGCTCCGCTGCCACCGCCCCTGATACAGGGATCGACCGGTGCGGGCGGAAAAATCGATTCAGCCGGACGAGGCGGCAGAGCTTGCCTGGCGAAGCCGCGGCCTAGGCAAGCCTGGCAACATGGGCGAGCCGTGGTTCTTCCAACATCGCCGTCCAGGCATCGATGACGACGGCGGGATTCGCGTTGCGATCGACCGCTTCATGCGCGGCGAGCGTCTCGTGCAGGGCGGCGGTCAGCCGATCGACGTCGGCCGACTGTCCTGCGATCGCGCGGGCAAGCACTGGATCGGCCGGCCGTTCGCCCGTGGTCGTCTGTCGCAGTGCCGCGCGAAAAAACTCCACCGCCGTGTCGAGCACGATTCGCAGCCTCGCACGGCGGGCCGGCGCCTCCTTGCCGGCGGCATCGACCAGCGCGATCGTCTCGCGGGCCAGTTCGACACCGGGGATCGGCCGCCTCCCCAGCGCCTGCACGAGCGTGGCCCGAAAGGCGGCCACCGCCGGATCGAGCATGAGCCGCGCCCGCGTGAGGCTGCCGCCGCAGGCATTGGCCGCGGCATCCAGCCGGGTGGCATCGATCGACTCGCCGGCCGACTCGAAAGCCAGGATGGTCCGCACGACCTCCGCTGCGAGCGGCGCGAATCGCACGACCTGACACCGCGAGCGGATCGTGGGCAGCTGCCGCTCCACCGCCGTGCCGACGAGGATGATCACGGACGACTCGGGGGGCTCCTCCAGCGTCTTGAGCAGCGAGTTGGCCGCCTCTTCGAGCAGCAGGTCGGCGTCGAGGATGATCGCGGTCTTGCGGACGCCGACGGCCGGCCGGAGCTTGATCCGCCAGCAGAGCCCCTCACGGAGGCGGTTGTCCGGAGGCCCGATGAAGGCGTCGAGCGGAATGAACGACCGGTCTTCCGGCTTGGCCACCACGTCGATGTCGGGGTTCGTGCCGGCATCGGCCTGCATGCAGGAGCCGCAGCGACCGCAGGGCATGAGCTCGGCGCTCGCCGCGGGGCAGGCGAGGGCCTTGGCGAGCGCCCGCGCGAACGTGCTCTTGCCGACGCCCGACGGGCCCACGAAGAGATACGACCCGCTCACGCGGCCGCGTGCCGCGGCGGCGGCGAACCGCGCGGCGATCGCGTCGTGTCCTTCGATGCCCTGCCATGCCATGTGGTGTCAATCCAGTTCGGGAAATCTGTTGATGATCGCAGCGCGGATTCGTGCGGTCACTTCGTCCCGCGGTGCCGTGGCGTCGATCACGACGATGCGGTCGGGGTTGGCCGCGGCCTCGGCGAGGTAGCCCGTTCGCAGCCGCTGCCGGTAGCCGTCCCCCCGATTCTCGAGCTTGTCGAGCGGCCGGTCGAGCCGCCGGGCGGCCGTCTCCAGGTCGACGTCGAGCAGCAGCACGAGGTCGGGCATGAGGCCGCCCGTCGCCACGCCGCCCACGCGGCGGATGACCTCGGGGTCGAGGCCGCCGGCGTGCCCCTGGTAGACGATGTTGGCGAGGAGATAGCGGTCGGAGACGACCCACTCGCCGCGGGCGAGCGCCGGCCGAACGACCTCGGCCACGAGCTGGGCCCGCGCGGCCATGTAGAGGAACATCTCGGCCGTCGGTGCGAGGTGCAGGTCGTGGCGGTCGAGCAGGATCGCGCGAACGGCATCGCCCGCCGGCGTCGAGCCCGGGTCGCGGCAGGTGGTCACCGTGTGGCCGCGCGACCGGAGCCACTCGACGAGCGGCGCGATCTGCGACGACTTGCCCGAGCCGTCGATGCCGTCGAGCGCGATGAACCTGGTTGGCGTGCTGCGTGGGGCGGCAGGTGAGGTCGTCATGCGATCACCGCGAGGCGAGCCGCTGGATGCCGAGCGGATCGGAGGGATCGAGCGGCTGGATGCGGGCACACACCTCCCGCGCCGTCTTCGGGCGGCCCGTGTCGAGCAGGCAGTGCACGAGCCCCTTGGCCGCCTCGTAGAACGGCTTGTTGCCGGCGAGCGCGTAGGGGAGTGATCGCGGGTTGCCCGCCGCGTCGAGCACGCGGCAGCAAAGCTCGTAGGCTCTGCCGAAGTGGCCGCGGGCGAGCTTCGGGTCGTCGTCCTCCAGCGCGATCAGCCCGAGATGCACGTGCGCCTCGAGGAAGTCGGGACATTCCGAGAGCAGCCACACCAGCTCGTCGCGGGCGATCTCCGTCTCGCCCGCCTCGACCATCGCCTCCACCTCCTCGATGTCTTCGAGCCGCCGTCGGGCGCACCGCGGCTGCACGAACTCCCACTGCGGTCCGCCGGGCAGGTCGTGCTCTTCGACGCGGAGCTTATCGCGGCCGGATCGGCGGGAGGGGGGCTTCGACATGAACAAAGGCTCGGAGTCCGCGGCTACACTCGCACCGTTGGAACCCACGGAAAACCCGATTGCAAGAGGCAGCAGGTGGGGCGGCAGGCGCCGGCGAAGAAGGTGCGACCACGAACGCGAGCGGCGGCGGCCGATCCGCCGTCGATCGCCCGGCCGCTGCTGGCCTGGTATGCCCGGGCGAAGCGCGACCTGCCCTGGCGCGGCTCGCCCGACCCGTATCGCGTCTGGGTGAGCGAGATCATGCTCCAGCAGACGCAGGTGGACCGGGTCCGCGAGTTCTTCGTGCGGTTCATGGAGCGGTTTCCGACGGTGCACGATCTCGCCGCGGCCCGCGAGCACGAGGTGCTGAGGCGCTGGGAGGGGCTCGGCTATTACCGGCGGGCGCGGCAGCTGCATGCGGCGGCGAAGCGGATCGTGGCCGAACACGACGGGCAGTTTCCGTCGACGGTCGAGGGGCTGATGGCGCTGCCCGGCATCGGCCGCTACACCGCCGGCGCGGTCGCCTCGATCGCCTTCGACGTGCCGGCGCCGATCGTGGAGGCGAATTCCCGCCGCGTGTTCGCCCGGCTCGTCGGCCATGATCGGCCGCTCGGCGGCGCGGCGGGGGACGGGCCGATCTGGGAGGTGGCGGAGCGGCTCGTGCCGCGGCGGCATCCGGGCCGCTTCAATCAGGCCGTGATGGATCTCGGCGCGATGGTCTGCACGCCCGACCGGCCGCTCTGCCCGCGGTGTCCGCTTGCGAGCGTGTGCGTGGCCCGGCGCGAGGGCCGCACGGCCACAATCCCGGCGAAGACGCCGCGGCGGGCGACGAAGCTCCTCCGCGAGACGGCCGTGATCATCCGCCGCGGCGGCCGCCTGCTCGTGGAACGACGCGGCGCCGGCGAGTGGTGGGAGGGGCTCTGGGATTTTCCGCGGGCGGCGGCGGGCCGGCCGCGGGGCCGCAGGCTCGGAGTCGTGAGTTACACCGTGACCCATCACAAGATCACGTGCACCGTCGTCGAGCAGGCCGCGACCGTCGGGGCGGCGCCGGCCGCGAAAAGCAGCCGATGGGTGAGGCCCGCCGAACTGGCCACCCTCGCCCTGTCATCGCCTGGGCGGCGCATCGCGAAGCTCG
>CAZXIG010000044.1:0-3629 GCA_964640405.1 uncultured Candidatus Kuenenia sp.
GAGCGCTACGTTCGGGACGTAGAGGTCGCTGGTTCGAATCCAGTCGCCCCGACTTTGCTTTGGAAAACGCAGTCGCAGGAAGAGGGGCAAGGGGCGTCAGCGACCGCGGAGTCGCATTGCCGACCGCATCATGCTCCGCACCCATCTCGCGTCGGCGATGGCGGTCTTCGCCAATGCCCGGGTCGCAGACTCTCCTGGGTAGCGAAAGAGAACGGCATAACTCGTCAGCGTCTCGACTCGAGAACGGGCCGCTTCCCACAACGGTTCGATCGACACAACCGAATCCAGCAGCACCGAGAGATCGTGAGTCTTCGGGACCTGCCTGCCCGCCTCCGCCAGCCGTCCCTTGAGATACTTCTCGATGCACTGCTGGGCAAAAAAGCAGGCCGCATCGAAGTTTGGGCGATTTCGAGCGCGGTATTCGCGTCCGGCACTCACGAAATCGGCTTCGGCTTTTTCGATCCACTCACGCGTCGTGGCTTTCATGGAGAACCTTGCCTTTCTCCAGGATCTCGCGGATGAAGCCGTCGCCCATCGCCGTCCGTTTCCGGATTGCTGCCGGGGATCGCACGATGATGTCGAGCGGAAACCCGGCACGAATCGTGCGGCGGATTCGGGCCGCTTGTTCGGCTGCGGCCCCGCTGTGCGGCATCACGACGAGCAGATCGACATCCGAGTCAGCCCGGGGCTTGCCAGAGGCATAGGAACCGAACATCACGACTCGATCCGGCGCAAACTGCCGGACGAGTTCGTTTACATAATCCTGTATGCGTTGACTGGCGATCATGAACTGCACTCGAACGTGCGCTCGTCCGCGATTGTTTTCTCGCTGAGGCTGAGAGGATCGTACCGAAACGCACGTGAATCGTCACGAATCCTCCAAATCGGCAGCCGAAAGGGTGCCCGACGAAGCGACACTCGAACCCGCTACGCTACGTTCGGGACGTAGAGGTCGCTGGTTCGAATCCAGTCGCCCCGACTTGGTTGGTTCTCCGACCTCCCAGTGTGGTCGCCTACCCACGCCGAATCCGGAACCGGCTTCGCCCAATCACGAACGCACCGGCCACCAGCAGGAGCGTAATGCTGGCCGGCTCGGGCACGACCGCCAGCGCGTAGAGATCCTGCCGTGATCCGCCGGTGCCGCTCGCGTTGTCGGAGATCAAGAGCAGGCTCGTGGCGCCGTTGGCGAGCGTCGGCCCGAACGTCATGCCCTCGAAATTCGACAAAGCGAAGTTGCCCTCCCAGAGGAGCGTCTTGGAAAGCGGCGTGAAACTTCCAGTCGCCAGGGAGGCGACCGACGACACGTCGCTGCCGCCGGTAAGGTCCACGCCGTAGAGGCGGGAACGGAAATCCGGGACGAAGGAGCCGCCGAACTCCCGCTCCAGCACGAGGAGCGTCGTCGCCGTCCAGGGCAGGATGTCGACCACGCCGCTCCGCTCGGCGGTCGTCAGCGTGGTCAGGGCCGAGATCGGGTCGGTGCGGTAGGCCCACTGACCGGCGGCTTGAAGCGCCGCGTCGAACCGCTGAATCCGCACCCAGCTGCCCTGCGACGTCGTGGAGAGCGACCCGTCGGGCACCAGAGCCTCCTCGTTGGCCGTCCACAGGCCGCCGGCACCGAAGGCGAGCGACTCGAGCCCCATGTTGCTCTGGACGTTCGCTGACGCGTAGATCGCCGGCACGGTCACGCCGCCGATCGTCGCGCCGGTCGTCGCATTGAACCGCGTGATCGAAGAGGCCACCTCGTCGGACACGAACACGTTGCCCGTCGAGGCCTGATAGGCGATGCCCTCGGAGTCGCTCCCCAGCGCTGCCGCGATCGACCCGGTCACGCCGGACGATGTGATCCGGCCGGTGGTTGAATCCACGCTGACCGTCAACCGCCAGATCGCCTGGGCCCCGTTGTCGCCCACGGCCAGGTAGTTCGTGCCGCCGAGCCAGGTGATGCCGCTGAGTTCCGCCGCCGCGGTCGTGCCGGAGGAGAGCGACACGAGCCCCTGGCCCGGGTCGGTGACGGTGGGGAGCTGACCGGCCGCAAATGGCCCGAGAATCCCGATCAGGGCACCGAGACAGCCTGCGACCCAGCGGCGGCGAGGCGACGTTCCCGGCATCACGGCGATCCTCCGAGTCGAGCCCACAGCACCCGATCAAACTCGTGCCCAAGCTATTTGGACGTTTCGGCGGGGTCAAGCGCGGCGGGCTTGGACACCGCGGCGGCGCCGCGGACCGCACCATATAAAAGAAGGGACGATACAAAGGCCAGACCGGTGATTGGCACTTTCGCAGCCGTCTGACTGGCGATGAAACCTTTTTTCAGGCGGCTGGACATCGGGGGCCACCGCAGGTGTCGGGGATCTGTAACGCCGGCTCCAGTTCCCCGTTGTCAGATGGAGCGGCGGTCACCACGGCCGCGGCCTTGGAGACACCGATCATGACAGCGACCGCCGCCCACGGCTGGGTGCTGGAGGCCGTCGACCGCTACGAGGCTCCGCTCCTGCGATACGCGCGGCGGCTCCTCGACGACTGCGACCTCGCGGCCGACACGGTGCAGCACGCCTTCCTGAAGCTCTGCGAGGAGCCGCAGGAGCGGCTCGAGGGCCGCGTGGCCCCGTGGCTGTTCCGCGTCTGCCGCAACCGCGCGGTCGACCAGCTGCGGCACGCGGGCCGCGAACGCAGCCTGCTCGACGCCGAATCACCGGCCCCGGATCCCGCGGCGCGCCCGGCCGCGGCCCTGCCCGGCCGGGAGGCCGATCCGGCGGTCGCGGTCGAGCGGGCCGACCTCGCCCGCCATGTCTCCACGCTGCTCGCCTGTCTTCCTGCTCCGCAACGCGAGACGCTCGATCTCTGGTGCGAGGGCCTGTCGCACAAACAGATCGCCGAGATCACCGGCCGCACCGAAGGGCACGTCCGCGTACTCGCCCACCGGGGCCTGTCGGCGCTGCGTGCCCACCCCACGGTGCAGGCCCTCCTGTCGGAACACCGCGGCCCGTCTGCCGCGCCGGCCACCACCGACCAACCCGAACGAGGCACGCCATGACCCGCGACACCACGAATGCTTTCGGTTCGCTCGACGGCGAGGAGCGCGACGCCCTGCTCTCGGCCTATGCCCTCGGCGAACTCGAAGGGGCCGAGCGAGATGCCGTCGAGCAGCTGCTGGCTGATCCCGCCGCGACCGACGCCCGCCAGTTCGTGGCCGAAACCCGCGCAGTGGCAGCCGCTTTGCGGCAGGCCCGGGCCGGCGAGCCACCGACCCGGTCGGCCGACCTACGGCGAGCCGTCGTCGCGGCGCTCACCACGACGCCGGGCGCATCGGCCCCACGGCCGGCATCACGTCCGGCGCGCGGTCGCTTGTCGGGCTGGCTTCCGCTCGCCGGCGCGCTGGCGGCCACGCTGCTCGTGGCCGTCACGCTCTCCCAGACGGCGATGTATCGCGAGGTCGCCCACCTCTCCAAGAACGCGCCACGAGCCGAGGCACGGCCGCCGGTCCTGTCACCGGCCATGCCCCGGAACGCGGTCCCGGCGCCGGAAAGATTTGTCGTCCCCGAACCCGCCCCGACGATGGGGCGTGCCGTTGGCAACGCCGATCGAGTCCGCAGGTTGGCCCCGCCGCGCGGCCCCATCGACCGGCCCGA
>CAZXIG010000044.1:3729-16819 GCA_964640405.1 uncultured Candidatus Kuenenia sp.
ACGCCGATCGAGTCCGCAGGTTGGCCCCGCCGCGCGGCCCCATCGACCGGCCCGAGGCGGCCGAGTGGGAGAGTCGCGATCGCTACGCCCGGTTCGACGAGAACCGATTCCTCGCGGTGGCCGACCGGCCGCTCTCGACCTTCTCGATCGACGTCGACACCGCCTCCTATGCGGTCGTCCGCCGGTTCCTCGCCGCCGGTCGCCTGCCGCCGGCCGACGCCGTGCGGATCGAGGAGTTCGTGAACTACTTCCGCTACTCGTATCCGCAGCCCGCCGGCAACGAGCCTTTCGCCGTGTCGCTCGAGGCGGCCGACTGCCCGTGGCATTCCGGGCACCGGCTCGTCCGCATCGGCATCGCCGGCCGCGAGATCGATCGCCGCGAGCGGCCGGCCGGCAACCTCGTGTTCCTGATCGACGTCTCGGGGTCGATGAACCAGCCCGACAAGCTGCCGCTCGTCAAGCAGGCCCTGGCGATGCTCGTGGAGCAGCTCACCGAGAACGACCGCGTGGCGATCGTCACCTACGCCGGCGATGCGGGCCTGAAGCTGCCGCCGACGAGCGGCGACGAGAAGCGCACCATCCTCGACGCGATCGACGGGCTCGTCGCGGGCGGCTCGACGCACGGCAGCGCCGGCATCACCCTCGCCTACGAGCAGGCCCGGGAGGAATTCATCTCCGGCGGCGCCAATCGCGTCATCCTCTGCACCGACGGCGACCTGAACGTGGGCATCACGAGCGACACGGCTCTCGTGGAGCTCATCAAGGAGAAGGCTCGCGAGGGCACGTTCCTCACCGTGCTCGGCTTCGGGCAGGGCAATCTGCAGGACGAAAAGATGGAGAAGCTCGCCGACAATGGCAACGGCGTCTATGCCTACGTTGACGGTGCTCGCGAGGCCCGCAAGGTGTTGGTCGAGCAGCTCACGGGCTCGACGATCACGATCGCGAAGGACGTGAAGATTCAGGTCGAGTTCAATCCCGCCCAGGTGACGTCGTATCGGCTCCTCGGCTACGAGAACCGGCGGCTCGCCGACGCCGATTTTCGCGACGACACGAAGGACGCCGGCGAGATCGGGGCGGGACATACGGTGACGGCCCTCTACGAGATCGTGCCGGCCGGCGGCGACGCCCCGGCGGCGGGCGCGGAGCCGCTCAAGTATCAGGCCGAGCAGCCGCGGGCTGCGGAATCCGCCGCGCAGGGACCCGCGAGCCGCGAACTCCTCACGGTGAAGCTGCGGTTCAAGCAGCCCGAGGGCACCGAGAGCGTGCTGCGGGAGTTTCCGCTGGCCGACCAGGGCGGCCGCTTCGCAGAGGCCTCGGCCGACACGAGGTTCGCCGCCGCGGTGGCCGCGTTCGGGATGATCCTGCGGGCGAGCGAATCGAAGGGCGAGGCCACGCTACCGATGGTCGCCGACATCGCGAGCGCCGCGCTCGGCGCCGACGAGGGGGGCTACCGCGCCGAGTTCCTCGACCTCGTCCGCAAGGCCGAGTCGCTGCGGGCACGGGAGCCGCGGTAGCGGCGCCGAGCCGTCACGCCAGGAAGCGATTCACCGCGTCGAGAAACGGCTCCGGCGCCTCGGCATGCACCCAGTGGCCGGCGTTCGCGATCGTCTCGATCGTCGCCGTGGGAAAGAGCCGCTCGATCGTGCCGGCATGCTCCGGGCGCAGATACTCTGATCGCCCGCCGGCAATGAAGAGCGTGGGCTTCGTAAACGTCACGCCGGGCGGAATCTCCGGGAACCCCACGATCGACTCGCCGTTGCGTTCGATCGCGTCGAGGTTCACCGACCACCGGAGGCCGGCCGGCTCGGTGACCACGTTCTGTGCCAGGAACCCGCGGACGTTCAAATCGGGAATCACCTCGGCGAGCACCGCGTCCACCTCCGCCCGGCGGGAGAGCCTCTCGATCGGCACCCGCCGCATCGCCTTCACCAAGAGCAGCGGGCTGGAAATCGACCGGGCCGGCGCGATATCCACGACGATGAGCCGTTCGACGAGTTCGGGCCGCGTGACCGCGAGCATCATCGCCGCCTTGCCCCCCATGCTGTGGCCCAGCACGACGGCGGGGCCGCCGACCCTCGTCTCGATCAGCCGGGCCACGTCGTCGGCGAGCGCCGGGTAGTCGTGGCGGTCGTCCCACGGGCTCTCGCCATGGTTCCGCATGTCGGCGGCGATGACGCGGCGATGCTGGGCAAGTTTGCCCGCGATGCTCGCCCAGTTGCGTTTCGAGCCGAACAGGCCGTGGAGGATGACGAGCGGCTCGCCGGTTCCCGCTTCACTGAATTCCAGCTCGACCGCCACTGCCGATCTCCTGCATTCACTCTGCGAATCGGCCGACATCGTAGCCGCCCGAGCAAAATAGCTGGTCGCGACCGCCCGGCCTCCCGGACGGCCAAAGATTGCTAGAATTTCAAGGTTTCCCCGCGCGGTTCGCGCCGGGCAGAAAGGTCCCGCCGTGCCAGTTCTCCCCCCGCCTGATTTCGCCCGGACCGTGCGTCTCCGCAGGAACGGCTCTCTCTCCAAGTGGCTGTGTCTGCTGGCGGTCGCGACAGCGGGCTGCGGCAACGACGCCGCCGTCCGCCCGGGTGACATCCGCTCCTACACGATTCCGCGGCCGGCGGAGTCCCCCGTCGTCGCGGCACGTCCCTCCGGCACCCCCAACGCCGAATCCGGCGGGCTGAAGCTGCGGTACGAGGTGCCAGAGGGCTGGACTGACCGCGGAGCCGGTGGGCTGCGGCTGGCCACGCTCGCGATCGGCGACCCGGCCGACGGCCGCGAGGTGACCGTGATCCCGGCCGCGGGCACGCTCCGCAGCAACGTGGAGCGGTGGCAAGGCCAGCTCGGCGATACCGACGCGGCTGCCCGCGACAAGGCGGTGGAGGCGGCGCTCACCGCAGCCGAGAAGCTCGACGTCGGCGGCACCGAGGCCACGGTCGTGCTGCTGCTCGACGACGCCGCCGACGCCGGACAGGCGATCCTCGGCGCGATGATCCCGCTCGACGACTCGGCCGCCCTGTTCGTGAAGTTCAAGGGAGACGCCGCCGTCGCGCGCCGCGAGCGTGAGAAGTTCAATCGGTTCGTGTCGTCGATCCGTTGGAAGGAGGAGCAGTAGTATGGCCACCGGCAGCCTTCCCGCCTCGTCGATGTCTTTTCCGGAGCGGCATGCCGCCGTCGCACCCGGCGCCCTCGCCTGGCAGCTGCTGCGGGCGCTCGGCTCGCTCAAGATCACGGTGGTGATGTTTCTGGCGGCCACGTTCCTGCTCTTCGTGGGCACGCTCGCGCAGGACGAGAAGAACCTGCCCGAGGTGAAGGCCGAGTATTTCAACAGCTGGGTCGCGCGGGTGCCCTTCTCCGATTTCTTCCCGGTGACGATCTTCGGCGAGTCGACGCTCACCGGCTGGTTCCCGTTTCCGGGCGGGGCCACGATCGGCTTCGTGCTGCTGGTGAACCTGATCGCGGCGAAGGTGACCCGCTTCCACGTGGCCGCCAGCGGGCAGCGGCTCGTGTGGGGCTCGCTCGTGTCGCTCCTCGGAGGCCTGCTCACGCTGGCCGTCATTCTCACGGGCCATCGCACCGACGGCCTACAGGGCCGGCCGCCGATCGACTACGACACCGTCTGGACCCTGGTGCAGGTCGGCTCGCTGCTGCTCGCCGCCGGTCTCGCGGTGGCGGGCTGGCGGAGCGAACGGCGGCTCGTCCGCGGCGTGCTCTGGGCGACGGCCGCGGTGATCGGCGGCCTGGCGCTGGCGACGTTCTTCGGCGGCGCCGACTGGCGGATGAACGAGCCCGGCCTGCGGATCATGTGGCAGCTCATCCAGTCGAGCGTGGCTTCGCTCGTGCTGCTCGCCGGCCTCGTGATGGTGTTCGGGGCCCGCGGCGGCAACGTGCTCATCCACGTGGCCGTGGGACTGCTCATGCTCGGCCAGTTCGTCTTCGGCGACCGCCAGATCGAGGAGCGGATGTCGCTCGTCGAGGGGCAGACCACCAATGTCGCCTTCCGCACCGACGAGACGGAACTGGCCGTGATCGACCGGAGCGACGCCACGGACGACCGCGTCACGGCGGTATCGGGCCGGCTACTCGCCGCCCGCGCCGGCGGCGAAGCGATCGCAGCCGACGGCCTGCCATTCGAGATTCGCGTGCTGGACTACTTCCCCAACTCCGACGTCGTTCGCGTTGGCCCCGTCGCCCCCAACCCGGCCACCACGGGCCTCGGCACCCGGTTCCTGGCCAACCGCCGGCCGCCCGAAGGGGGCGCCACGTCGAAGTCGAACATCGCCTCGGCCTACGTGCGGCTCACCGAGAAGGAGACGGGCAAGGATCTCGGCACCTTTCTCGTCTCGCAGTTTTTGAACGACCAGGCGCAGATCTTCGTCGGCGCTCCGGCCGACGAGTGCGACACGGTGGAGGCGGGGGGCAAGCCGTGGCGGCTCCAGCTCCGCTACCGCCGGGAATACAAGCCCTACGACGTCACGCTCACCGACGTGCGGCGGATCGACTATTCCGCCAGCGAGACGCCCCGCGACTATTCGTCGTACGTCACCTTCAGCGACCCCGCCACGAAGGCCGAGCAGCAGGGCCGCATCTGGATGAACAACCCGGTGCGCTACCGGGGCGAAACCTTCTATCAGAGCCAGTATTCGAAGGTGGATCTCGGCAACGGCAGGGTCGGCGAGATGACCGGCCTGCAGGTCGTGGAGAACGCGGGCTGGCTGATTCCCTACGTGGCCTGCGTGCTCGCCTTCTGGGGCATGCTCGTGCACTTCGGCGGCACGTTCGTGCGGTTCGCCGATCGCCACGAGCGGGGCGACGCCGCCATCGCGTCGCCGGCCCGCGGCGGAAAGCGACCGCGGGCCGCCGTCGCCGCTGCGAGCGGAGCCCCCCGAGGCTGGGCGATTCCGGCGGCGGCGCTCGGCCTCGTGGCCATCTGCGCGCTGCCGCTGGCGCGGCAGCGGGCCGCGAAGCCCGACGCCTGCGACTGGCGCACGGTCGGCACGCTGCCCGTGATGCACGAGGGCCGCGTGAAGCCGCTCGACAGCGTGGCCCGCAACACGCTCCAGCTGCTCGGCAACCGCACGTCCGTGAAGATGCCCGCCGCCGACGATGCCTCGGCGAAGCGGGTGCCGAACGTACCCACGGGCACGGTGCCCGCGTCGCAATGGCTCCTGGCCCACATGGCCGGCAGCGAATGGGTCGACACCGCCCCCGTGTTTCGGATCGACGCGCTGGAGGTGCTCGACTTCTTCGACCTGAAGCGCCGGCAGGGGCATCGCTATGCGGCCGTCGAGCTCGAGGCGGGCCGGGAAAAGCTCCGCGAGCAGATGAAGGCGATCGAAGGCCTGCCCGCCGAGCAGCTGACGTTCACACAGAAGAAGCTCAAGGAGCTGCAGCAGAAGCTCATGGCCTACGACCTGATCCGGTTCGCCTACCAGGCGCCGTCGATGCCGCGGCCCGCGGGCGACGACGAGCAGGCCCGCCGCGAGTTCGTGGAGCAGGTGCAGAAGATGGTGCAGGGAGCACGGATGCTGGAGGAGAACCATCCCGCCGCCGCGATCCCGCCGCGCGAGCGGTCGGTGGCCGACGCGACGGCCGCGGGGCCCGACGCCCGCTGGCAGGCGCTCTATCCCGCCGTCGTGACCGCGATGATGGGGCGGATGCTCGAGGGGCGCCCGGGTCAGCCGGCGTTCCAGCTCAATCCCGCCCTACTGCCCTTCACGGAGCTCATGTCGGCCGTCGGCGGCGAGCCCGCCGCCTTCAACAAGGCGCTGGCCGACTACCGCCTCGCGATCGCGCCGCTGCCCGACGTGGCCGACACGGCCGGCAAGGCCGCCTACGAAGCCTGGCTCAACGCCTTCAATCCCACCGACCTCGCCAAATGGCTCTACGTGGCGGCCACCGTGCTCTGCTTCGCGAGCTTCCTCGTCTGGCACCGGCCGCTCAATCGGTTCGTGTCGTGGATGCTCGTGGGCATCTTCGTGCTCCATACCTTCGCACTCGCCTCGCGGATCTGGCTCACGGGCCGCCCGCCGGTCGTGAACCTCTACTCGTCGGCCATCTTCATCGGCTGGGCCTGCGTGCTGGCGGGCCTCGGCCTCGAGGCGCTCTACCGCATGGGCATCGGCAACCTCGTCGCGGCGCTGGCGGGTGGCCTCACGCTGATGGTGGCCTACGGCCTCGACTCCGGCGACACGATGCACGTGCTCCAAGCCGTGCTCGACACGCAGTTCTGGCTCTCCACCCACGTCGTGACCGTCACGCTCGGCTACGGGGCCACCTTCCTCGCCGGCCTGCTCGGCACCTGCGCGATCGTGCACCGGATCTGGTCGCGATATGCCCGGCGCGACGGGGCCGTCGCGGCCGAGGGCGCGAAACAGGTGCAGGACCGCCTCTATCGCATGACCTACGGCGTCGTCTGCTTCGCCCTCTTCTTCAGCTTCATCGGCACCGTGCTCGGCGGCCTCTGGGCCGACGACAGCTGGGGCCGGTTCTGGGGCTGGGATCCGAAGGAGAACGGCGCACTGATGATCGTGCTCTGGAACGCGGCCGTGCTCCACGCCCGCTGGGATCGCTGGATCGGACCGCGCGGCTTCGCCCTGTTCGCGATCGGTGGCAACATCATCACGGCCTGGAGTTGGTTCGGCACCAACCAGTTGGGCATCGGCCTGCACAGCTACGGGTTCACCAGCGGCGTGCTCATGCTCCTGGCCGGCTACGTGCTCAGCCAACTCGCTCTCATCGCCGCGGGCTTCCTGTTTACCCGCCCCGCGGCGACCGTGCCGGCCTGAGCGGCTTCCGGGGCCGATTTTCACGGGATTTTTGCCCGTGCGACGGTCGGCCTCGTTCGCTATCTTCCGCGGCCACTCCCCGGGAAGTCGCCTGGCCATGTCCTGCCACGGATACATCATCCATCTGAAGCGTGCGACGGATCGCCACCGTCAGGCGCAGGCGTTCGCGGCCTCGCTCCCGATGCCGGCGGAGCTGCTCGACGCCGTCGATGGCAAGTCGATGCCGGCAGCGGCCCTGCAGGAGCGGGCTCGCCGCGACCTCCACTCGCCGCGATATCCGTTCCCGCTGGCTGCCGGCGAGATCGCCTGCTTTCTGTCGCACCGCCGCGCCTGGCAGGCGATCGTCGACTCCGGATGCGACGCCGGCCTGATCGCTGAAGACGACGTCGCCCCCTCCTCACCCGACTTCGTGCCGCTCATCGAGATCGTGCTCGCCGGGATGTCACCGGGGGATTTCGTGCGGTTCCCGATGCGCGAGCGGGGCGAGCAGGGGCAGCGAGTGTGGGGCATCGGCCGGCTCCACGTGATCGAGCCGCGGCTGCCGGCGCTCAACATGCAGATGCAGATCGTGGGCCGCGAGGCGGCCAGGCTGCTCCTCGCCGCGAGCGAGGAATTCGACCGGCCGGTCGACAGCTTCGTCCAGATGCAGTGGCTCCACGGGGCTCGGATGCTCTCGGCCCGCCCGATCGTGATCCGTGAGCTCGGTGGCGAGCTCGGCGGCAGCGTGATCCACCCCCGACGCCGCTCCCTGGTGGACAGGCTGGTGCACGAGCTCCAGCGGCCGTTCATCCGGCTCGCCGTCCGCCAGGCCAACGAGCAGTGGCGGCGGAAGTCTGCCTGATCCCCCTCGCCCTCCCCCGCCCCGCAACCTCTTTCGGGTTGGCGTTGGTCTGGCCTGGAGAGGCGGCGATCGCTACGTTTCCGGCCCGATATCGACTCCACGGCCGCGCCACCTCATGCCTTCCAACCCGCGACAAGCGGTTCGAGCCTGCGTTGCAGTCTTCGTCTGCGCCTGGCTCGCCGGCTGCTCCGGCCTGAAGCCGCTGCACCAGCGAGAGCACGCACTCGGCTGCAAGGAATGCGCGGCCGGCGCTCCCTGCCCCGCGCGACCGGCGCACTTCGGGCACTACGCCACGCAGTGGCGACGCTGGCCCGATGCGGATGCGACGACCGCGACGACCTCGGGCACCTCCACGCCTGCCGCGCCGCCGCGTTCGGTCGTGCCGAAGCCCGACGAGGAATCACCGCGTCAGCCCGCGCCGCCACCGCCCGCGGCCTCCCCTCCCGCCGACTCGCTGGGCCGGGCCGCGCTCCAGCCGCTCCCCACCGTGCCAGACGATCCTCGGCCCGATTCACCGGCCGCCGACGCGGCCCGTCTATCCGCGCCCTGGTCGCTCTCCCGAGAGTTGCTCCCCTCCTTCATGCGGTGAGTGATAGGCTGCGGGCATGACGACGAGCGGCCCCGGCGATACGACGGATTTCTGGCGAATCGTCGGCAACGTGATCGACCCGCTCGCGCGCCGCATCCGCCCCGCGACGCTCACCATCTCCAGCGGGCGGATCGCCGGCATCACCTGGGACTCGATCGAGCACGACACCTGGCTGCTGCCAGGCTTCGTCGATGCCCACGTGCACGTCGAGAGTTCGCTGCTGCCCCCCGGCGAGTTCGCCCGGATGGCCGTGCCGCATGGCACCGTGGCGACCGTGTCTGATCCGCACGAGATCGCCAACGTGCTCGGCGTCGCGGGGATCGACTTCATGCTCGATGATGCGCGGCGATCGCCGTTCCGGTTTTCGTTCGGCGCGCCGTCCTGCGTACCGGCCACTCCGTTCGACCATGCGGGGGCGGCGCTCGACGCGGCGGCCGTCGCCTCGCTGCTCGATCGTCCCGAGATCGGCTATCTCGCGGAGGTGATGAATTATCCCGGTGTCGTGGCGGGCGACGCAGAGGTGATGGCCAAGCTCGCCGCCGCGCGGGCCCGCGGCAAGCCGATCGACGGCCACGCTCCCGGGCTCTCCGGTCCCGCGCTCGCCGCCTACGCCGCAGCCGGCATCTCCACCGACCACGAGTGCGTCTCGCTCCCGGAGGCCCTGGAGAAGCTCTCGCTCGGGATGCGGATCCTGATTCGCGAGGGCTCGGCGGCCCGCAACTTCGACGAATTGGCCCCGCTCATCGACTCGCATCCCGGTCGGGTCATGCTCTGCAGCGACGACATGCACCCCGACCGGCTCGTCGGGGGTCACATCGACGCACTGGTGCGTCGGGCGCTCGCCCGCGGCAGCAACCTCTTCGACGTGCTGCGGGTGGCCTCGGTCAATCCCGTGCGGCACTACGGCCTCGACGTGGGCCTGCTCCAGCTCGGTGACCGGGCGGACTTCATCGAGGTCGACGACCTCTCGACCATGCACGTTCGCCGCGTCTTCGTGGACGGGATGCTCGCCGCGGCCGACGGCGTCACGGTCTGGCCGCGGCTCGCAGCGGCCACGCCGAACCGGTTTGCCGCGCGACCGAAGACCGCGGCCGACTTCGCGATCCCGGCCACGGCGGCCGATGCCGGCCGCAGTCTCCGGATGATCGAGGCCCGCGACGGGCAATTGACGACGGGGGAACTCTCCGTGCCGGCGCGGGTCGTGGACGGCCGCCTCGCCGCCGATCCCGCCACCGACACCCTCCTGATCGCCGTCATCGACCGCTACGACGACCGCCCCCCCGCCGTCGCGTTCGTGAGAAGCTTCGGGCTCCGACAGGGCGCGATCGCCTCGAGCGTCGCCCACGATTCGCACAACATCGTGGCCGTCGGCGCGAGCGAAGCTGCGATCGCCCGTGCAGTGAATCTGGTCATCGCAGCCCGCGGCGGCCTCGCCGCCGTCGGCCCCGACGACGAGCGATCGCTGCCGCTGCCGATCGCCGGTCTGATGTCGGATCGCCCCGGGGCCGAAGTGGCGGCGGCCTACACGGAGCTCGACCGGTTCGCCAAGGCGCTCGGCTCACCGCTGGCCGCACCGTTCATGACGCTCGCCTTCATGTCGCTCCTCGTCATCCCGGCGCTCAAGCTCGGTCCGCAGGGGCTCTTCGACGTCGAGCGATTCACCCCGGTGAGCCTCTTCGCCGACTGATCCACCCAGCCCACTTGAACGCCTCGATCACCGACACGGGCACGAGGGCGAGCGCGATCACGAACGGCCAGCCGGCGCCGAGCTCGGCCCGCACCTCGAACACGGGCCGCGCCACCGGCAGCGTGACGACCGCCACCTGGAGCAGCGACGAGATGGCGATCGCGGCGAGCAGCGGCGGGTTGCGGAAAAATCCGATCCCGAATGCGGTGCGCCGGTCGCTGCGGCAGCCGATGGCGAAGAGCAGCTGGGCGAAAGCCGCCACGCAGAAGGTGGTAGTCTGCGCCCGCTCGATCACCTCCGGGTCCGCCGAGCCGCGCCACGTGAGCCAGAAGGCGGCGAGGGTCACCGCGGCGACGAGCCCGCCGTGCGCGAGGATCACGAGGCCCTGACGACGCGTGATCACCGGCTGCTGCGGCGGCCGCGGGGGCCGCTCCATGATGTCGGGCTCGGGGGGCTCGAGCCCCAGGGCAAGCGCGGGCAGGCCGTCGGTGACGAGGTTCAGCCAGAGGATCTGGATCGCCGCCAAAGGTGCGGGCCAGCCGGCGACCGCCGCCACGAGCATGAGCAGCACCTCGCCGGCATTGCACGAGAGCAGGTAGTGGATGAACTTCTGGATGTTGTCGTAGATGCCCCGCCCCTCCTCCACGGCGGTCACGATCGACGCGAAGTTGTCGTCGGTGAGCACCATGTCGGAGGCCTCCTTGGTGACGTCGGTGCCGGTGATCCCCATCGCGATCCCGATGTCGGCCGCCTTCACGGCCGGGGCGTCGTTGACTCCGTCGCCCGTCATCGCAACCACCTGCCCGCGGCGCTGCCACGCCCTGACCACACGCAGCTTGTGCTCGGCCGTCACGCGGGCGTACACCGCGATCTCTTCCACGGCGGCGGTGAGCGCATCGTCGGAGAGGGTGTCGAGTTCCGCGCCCGTCACCGCACGGCCGACGCCGTCGACCAGGGCGAGTTCGCGACCGATCGCCAGCGCCGTGGCGGGATGGTCGCCCGTGATCATCACGGGGCGGATGCCGGCGGAGCGACACGTCCGCACCGCGGCCCGGGCCTCGTCGCGGGGGGGATCGATCATCCCGGCGAGCCCGACGTGGACGAGATCGCGCTCGCGGTCGTCGGGCGTCCCGTCGAGCGGCTCGTCGGCGGGCAGGTCGCGGCAGGCGAGCGACAGCACCCGTAGCGCGCGATTCGCCATGCCGGCGGCGGCGGCCAGAATCTCGCGTCGCCTCTGATCCGTGAGCGGCACCGGCACACCGTCGCGCAGCTCGGCGGAGCACCGTGGCAGCACCGCCTCGGTCGCCCCCTTTGTTTCGAGCACGCGGCCGCCGGCGGCTCTCCGGACGACGACGCTCATCCGCTTGCGGTCGGAGTCGAACGGGATCTCGAAGACCACCGGCTCGGCAGGGTCGTCGGCCGCGATGCCCGCCTTGAGCGCCGCCACCACGAGCGCGGCTTCGGTCGGATCGCCCACCGCCCGCCACCCCCCGCCGCTCTCTGGCTGCACCGAGGCATTGCCGCAGCGAGCGGCGATCACGAGCAGCCGGTGCAGGTCGGGGCGGGCCGCCACGGCGACGGGCCGACCATCCGGGCCCTCACCTGCCGCGAGAAACTCGCCGTGCGGCGCATACCCGCCGCCAGTGACGTCATAGCTGCCAGCCGCCGTCGCGATCTCCCGCACGGTCATCTCGTTGCGGGTGAGCGTGCCGGTCTTGTCGGAGCAGATCACCGTCACGCTGCCCAGCGTCTCGACGCTCGGCAGCCGACGAACGAGCGCGTTGCGGGCCACCATCCGCTGGAGGCCGATCGCGAGCACGACCGTGACGACGGCCGGCAACCCCTCGGGCACCGCCGCGACGGCGAGGCTGACCGCGCGGAGCAGCACGTCTGTGAGCCGTCCGCCGCGCAGCAGCTCGAGAGCGAAGATCACCGCCACCACGGCGAGGCAGATCACGATCAACAGTCGCCCCAGTTCCGCAAGCCGGCGCTGCAGCGGCGTCGTCTCGGGCTCGGCCCGCTCGAGCAGGCTCGCGATCCGTCCCAGCTCCGTCGCCATGCCGGTGGCCACGACGATCCCGGCGGCCCGGCCGGCTGCCACCACCGTGCCCGCATGCACGATCGACCGCCGGTCGCCGAGAGGCGTGGCTGCAGGCAGTGGCCCGGCGGGCTCCTTCTCCACCGGTTCGCTCTCCCCCGTGAGCGCGGCCTCCTGCACACGCAGCCCAAAGGACTCGAGCAGCCGCGCGTCGGCGGGCACGCTGTCGCCGGCCTCGAGTTCGACCCGGTCCCCCGGCACGAGCTCGCGGGCCGGCAGCGGCCGCAGCTCGCCGTCCCGCACGGCCTTCGCGATCGGCGCCGACATCCGCTGCAGGGCGGCGAGCGCCCGGAGTGCCCGCTCCTCCTGCAGAAAGCCGATGATCGCGTTGACGAGCACGATCGCGATGATCGCGGCGGTGTCGGCCCAGTCGCCCATGGCCCAGGCGATCACGGCCGCCGCGAGCAGGATCCAGATCACGAGCTCGCGAAACTGCCGCAGAAATTTCCACCACCAGGCCTCGGGCGGCTTCTCACGGAGCACGTTGTCGCCGTGCTCCGCACGCCGCCGCTCCGCCTCGGCCATCGACAGGCCGCGCTCGGGATCGGTGCCCAAACGCGCGGTCACATCGGCGATCGGGAGGGCATGCCACGACACGACTGGTCGCTCGGGGGCCGTGGGTGGAAACACCCCGAATCATAGCGCCGTGGCAAATCGCCGGATCAAGGCACCCGCCGACGCAGCACGACGAGCGGGTCGGCCTCCTCGCGGACCGCCCGCAGGCTCATCGGCTTGGCGAGGATCATGCCCGCCACGAAGCCGGCCACGTGGGCCGAATAGGCGACGCCGCCCCCACCGCCGCTGCCCGCGTCGAAGAGGCCGCTGGCGATCTGGAACAGAAACCAGATCCCCACCGCCACGTAGCCCGGCACGTCCACCATCATCCGCATCAAGAGCACGCTCACGCGGCGGCTTGGATGCAGCACGAGATAGGCCCCGAGCACTCCCGAGATCGCGCCGGAGGCGCCGAGGCAGGGCGTGAACGCCGCCTCGCCGGAGCTGTTGAGGGCCACGAACGCCAGCGACGCGATCACGCCCGTCGCGATGTAGAAGAGCAGATACTTCACGTGCCCCATGTCGTCTTCGATGTTGT
>CAZXIG010000045.1:0-16806 GCA_964640405.1 uncultured Candidatus Kuenenia sp.
CTCGTCGCGGTGGACCTCGCGGACTCGGTCCAATGCTCCTCGAGCTTGCACCGACCCCCTGCGCCTCGGTTTTTGTTGTTCTGGACGGGGTATCGCCTTGGCGGTTCGTCGCCTCGGTAGCTGCGAGGTGAGGAAGAGCGCGAGGCCGGTGCCGGCGAGGGCCCAGGTGCCTGGTTCGGGGACGGTGACGACCCAGGCGAGGCCGTAGTCGGTGGTCGTTGCCGACGTGCCCAGGGTGTTGTAGACCTGGTCGAGGCCGGCGACGCGGAGCTCGTACAGGCCGGTGGCGGGAAGCGTCAGTCGAAGGAATTCCGAGCTGCTGTAGGGGGCGATCGACTGGGCGACGAGGGACGGGCCGCCGATGTCGTCGGTGCGATAGAGCTTGAGCGACAGGTTGCTCAACGCCACGTCGGTGGCCGATGCGACCGTGCTGCCCACAGTGCGGTCGGCGAACCAGGTGAGGGCGGCGGTCAGCGTGCCGCCGGCCGGCAGGATCGAGCCGAACGCATAGGAGTTGATGTTGCCCGATCCTGCATCGGCGCCGTTCAGCACCGTGCCCAGATCCCAGCCGCGGAGTTCGAGGCCGGTGCCGCCGGCGGTGCCACCCACGCCCAGCGTCGTGTTCACGCCGGCGAGGAGAACGTTGGCGCCGCCGATATCGACGACGGTCGGGTCGCCGACGTAGGTCCGGTAGGCCCCGTCGAGGTTGATCAAGCCGGCACCGGCCGCGTGGTCGAGTGCCTGCGCCGTCGTGATCACGCCGTTTACCGACTGCTGGCCGTTGTTCCAGCCGACCGTGGCCGTGGTGGTGGCCATCATCGTGGCCTTGATCACGCGGGCGTCGAGCATCTCCGCGGTATTGATCACGGCGGATGACACGAACGTGGCGGCATCGATCATCAGCGCGGCGCCTCCCGCCACGATCGGGGCCGCGAAGCTCGTGCCGTCCATGCCTCCGGCGTAATAGTTGGAACCCGGCCATGGATTGAAACCCGCCTTGTTACCTCCCGTCATGCCGCCGTAGAGGGCGAGCGTGAGGAGGTCGCCGGGCGCGGCGATGTCGACGGTCGGTCTGACGGCAGCCACGGTGGTGCTGGTCACCGGGTTGTAGAAGTCGCCGGGGCCGCGGCTCGAGAACGACGCCACCGTCGAGAACGGGTTCGGCTCCGCGAGACCGGTGGTCGCCGCCACGGAGATGCTGTTGTAGCCCGAGGCTGGGCCGCCGACCGTGTTGGTCGTGGGACCGGCATTGCCCGCGGCGATCACGGTCACGACGCTGTTCTCGCGGGTCAGCGCGTCGATCGCGATCGTCCAATCGTCCCGGCCGGCGGGATCGCCATAGCCCCAGCTGCTGTTCACGACCTTGGCCCGGAGCGTGGCCGATCCCGAGACGATGCCCGTCCGCATCGCGGTGACGTACGGATAGAAAAAACTGGCATCCGTCGCGTCGAACGAACCGGTGAAACCGGAGCCAAGCCACTGCGTCGCGATCGCTCCCGACCACAATTGGGCCGTCGGGGCGATGCCATCCTGAACCGTGTAGAGGCCACTGCCACCGAGCGTCTGGCCCACCATCGTGGCGTGCCAGTCAAACTGACCGAGCTGCGTCGTGCCGGTGGCCACGATGACGGGGTCGGCGATAAACTGGGACACTCGGCCCGTCAGCGTCTCGTGACCGTTCCAGATCGTGCCGGCCTCGATGTTGGCCACGATCGCCCGGCTGCCGCCGAAGCCGAGGCTGTAGAACGTGTTGGCCCCGATCACCGCGTTCACGTGCGTGCCGCTGAACATCGTCGCCTGCGAATCGCTGCCGACGATGGCGTGGGACGACGGTGTGGGGATCGCAAGCGCGAGCAGCAGGGCCACCGAGGCGGTGCGGAGAAAGTTCCGCCAAGCCGCCCACGGAATCACCGGATGTGGCCCGGAATTTTCCACCGCACGCCGACCGAGGGTCCACTCATGGTGCGGAGCGGAGGAGCCGAATGCGAGGAAACGTCACTGGCGTCGGGGAGGAGCAATGGCATCGTCTGCCGAGTATGCGGAAAGACATCGACGTCACGGTTCGAGATCGACGAGCGCTCCAGAGGAGAGACCGAACGCCACGCTGCCGGACGGCCATCCAACTGACTCCCGCCGTTCGACGCGGGCGCGGTGCGGAAATCCAGGGGTGCCGAAAGACGAATGGGTTCGAGACCTGAAAACGACGTGACCGCGAGGCCTGTGGGCGCCGGTCCCAATCCTCTCAGTTCGAAATTGCTCTCGGCCATCGCGGCGCCGACGCAGATTGTTCCGCACACGGCAAGAACGGATCGGGAAAGACGAACGAACGATTTCTTGGTGCAGCTCGTGAGCATCACGCTGGCAGATCCTTAGGTGTATGAATCGAGGGTTGGGGGAATAGTGCGGAGAAAACCAAAGGTCAGCCCAGCATCAAGACGGCGATCGCGACGACCGCGGCCCCGACCCCGATCGGCAGCGTGATGAACGCGCGAGCGGCGCCGGTCTCGGCGAACACCTTCGATCGCTCCTCGATGGGCAGGCCCAGCAGCCGCTCCAGATCACGCAGCGTGATCGGGTGGGAGAGCAGCGAGTCGGCGCTCGAATCAGCCGCCTCCAGTTCGGCGAGTGTCCGTTGGCGACCGGAGGTACCCGCTTCGGTCACGATCGCGACCTTGGCGGCTCCGTGCTCCGCGCCATGATCGTGGCGCTCCTTGAGCAGTTGCACGAGGTCGTGGCCCGACATGTCGTCGAGATCCGACGCAATCAGCCAGGCATCGACCTTGAGTCTCCGCGCGAGCTTGACGGCATCGGCGCCGCTCGAGCGGAAGTGCAGATCGATCCGTCCGAGGCGGGCGCTCGAGGCAAGCTGCTTGTAGGCGTCGAACCGGGGGTCGACGACGACCACGCTGGGCACCGAGCGGCTCGAATCGGATTCATGCGTCGCGGCATCGACAACGGATGAGAACATGGGGGGCTCCTAAACGAGTGAGACGAGGTTCGAGGGTGAATTCGGGAATGAAGTCGGGCTCAGCGAGCGAAGGAACTTCCCCAGATGCTGGGATGGGGCCGAACGCCGACCATCGGGCCGGACATGGGCCGGAATTCCGCGGGCATCGGGGCGTCGATGGGCGATCCCACAGAGGATTCCGCGACGAGCGGAATGGCAAGCCTCAGATTGCGGAACAGCTCGCTGCCGACCTGGGCTTCGGTCTGCTCCCGAGGAGATGCCGATCGCGGGGCGACCGCGGCCACCGGAACTTGGCTCGCGGGCGTGACCTCGGCCGCCAAGGCGGCGTCGCCAAGGCTGCTCACGAGCGATGCGTCCTGCTTCAGTCCACCGGCACCGACGCTGACGAAGCCCTCCGCATGAAGCGAGCCAGCGCCGAGGCAGGCTGCAGCACATGCCCCGGCGATGAGCACCAGAGCCCTGATTTGCGAATGACAAGAAGAAAAAGACATCATGGAGCGCCCCCCTAACAGAAGCAGATTCTTGGAAATCAAACGGATGTGATGCTCAAGAGAAGAGAAGAGAAAAGAAGTGCTTGTCGTCACGAAAGGCCGGCCGCGATGTCCGACGACTCAGGAGTGCTCGCCGGCCGACGGGCACCGCGGATCACGTCGAGCGTGACGGGACGCACGAGGTAGCCGGCGACCCCCGAGGCCAGGGCCCGCTGTTCGTCCGCCAGCCGATAGGCGTCGGACACGATGAAGATGCCGGAGCGGAAGCTCTCGCCTACACGCTCGAGTGAAATGCGGGAACCCGACAGCATCGGATCGACGTCGCCCTGCAGGACGTGCGGCGACAGCATGTCGAGCAGATCGAATCCGGACATGTCGGGCAGATCCGCCGACACGAGCCAGGCGTCGGCACGAAAGCGACGCGCCAGCCGCACGGCCGAGCGACCGTCCACGCAGAAATGCAGGCCGACTTCACCGGCTTGGGCCGCCTGCACGAAGTCGCCGTAGCGATCGCAGGACGAATCCACGATCACGATTTCGCGAATTCCGACGGCCCGCAGGCACGAAGTCGAGTTGGAGGCAGAGGTGTCATTCATTGGAATTTCCTTCGAATGCGGCGATACGAGGCGGAACTCGAGAGCCATCAACCGATGACCGTGACCACCACGGCGAACACCGCCATCAGGCAACTGACGACGACCGAAGAGAGGGTGCGGAATACCGAGGAATCACGATGAGTCGCGAGGGTGATCACGGAGCAGTCCTTTGAAAGCAGGGTCGAGAAAAGAAAAGCCGAAAAGTGCGAACGACGGACCGAACGAGGCCGGCGTTCAGACGAGCGAAACGATCGACAGGAACACGGCGATCGGCAGCACGCACAGACACAGGTCGGTGCGGGTCAGCGACCGGTAGGCGTCCGCGCGACCGACGGCCGCGGATTGCGAAGCCATGAGCGAACTCCTTCTCTGAAGCCAAATGAATCTGAAGCCAAACGAACACACGATCACGAGCCAGCGTCCGAGTGATTCGGAGGCCTGGGGCCTTCTGCGGCCGCTGACGAAAGAGTTAGATGCAGACCGCGTGCCAAAGTTCGCGAGTCGCCGGTTTTCTCTGCTCAAGTTCCCGGCGGGAGGGCGGAGCTCCGCGTTTTCCCGCTGAAAAACCCCGGTTCCGCCCATCGCCGGTGGGCGTGAAAAAGAGTGGGCGAAATGCACCGCCTGGGCAGTGGCCGGTGCGATTCGCTCCAGGGGGCGGTCGCGGGAGCCGCGCGAGTGGAGCGATTCGCACCAGCCGGGGGTGCGTTCGACCGCCTGCCGTCAATCGCTAGGCGGCGAGCACGCGGCGGACGACCAGCTCATCGACATTGCCGACGAGTTCGACCGCTCCGATCCGCGAGGGCAGCACGAAACGCAGCCGCCCGCCCAACGATTTTTTGTCGCGGGCCATGACGGCGAGCAAGGCGTTCGGGTCGAGAGGCCCTGCGGCTGCCAGATTCACCGGGAGCCCGAGGGCCATGAGAAGTCGATCCTGGCGGGCGACGATTTCCGCCGAAATTCGGCCCATTTCGGCCGCCAGTCGGGCCGCGCAGCTCATGCCGATCGCCACGGCCTCGCCATGGAGCAGGCGCCCGTAGCCGGCGGCGGTCTCGAAGGCGTGTGCGAAGGTGTGGCCGTAGTTGAGGGCGGCGCGGGCTCCTGTGATTTCCCGCTCATCACACTCCACCACGGCGGCCTTCAGGGCGGCCGAACGCTCGACAGCGTGCTCGATGGGCCCCGGCTCCCGGCCCACGAGTGCGGTCGCGTGGGCCTCGAGCCAGTCGAAAAACCCGGGGTCGAAGATCATGCCGTACTTGACCACCTCGGCCAGGCCGCTGACATACTCCCGGCGGGGCAGGGTGGCGAGCGTGTCGATGTCGGAAAACACGCCAGACGGCTGCCAGAACGCCCCGACCAGGTTCTTGCCGGACTCGAGGTTGATGCCGGTTTTGCCGCCGATGGCGCTGTCGACCTGGGCAACGAGCGTCGTGGGTACCTGCCAGACGGGGAGGCCGCGGGCGAAGGTTGCCGCCACGAATCCGGCGAGATCGCCCACGACACCGCCTCCGACCGCGACCACGTGGGTGCTGCGGTCCACGGCATGATCGGCGAGGGCAGCCCACAGCCGGGCAGCCTCCCCGACGCTTTTTGACGCTTCGCCCGAGGGCACGGTCAGCGCCAGAGCCTGGATTTCAGCGGCGGCGAGTGAATCGGCTACCTTCCGGCCGTGCGACTCGGCGACGACGGCGTCGGTCACGATCACGGCCCGCTGCACTCCGGCTGCAGCCAGTCGGGCACCTATTCCGGCCAGCACGCCGCGGCCGCAGACGATGTCGTATGACCGGTCGGGAGCGGCTGAGGCCGGGGACGAATGGCGGTCGCTGCCTGCCGTGCCCGGCAGGTGGAGGCGGATGACGGCCACGGTCAGGCGACGCTCACGCGGTCGAGGTCCGCCGTTGTGACGGTGATCACTCGGGCAAAACCAGTGTGCTGCCGCACGTAATCCAGTTCCGCGGCCTCGCGGGGGTTGGCGTGCAGTTGAGACTCGAGCCGCTGTTTGTCGGCCGCGGACCAATCTTCATACGCGTCCGGCCAGATCGTTTGCTGTTCCACGACGAGGGCTTCGCGGTAGGGGTCGAAGGCATTCGGCATGCACGTGGGCTCCGCATGGACGGGGGCGGTCGCTGGCGGGAACCGGACGACCACGGGCCCAGAGTATACAGTGCATCCATGCAGCAATCGACGCGTATGGCCTCTCGAACCTCGACGACTCTCGCCGGCCGTCCAGCCACCGGAATGCGGCTCGTTCTCGGGCTCGTCGTTCTCGGTGCCGGTCTGGCGAGCTTCGCGATCTGGTTTCAGTGGCAGCAGACGCGCCGCTGCCTCGATTTCTACGGCAGTGCCGTCGCGCGGCGGATTCAGGTTGCCCCGCGGGTGGAACTCTGGGAGCCCCGTGGAGGAGCAGGGTTCGATGGAGCCGACGGAGAGGGAGGCCCGCGGCCGGAGACGGCCCAGCGGTTCGACGTCAGCCAGGCCCGAGGACTCGTGCACCTGCGCCGCGGTCTCGTGGAGGATGCGAACTTCGACTGGGACAGCCGGCACGCCAGCGGCGGGGCATGGGATGCGGCGCTCGCCTTCTACGATCGGCCCGGCGATGCGGAACCAGCCGCTGTCCTCGCGTTCGAGTTCCGTTCCCCCGGAGGCACGCTGACGCTGGTGGGTGAGGGAGAATGCGTGGGCCTGGGGCGGCTGGAGAAGGGGCTGCGGTCCTGGTTGTCCACCGCCCGCGCCGAGGGCGGCCCGGTTCCCTCGGCAAATCGGGCTTTTTGAGGCGGGCCTGGAACCCTACCCTCCCGCCCGTCTGAAGTGGCCCGCATCCGGCTGCCCCGCCGGCCACCCACCCATCGGATCAACAGTCATGCGCTCCATCGCCGTTGCCAATCAAAAAGGGGGCGTGGGCAAGACCACGACGTCGGTGAACCTGGCCGTGGCGCTGGCCCGCGCCGGTCGGAACGTGTGCCTCATCGACCTCGACCCGCAGGCGCATGCGACGCTGCATGCGGGGGTTGCCCCGGGATCACACCCGGTTTCGGCGTTCGACGTCCTCACCGGCGGCCAGCCGCTCGAGGCGGCGACGGTCTCGGCCGGCGACAACCTCTGGGTGGTGCCGTCGCACATCGACCTCTCCGCGGTGGAAATGGCCTTGGCGGGCCGGCCGGGGCGGGAGTCGATCCTGCGGCAACGGATCGACGCCGATCCGCGGTGCCGCGGCGGTGCCGCGGCGGCTGCCGGGTTCGATTATCTCGTGGTCGATTGTCCGCCTTCCCTCGGCCTGCTTTCGCTCAACGCATTGGCCGCAGTCGACGAGGTGCTGCTCCCCCTGCAGCCGCATTTCCTCGCGCTGCACGGCCTGAGCAAGCTGCTCGAAACGATCGAGCTGGTTTCGGAGCACGTGAATCCTCGGCTGCGGCTCCTGGGTGTGGTGCTCTGCATGTATGAGAGTGGCACGCGGCTCGCCGGAGAGATCGGCCGCGACGTCGCCGACTTCTTCGGGGCCGCGGCTGCCGCCCATCCGGCCTGGCGGGAGGCAAAAGTGTTCGAGACGCGGATTCGTCGCAATATCCGGCTGGCGGAGGCACCCAGCTTCGGCCAATCGATCTTCGCGTATGCCCCCGACTCGCACGGGGCCGCGGACTACGAGGCGTTGGCCGCCGAGGTCGATCAGGCCGCTGCGGTCGGTCGCGAGAGCGGGCGGCTGGTGGCCTGAACGCCGCCGCGGGCCAGCAGTTCCGCCAGGGGGCTGCGAGCACCTGCCGACGATGCTTCCGGAGCGTAGAGCTCCGGAATCCACCAATACCGCGACTCGCAGGGGTCCATGCCGGCCAGCACGCCAATGGCGTCGAAATCCTCGGCCGAAACGAATCGTTCGACTCCAGCATTCCAGGGCGCCGATGCCGCATGGGCACGCGATCCCTGGAACGGCGCGGGGGGACAAAGCGGGTTTTTCTGAAGCATGGCGAGTTGGTGGCCCGAAAGCCTTGACAGTCGGGCGTGTACCACGGGGAGCGGCATCAGCCCAACCCCGCTCTGCTCATCGGTCGGTGGCCGACCTTTGGGAGAGCCGGAGCGAGAATTTCGCGGACGCACCGATATTGTGGCTTGCGAAAGATGGGCAATCAAGAAAAGACGGGAAAGATGGGTTCTGTCTGGGCTTTTTTCTGTAAAACACGGGAAATTGCTATGATTCGCCCGCGTCAGCGCCCGCGTCAGGGTGGTCACACCCAGGCGGTGTTTGGAGCGGGAGCCCTAGTCATGCCGCGGCCGATGTACGCCTTTCTGCTGACGGTGATGGCTGTGGCTGCAGTCGAGGCGGCGGAACAGCCACCGGGCTTTCGTCCGTTGGCCGCCGGAACGCTGACTGTCATCAGCCCGAACCGGTCGGCCGCCGACACGCTATTGCGCGGCGATATCCCGGACATCACCGCGCGGCCCGACTTGGAGTGGAAGCCCAAGCAGGCTCCCCCCGGGGGCACACTCTTCGCCAGGGGGCACGACCGCGAGTCGTCCCGCGAGATCTGGTGCCTGGAGTTCGCCTTCAAGCCGCCACGCTCGATCGAGATCGACGTGCCCGTCTCGGGGGAGCGGATGCGCCGCACGCGGGTCTGGTATCTCGTCTATCGCGTTCGCAACCTGGGCGGACGCCGGGCGGTCATCGATCCGGAAAATCCCCTCAACCGGGGCACCGAAGCCTTCGAGGGCCCCATTCGCTTCGTGCCGCAGTTCGTGCTGGAGAGCCGCGAACCGGTCACGCCCGACGACGGCGCCGTCACCTACCGCGCCTATCTCGATCGGGTTCTCCCCTCGGCGTTGGGGCCGATTCGCGACCGCGAGGATCCACGGCGCGAATTTCTCGACAGCGCCACCATGGCCGCGAAGGAACTGCAGCCTGGCGACGAGCGGTGGGGGATCGCTGTGTGGGAGGGAGTCGACCCGCGAATCGACTTTTTCTCGATCTACGTGCGCGGCCTCACCAATGCGATCCGCTGGCGGAAGCGGGCCGATGCCGTGATTGCCGCTGGCGCCGACCCGGGGGCGGGCATGGAGCAGACGCTGCAGGCCCTGCGGCTCGATTTCTGGCGGCCAGGCGACGGGGAGGCCGCCGCCGAAGAACAGATGAACATCGGTTTCGCCGGAATGTTCGAGCGGATGAGCCTGGGAGGCAGGCTCCTCGAGGATATCGGGCGGAGCCGCTCTGTCGGTGCGGACCCGGCGGCAGGACTCGCTCGGCTGAAACTCACATGGCGCGACCTGCTCGAGCCCGAGGGGGAAGACGCGGCGGCCAGTCTGCTGCCGCTCGCGAGGGTGGTGCTGGCCCTCGATGCCGTTTCGACGCCGCGGGAGCGGGGCGAGGTCGTTCGGGAGACGTTTGGCGAACAGGGGGCGCAGGCTCTGGAGGCGATCGCGCGGGAGGCGGCCGGCCCCGTGGACGGCGAACGCGACCGGGTGCGGCGCGAAGCGCTCGCCACGGTCGACCTCGACCCGGCAGCGTTCGAGGCGAAGCCGCTCCGCTCGCTTGCCACGATACTGCGCGAACTGGAGTCGCTGCCGTCGGCCCGGGCTCGTGCGGCTGCGGCGGAACGGTTCTTTTCTTCCGCGGGGCCGCGGGTCGAATGGCTCCGCCGGCAGCTCGCTGCGGCACGGGCGTCGCTCGCATTGGAGTCGCTCGCCGTTGAGCCGGCCGCCGTGCTGCAGGGGGATGCGCGGGCGGCTTTTGCCACGCTCCAGCCGGTCATCGCGGCCGAGACCGACCCGGCCAAGCGGGCGGCCGTCCTGCGCGGCCTTTTCGGTCCGGGGGGACCGGCCCTGTATGCCGATGCCGCCGCCGTGCACGAGGGCATTGACCACGCCTGGGTTTTCCGATACGAGGATGAGGTTCCGGGAAGGTAGACTCTCCAGACGAGGCCGGCACGCCGGTCCCTCGAGAGCGTTCCGGGTTTCAATCACGCGGCACACGATCGCGGCAGGAGTCAGGTGAGATGGCACATAAAAAAGGTCAGGGTTCCAGCCGCAACGGTCGTGACTCGAATGCCCAGCGGCGGGGCGTGAAGAAGTTCGGCGGTGAGCAGGTCGTCGCCGGCAACATCATCGTTCGCCAGGTGGGCACGAAGTTCCACCCCGGCAAGAACGTGGGCATGGGCACCGACTACACCCTCTTCGCCCTCAGCGACGGCGTGGTGCTCTTCGACCAGGAAGGCCGGCGGGTGAACGTGGTCGCCGGCGCGTCGGCCTGACGCCGGCACTCCGTGTTCGTCGACCGCGTCCAGATCGAGGTGGCTGCTGGCGACGGTGGCCGGGGCATCCGCAGCTTTCGACGCGAGAAATATGTGCCGCTCGGCGGTCCCGACGGCGGTGACGGCGGCACGGGCGGCAGCGTGATTCTCAGGGCGCAGGCCGGCGTCGATTCGCTCGCCGCGCTTGCCCATCGACGGCAGTGGCGGGCCGAATCAGGTGAGTCCGGTGGGCCCGCAAATTGTCAGGGTGCCAATGCCGACGACCTCGTTTTGCTCGTGCCCCCTGGCACGATCGTGGTCGACGAGACGAGCGGCCTGGTGATCAAGGATCTGGCCACCGCGGGCGAGTCGATCGTGGCCGCCAAGGGGGGGGCGGGCGGCCGCGGGAATCTGTTCTTCAAGACGTCCACCAACCGGGCGCCGCGGGAGTGCACGCCGGGCGAAAAAGGGGAGATCCGGCGGCTGCTGCTCGAACTCAAGGTGATCGCCGACGTGGGCCTCGTCGGCAAGCCGAATGCGGGCAAGAGCACGCTGCTTTCGAGGTTGTCGCGGGCCCGGCCGGAGATCGCCGATTACGCATTCACGACCAAGGCGCCGATCCTCGGGATCGTGGCGGTGTCGCGGGATCGCAGCTTCGTGCTGGCCGACCTGCCCGGCCTCATCGAGGGAGCGCATGCGGGAGTCGGCCTGGGGCATGAATTCCTGCGGCACGTCGAACGGGCCGGGATTCTCGTGCACGTGGTCGAGCCGAGCCCCATGGATGGCAGCGATCCGCTCGCCAACTACCGGGCGATTCGCGACGAGCTCGTGCGGTACGATGCCGCGTTGGGCGAGCGGCCGGAGATCGTCGTGATGAGCAAGTGCGAATTGCCGGGGGCCGAGGAGGTGCGGCAGTCGCTCGCCCGTGAGATCGGCCGCGACGTGATCGGCATCAGCGCGGTCACCGGCCAGGGGCTCGACGCCCTGCTCCGGGCCGTCGTGGCCGAACTCGAGCGGAAAAACGCGTCATGACGGCCGGGGCGCGGACGACCGACGCGGTGCTGCTCGCCGACGTGGGCAACACGCGGATCAAGCTCGCGGCCATCGTCGAGCCGGCCGGCCCGCGTCGGCTGCCCACGATCGCCCGGCGGCAGGACCTCATGAGCCGTGACTTTCGTCCGGAGAACCTGGCGGCGTGGCTGGAGGCCGTCTCGCCCGGGCCCGCGCTTGTGCTCGTGGCGGCCGTGCATCACGCCGCGGCCGCCCGGCTCGAGGCCGTGATCGCCGAATTGACCGCCACCCGCCGCCATCCGGTCCGACAGCAACGGATCACCCACGCCCACCTGCCGATCGGGGTGGACGTGGCCGAGCCCACCAGGGTCGGCATCGACCGCGTCGCCGGGGCGGCGGCCGCCGCGGTGCTGAAGGAGCCGGGCCGCCCGGCGATCGTCGTCGATTGCGGCACGGCCACCACCGTCGACATGGTGGCGGCCGACGATCGATTCGTGGGCGGCGCGATCCTGCCGGGGCCGATGCTGCTCGCCCGCGCCCTCGCCGAGGGCACCAGCCGGCTGCCGGAAGTGGCCGCCCTCGACCACGAGCTCCCCCCGGCCATGCCGGGCCGCTCGACCCAGCAGGCGATCGCCGCGGGCATCGGCTGGGGCATGCGCGGCGCCGTCGCCCGCCTCGTCGCCGAGGCCCAAGCGGCCGGCGGGGGGAATGCCGAGCTGTTCCTCACCGGCGGCTCGCGGGGCGTGGTCCGCGACGCCCTGCCCGGCGCCCGCGAAATTCCCGACCTCGTGCTGGCCGGAATCGGTCTGGCGGCGATTCGCGTCGGTGCGGCAGCCGGATAGAATCCGTCGTCTTCCCCCCGCACGTCCCGGAATCATTCCCCTCGTGACCACGGCCCGCCAGGATTCGGCATCCCCCGCGCCCCGCCCCGACCGGGCGCGGCAACTCGCCCTGACGGCGGCCCGTGTCGCGGCGGAGACCCGCGGCACCGACGTGAAGGTGCTCGACCTCCGCGGCCTCACGCCCGTGTTCGACTACTTCGTCGTGGCCACCGGCTCGAGCCGGCGGCAGATTCACGCGATGGCCGACGAGATCGAGAAGGCCGTGAAGACGGAGCTGCACGACCGGAAGCGCGGGGGCGAAGGCTACGAGGAGGGCCGCTGGATCGTGCTCGATTACGGCGACGTGATGGTGCATCTCTTCGACGCCGACGCCCGCGGTTACTGGGACATCGAGCACCTGTGGAGCGACGCGAAGCGGGTGCCGCTGCCTGCCGGGACGGCCGGAGCGACCGCCGGATGAGCGACGTCGACGGCCAACAGCCCGTGGCCCTTCGGGCCGCCCTGCGGCGGATGTTTGCAGCGGCCCTCGAGCGGCTCGCAGCCGACGGGATCGTCGCCCTGCCGGCGGCGGACCTGGCCTCGATCGCCGATCAGGTGCGGGAGACCGCCGAGGCGAAGTTCGGCGATTACTCGGCCGCGATGGCGATGGCCCTGGCGAAGCCCGCCGGGAAGAAACCCCGCGACGTGGCGGCCGCGATCATCGAGCGGCTCGTGGCGGTGCCCGGCTATGCCGACCTCTTCGAGCCCCCAGGCGACCCGGTGGGGCCGGGCTTCATCAACGTGCGGGTTCGCGACGACGCCCTGGCCGCGGCGGTGGCGGCGGCCGTCCGCGACGACCGCATGGGCGTGCCCCCCGTCCGCCGGCCCGAGACCATCGTCCTCGACTACAGCTCGCCCAACGTCGCCAAGCCGATGCACGTGGGGCACATCCGCTCCACCGTGATCGGCGACGCGCTCGCCCGCATCCTGCGGTTTCGCGGCCACCACGTGATCACCGACAACCACCTCGGCGACTGGGGCACGCAGTTCGGGATGATCCTCTGGGGCTGGAAGCACTGCCGCGACGACGAGGCCTTCGCGGCCGATCCGACGGTCGAACTCGGCCGGCTCTATCGGCTCGTGCGGAAGGTGGCCGATGCCAAGCCCGAGGAGTTGGCCGCCGATCCCGAGGCGGCGGCGCTGGCCGCGAAGCATCCCGACGCGGGCCGCGAGGTGCTGGCCGAGACGGCGAAGCTGCACGAGGGCGACCCCGAGAACCGGGCCCTGTGGGAACGGTTCATGCCGGTCTGCCGGGCCGAGATCGACCGCATTTATTCCCGGCTGCACGTCTCCTTCGACCACACGCTCGGCGAGAGCTTTTTCCAGCCGCTCCTGGCCGCGACGGTGGACGACCTCGTGGCCAAGGGGCTCGCCCGCGAGAGCCGCGGTGCGATCGGCGTCTTCCTGCGGGGCGACGACGCGCCGCCGCTCCTCATCCGCAAGGCCGACGGCGCGTTTCTCTATGCGACCACCGATCTGGCTACGATCCGCTGGCGGCTCGAACACTGGCACCCCGACCGGATCCTGTACGTCGTCGATCATCGCCAGAGCGAGCACTTCGAGCAGGTCTTCGAGACGGCCCGCCGCCAGGGGATCGAGGGCGTGTCGCTCGTGCACGTCGCCTTCGGCACCGTGCTCGGCGAAGATGGCCGGCCGTTCAAGACCCGGGCCGGCGACACCGTCGGCCTGGAGGCCCTGCTCGACGAGGGCGTCGAGCGGGCGGCGGCGATCGTAGAGTCGGGGGACGAGGCCCGCGGCGGCCTGACCGCGGCCGAGCGGCGGCACGTGGCCGAGACGGTGGGCATCGGGGCGATCAAGTACGCCGACCTCTCGCAAAACCGCACCACCGACTACGTCTTCAGCTTCGACAAGATGCTCCAGCTCACGGGCAATACCGCCGCCTACATGCAGTATGCGGCGGCCCGGGTGGAGGGCATCTTCACGAAGGGGGTCATCGACCGGCCGGCCCTGCGCGGGGCGTGCCGCGACGTCCGGCTCGGCCATCCCCGGGAGCGGGCGCTGGCCCTCGAACTGCTACGGTTCTCGGAGGCCCTCGAGGACGTCGAGGCCGACTACCGCCCCAACGTGCTCACGGCCTACCTCTACGATCTTGCCGGCTGCTACTCGACCTTCTACGACGAACTGCCCGTGCTCAAGGCCGAAGGAGCCGACCGCGATTCCCGGCTCGCCCTCTGCGACCTCACCGGCCGCGTGCTGCGGAAAGGCCTCGAACTCCTCGGCATCGGCACCGTGGAGCGGATGTGACCATGCCCCGCACGCTCGACACGATTCGCAACATCGGCATCGTGGCACACATCGACGCGGGCAAGACGACGCTCACCGAGCGGATGCTCTTCTTCACGAAGACGAGCCACCGCCTCGGCGAGGTCGATCGCGGCACCACGATCACCGACTTCGATCCCGAGGAGCAGGAGCGGGGGATCACGATCTACTCCGCCGCCGTGTCGTTCAAGTGGCGGGACGTGACGGTGAACCTCATCGACACGCCCGGGCACGTCGATTTCACGGCGGAGGTGGAGCGGAGCCTGCGGGTGCTCGACGGCGCGGTCGTCGTGTTCAGCGCCCGCGAGGGGGTCGAGGCCCAGAGCGAGACGGTCTGGCGGCAGGCCGACAAGTACGGCGTGCCCAGGATCGCCCTGATCAACAAGCTCGACCGCGAGGGGGCCGATTTTTTCGGCACCGTCGACCAGATCGAGAAGCGGCTCGGGGCGAAGCCGCTCGTGCTCCACGTGCCGCTCGGGCTCGGGCCGCCCCACGTGAAGGATCCGTTCCGCGGCATCGTCGATCTCGTCGAGATGCAGCTGCTCACGTTCCCGCCGAAGGACGAGGCGCTCGCCGGCGGCACGGCGCTCTCGGCCGTGACGAGCGGCCCGATCCCGGCCGAGCTGGCCGACGTGGCGGCCGAGTACCGCGAGCATCTCGTTTCGACGCTCTTCGATTTCTCCGACGAGATCGCGGAGCTGGCGATGAACGAGGCGCCGATCCCCGCGGAGGTCATCCGGAAGGCGATCCGCCAGGCCACGATCCGCCGGCAGGTGGTGCCGGTGCTGGCCGGCTCGGCGCTCGACTGCATCGGCATCCAGCCCGTGCTCGACGCCGTGGCCTGGTATCTGCCGAGCCCGGCCGACGTGCCGCCGGTGGAGGGCCTCGATCCGGCCAAGCTCGACGCGAAGAAGGGGGGGGCGCCGACCCCGGTCGTGCGCAAGCCCGACCCGAAGGAGCCGTTCTGCGGGCTCGTGTTCAAGATCATCGCCGAGAAGCACGGCGACCTGTTCTTCGTGCGGGTCTACTCCGGCACGCTCAAGGCGGGGAGCCGGGCCTGGAATCCGCTGCGGCAGAAGAAGGAGAACATCGCCCAGTTGTGGCACGTGCAGGCCGACCGCCGCGAGCAGATCGAGGAGGCGTTCGCCGGCGACATCGTGGGCGTGATCGGGCCGCGGGCGAGCATCACGGGCGACACGCTCTGTGACGCGGCCCACCCGATCCTGCTGGAGACGATCCAGTTCCCCGAGACCGTGATCTCGATGGCGATCGAGCCGGAGACGAGCCTCGAGCGCAAAAAGCTCTCCGAAACGCTCGAGATGATGAAGCGGCAGGATCCCACGTTCCGCGCGGTCGAGAGCGAGGAGACCGGTCAGACGCTGATTTCCGGCATGGGCGAGCTGCACCTCGAGGTGATCCGCCACCGGCTGGAGCGGGACTTCAATCTCAAGTGCCGCGTCCACAAGCCGCGGGTGAGCTACAAGGAGACGCTCGGTCGGGCAGTGACGGTGAGCGGGAGCATCAATCGCCAGGTGGGCGGACAGAATCTCCAGGCCACGGTCACGCTGCGGGCGGAGCCGGTGGAGTCGCAGGGCCCGGTGACGGTCGAGCAGGGCTGGTTTCCGGAGAGCGAATCGCTCGCGGAACTGGCGGCCCAAATGACGCAGGCGGTGCGGGAGAGCGCCGAGCGGGGCGGCCTCAAGGGCTGTCCGCTGTGGGCCGTGAGGATCGTGGTGCTCGAGAGCCCGATTCCCGAGCCGCCCCCCTCCGAAGTCGCGGTCCGGATGGCGGCAGCCGAGGCGGTCGATCGGATGCTCGCCGAGTCGGGGAGCGTCTTGCTCGAGCCGCTGATGAAGGTCGAGGTCACCGTGCCGGAGGAGCACCTCGGCGACGTGATCAACGATCTGCAGCAGCGACGGGCGATCATCACGGCCACCGAGATTCGCGGCGGCGCGAACGTGCTCACGGCCGAGGCCCCGCTGGCGAGCATGTTCGGCTATTCCGCGGCCGTACGCAGCGTGAGCCAGGGCCGCGCCAGCTTCACGATGGCCCCGCTCCGCTACGGCCCAGCCCCGGCCGAAACAGCCGACGCATTCGTTTGAGACGCGATTTTGAGGCTCTTCTGGTTCGCGCCAGCGAGGGGCTGCCGACACCCCGAGCCCCGGACGTTCGCTTCGGACATCCTGTCCTTCGCTCACTCGGACCTGCCTGCGCTCCGGCATCCTGCCTCCGCTTGGCAGCTCACGCCGGGGCTCGGGGTGTCGTCAGCCCCTCGCCTCCTGTTCCTGAGAATCGACGTTCTGGGGTCGGAATATGCCGGCGGGCCGGAAAATTCCAGCATGTTGACAGCGTGCCGGACGACATTTA
>CAZXIG010000046.1:0-16489 GCA_964640405.1 uncultured Candidatus Kuenenia sp.
ATCATCCCCCGGCTTGCGCCTGGGGGCTTCTATGGGCGGGCGACCACGCGGGGGGCGATGACCTTCTTCCCCATCCACGGCACGAGGGCCTCGGGCACCTTCACGCTGCCGTCGGCCTGCTGGTGGTTCTCCAGGATCGCGATGATCGCGCGGCTGATGGCGATCGCCGTGCCGTTGAGCGTGTGCACGAACTGGGTGCCCTTCTCGCCGGGCTTGCGGTAGCGGATCGCGAGCCGGCGGGCCTGGTAGTCGGTGCAGTTCGACGTGCTCGTCACCTCGCCCCACTCCCCCTGCTCGCCGCGGCCCGGCATCCAGGCCTCGAGGTCGAACTTGCGGTAGGCCGGACCGCCGAGGTCGCCCGACGCCGTGTCGATCACGCGATACGGAATGCCGAGGCCGTCGAACAGCCGGCACTCGAGGTCGAGCAGCAGGTCGTGCATCGCCTCACTCTGCTCGTGCGCGGTGAAGGCGAACATCTCCACCTTCGTGAACTGGTGCACGCGGTAGAGGCCGCGGGTGGCCCGGCCGTGTGCGCCGGCCTCCGTGCGAAAGCAGTGGCTGATCCCGCAGAGCTTGAGCGGCAGTTCGTCGGCCTCGAAAATCCGCTCGTGGAAGGCGCCGCCGAGCGTGATCTCGGCGGTGGCCACGAGCGAGAGGTCGCTGCCGGTGATCGAGTAGATCTGGGTCTCTGGGCCACGGGGCATGAAGCCCGTGCCCTCGAGGATCGTGTCGCGAGCGAGGTCGGGCGTCGTCATCACCGTGAAGCCCTCCCGCATCAGCAGCTCGACGGCGTACCGCTGCAGCGCGAGCTCGAGGAGCACCGCGTCGTTGGTGAGAAAGTAGAAGCCGTGGCCGGCCACCTTCGCACCCGCCTCGAAGTCGAAGAGCTTCAGGGCCTCGCCGAGCTCGACGTGGTCGCGGGGCTTGAAGTCGAAGCTGGGCAGCGGCGTGGCACCGCGGCGGATCTCCACGGCGTCGGCCTCGCCGCCGACGGGAGCCGAGGGATGGGTGAGGTTGGGGATCGCCCGCAGGATCTCGTCGGCCTCGCGGACGATCTCGTCGGCCTTGGCCTCGAGCGCCGAAATCTCCTCCCGGAGCCGGCGGCCCTCCGCCTTCTTCGCCTCCCGCTCGGCGGCGTCGGCCGCCTTGCCGATCGACTTGCTCACCTGGCCGGCCTGCTGGTTGAGCCGGTCGATGTCGGCCTGCAGCTGGCGGCGGAGGCGGTCGAGGTCGGCGAACCGGGCCACGTCGGCCGAGGAGCCGCGGCTCTGGCAGTTGGCGGCGACGAGGGAGACGTTGTCGGCGACGAAGCGGCGGTCGAGCACGGGGACACTCCGGTGAATCGGGGCGGGCGGGGAAGGCGGACCGCGAAACGGCCGCGAAAGCCGTCCGCGGGACGCCTATACTAGTTCTGTTTGCCGGGCAAATGACTCCGCCCGGGCTCCGAAGTGTGCCAGACCCATGCCCGCCTCCGCCAGTGCCGCTGCCGAGCCGGAAACAGCCCTGCCAGTGCCGGAAGCGCCGGCCCCCGAACGGGCGGCGAAGCCGAAGCGGCAGCCGCGGTACCACGTCGTGCTCTGGAACGACGACGACCACACGTATCACTACGTGGTGGCGATGCTCCAGAAGCTCTTCGGCCATCCGACGGAGAAGGGATTCCAGCTGGCGAAGCAGGTCGATCGCCAGGGCCGGGCGATCGTGCTCACGACCACGCTCGAGCATGCGGAGCTCAAGCGGGATCAGATCCACGGCTTCGGCGCGGATCAGATGCTCGCCCGCTCGAAGGGCTCGATGTCCGCCACGATCGAGGCGGAGCCGGCGTGACGGGCCAACGTCCCCCGGCTTCCGCCAGGGGCTTCCTTTGGGACGGTGGCATACAAGCCCCCATGCGCAAGCAGGGGGATCTCTTCCGGGCGGCTCCCACGAGCGGCGACGCACGACGGGTGTCCGACGAAAAAATGTCCGGGGTTTGCCGCGTGAAACCGATGCGAGCGCGTCGGCCCTTGCCATCGACACACGACGCGGCCATAGGTTGAACGTGCCGGGACGAAATCCGAGAGCCGATGGCTCGCGGGCGTCATCCCGACATCATCTCGGACGACGAGTTGCTGGGCCCTTCGGCTCTTTCCGAAGCCCCGGCGCAGCGTAGGCCGACGTGGACTTGCGACGAAAGTCGTTCCCCACGAACGCCTGGTTCCCTGCGCCGAAACGCACGTCGGCGTGACCATGTGCATCGGATGCCGCACGACCGATGCGGAGATTCGTCATGCGACTGTCACGTGCGCATCTGCCCGGACTGGCCCTGATCCTCCTGGGATCAGTTTTTGGCGCTAGTCCAGTCAATGCAGTCAACTACAACTTCAACAACGGCCCAGAAGGCTGGTATGCGGAAAATTTCAACACGTCGGCCACGAACTGGGTATGGGACGGATCTCCGACGGCGGGCTACTGGACCGTCGACGGCGAATCGCGGTCGTTCGGCGACGTGTCCGCCAACTACCTCTACAGCCCGATCCTCTGTGCCACGAAAGATGGCGTGACGATCGAGGTGCTGCACCTCTTCAATTTCGCCACGTTCACGGGCACGAGCGGCACGATCCCGACGGGGCTCGGGCAATTCCAATACCGCGTGATCTCGTCAGGCAGCGGTTTTCAGGCCAGCCCGGTCACCTTCACGGACATCGCGCCGACCTATCCCGTCACCGCTCCACCGACGTTTCCTCTGGAGGTCGGCCTCGCCTGGGAAGGTCAGTCGCCTGAATTCGGACCGGCAGCTTGGAAAAATTCCAAAGGCGACATCCCGCTGCTCGAAGGCGACGTCTTTCAGGTGCGGTTCGTCAACACGCATCTCGGGCCCTACGACTCCTCTTACAATCCGACGCCCGCGTGGCGAATCGACGAAGTTCGGTTCACAAACGTCGTCGAGTGTGTGCCCGAGCCGGGCACGCTCGCACTCGCGGCGATCGGCGGAATGGCGATCATCGGCCTGCGGCTTCGGCGCAAGCCGTGGGCCCGGAAGCTGGGCAGCTCAGCCGTCGCGGGGATCGGGTTGTCGCTGCTCGCGATCGCGTGCGCCCTGGCGATGCCGCCGCCGGTGAAGGCCGACGTGCTGTTCGACTTCCAGGTCAACCAGAATGGCAACGTGCCGGGCGTGACGTGGACGGAATCACAACAAAACAGTGTGCCGCTGAGCAACCGCTGGACGTACTACTCCACGGGTGACAAACGGTGGGGCGTGCTCGCAGCGGGGGCCGACAGCATTCTCTCGGGAAAGGCCGCCCATCTGACGAGCAGCACGTTCAGCGGCATCGTCGACGGCCTTCCGGCTCAGAACGCCCGCATCAGTCTCGCCCACAATTTCTTCCTGCCGCCATCGGGCACGGGCGGCCCGCGGCCGATCACGCTGGGCGAGCTTCAGTACCGGCTCAACAACAGCGGAACGTGGATCGGCCTGCCAGTCTCGGCCTACACGAGCGGCGGATCCATCAACACCGATGACCCGGTGTTCGGCCCCTCCCCGTTCAAGAATCCGAACTTTCCCGTCAATCCGACACCGGTGTATGTGAATCAAACGGCGTTCGTCGCGCCGACCTACGTCACGCCGACGACTGCACCGCTGGTTCCCTATGTGGCCCCGGGGGGTGCGGCGTTCGTGGGCCTGACGGATGGCTGGTCGTCGTTGTACGTGCCCAGCCAGGCGTTTCTCAACATCAACACCGGGCTGGCTCCCGAGGGCATTACGTCGCTGCAACTGCGACTCACGAACGCGAGCATCGGGGGCAACTGCGTGAGCGGCGAGGGCTGGAATGTGCGGATGGTGTCCGTGGAATTCGACACCGTGCAGCCCCCCGTGCCCGAGCCGGGCACGCTCGCCCTCGCCGCGGCGGGAGGCGGGGCGGCGTGCGCGGCCCGGGCGTGGCGACGCCGGCGATCACCAGCGGCCCTCGAGACCGAGTGAGAGGCCCTGCACCACGACGCTGCCGCCGGTGTCGGTCGCACCCTTGATCGGGTCACCGTTGGGGCAGAGTGTCTGCCGGTCGAACTGATTGGGAGCCAGCGCCAGCCCGCCCAGCCAGAAGATCGCATACCCGGCCCGCAATGAGATCCGCTCCGTGATGTCGTAGACACCCGTCACGCCCAGCTCGCCGACGAAGGCCGCCCGGCCCGTGCTCGTACCCACGGCAAGCACGTCGGGAGCAACGGTGGGGTCGGTCGTGGAGAACCGGGACGCCTGCCGCGCATCGTTGTAAAAGACGCCCGCCTTGCCGATGCCCTCGATCCGGAACGGTCCGCCGAGCCCGTAGAGAATCGAGTCGGCACCGATCTGCATGCCGTAGAGATCGTTGGCCGTCTGCGTCCGGTAGCTGCGGGTGTAGGGATCACCGAACTGGGGATCCGGTGTCGTCAGAGACTGGAGGCCGACTCCGTCATTCCACTCCACCCAGCGGAACCCGGCCAGCCAGCCAAGCCGGCCAGCGGTCGGAAACCGCCGATTGACCTCGAAGCTCTGCAGCGAGCTCGACATCCGGCCACCGGCGGTGTCGCGGAGCGTCTCTGTGTCACAGCAGTAGAGGCCGTGGGGCTGCGTGTCGAGGTAGCCGCCCTCGGTCGTCGGCAAGGATCGCGTTGCGGTAAATGACTGGACTCGCAGGTAGTTGAACTCGATCGCTCCCATGTCGCCAGTGTGGCGAAAGAGAGTGAAGCGTGGGCCGGCCGCCATCCCGCTCTGGAAGTCCGACGCCGCGAGAGCGACTCCGTCTGACTCGAACGTGTCGGGGTTGGCAAAGTCATAGAAGGGCACGGAGCTCGGCGCATCCCGCCACAGGAGCAGGGCTTCCGTGCGGCCCGTCCACACCGGATCCTGCCCGAGCGGGTCGAGCAGCCGGCAGGGGACGTCGCAGCAGGTGTTGGCGAAACAGGGATCCATGATCACGATGTCCGGCGGCGGCGACGCCCCATCCGCCGCATGTGTCCAACGGCCCCCGGCAAGCACCCCGACGACCGCCATCGCCACCCTCATCCACCACCTCGTCACAGGCATGACCCACCCCGTTTGTCGCTGTTTTTCCCGAACCGCCCCAGGCGACCCCCACCTAGGCGGGGTATTTATCGGACACCCACCTAGGGGGGGTTTGGGGTTTGGCGTTGATAGCCGGTCGCGATGACTGGGTTGACTCTGCCGGCGGCCCGTCCGAAGCATCGGCCCGAGGGGGCATCAGGCCTCCTCCGGAACGTCCGCACGCAGGCGGGCGAGAAACCAGCAAGCAGGAACGCTCTCAGCCATGGACCAGGCACGCCGCCGGCAGGGAATTGCCGGCCCCGAATCGTTGGAATCGCGGATCGCGCTCACCGTCGATCCGAGCCTCTCGGCGCAATGGAACCTGGCCGCGATCGACGCGGCCGAGGCGTGGCAGACCACGACCGGATCCCGCAGCGTCGTCGTCGCGATCGTGGATTCGGGGATCGACTTCAACCACCCCGACCTCGCCGCCAACATCTGGACGAACTCGCGGGAGATCGCCGGCAACGGCCGTGATGACGACGGCAACGGCTACATCGATGACATCCACGGCTGGGACTTCGTGGACAACGACAACCTGCCGCAGGACGGCTTCTGGCACGGCACCCACGTGGCCGGCATCATCGGCGCCGTGGGTAACAACGGCATCGGCGTGAGCGGCGTGAGCCAGCAGGTGTCGATCCTGCCGCTCCGGTTCCAGAACGACTCCGGCCTGGGCTACACCGGCGCCGCCGTCTCGGCCCTGAATTACGTCACGCGGCTGAAGCTGGCCGGCGTGCCGATCGTCGCCACCAACATCAGCTGGGGGGGCGGCACGAGCACGTCGCTCTCGCTCCAGACGGCGCTCCAGGCCCAGGCGAACGCCGGCATCACCGTCGTCGTGGCCTCGGGCAACAATGCGGGCGACAACGACGCCCTGCCGCGGTATCCCAGCAGCTATCCGTTCGAGAACATCATCTCCGTGGCCGGCTCGGATGCGTCCGACAACCTGCTCGGGTTCTCGAACTACGGGGCCACGAGCGTGGACCTCGCAGCCCCGGGGGCGGGCATTCTCTCCACGCTTCCCGGCAACAACTACGGTGCCATCTCCGGCACGTCGATGGCCGCGCCGCACGTGACGGGAACCGTGGCGCTCTTGGCGTCGGTGCGGCCCAACGCCTCGGCAGGCCAGATTCGCTCGGCGATCCTGGGCTCCGTCGATGCGGTGCCCGCCCTCGCCGGCAAGGTGGCCACCGGTGGCCGGCTCAACGCCTTCGCGGCGCTCGGCCGGGTCATGGCCGCCGTGCCCGCGCCCGGCACGCCTCCCGCACCGCCGCCGCTGCCGCCTCCGCCACCGCCACCGCCACCGCCTCCTCCCCCACCGCCGGTCGTGAACACGCTCCTGGCCAGCGACACGTTCAATCGCGCGAATGCGACGACGCTCTCGGCGCCGTGGTTGACGCAGGCCGGCCGGTTCGCGATCGCGAGCAATCGGATCGTGGCCAAGTCAACCGGCACCTCGCAGGCCGTGATGGGCGGCGTGTCGGCGGCTGACGCGACCGTGAACTCCACGGTGTCGCTCGGCACGAGCAGCTCGGCAGGACTCGTGCTTCGCGCGACCGGCGGCGTGAACGGCAGCATGTACTGGGGCGTGCTCACCCGCTCGAGCGGCGTCGTCTACGCCCGGATCTGGAAGATCCAGGGGGGTGTCGCGACGCGGCTCGCCTCCGTGAAGGCACCGAGTTCGAGCGGCCTGCTCGAATTCTCGGCGGTGGGCACGCGGCTTTCGCTCGCGCTCAACGGCCGCCAGCTCGTGGCCTTGAACGACGGCAGCATCAGCGGCGCCGGCTCCGTCGGCTACCGCTACAAGGGCGCCGGCGGCATCGCCGATTCGTTCACGGCGCGAAAGGCGTGAGCCTGCATCTCAGGCGCGTCGTTGATCCGTAGGCCCACCCAAAAGCCCGGGGCGGAAGCCCGGGGATCCCCCGGCTTCCGCCGGGGGCTTGCGTGAACATCGTCACGCACGAGGCTCGCATGAGTGCCGTAGGCCGCGAAGGCGGCGGTGCGGGCTTCTTCGCCGCCAGCCGAGTCGCGGAAGCCGGCCATCCGCACGGAGCCGCCGCGGCTTGGCACCGCGCCGAAACTGAAGGCCACCTGGTAGACGCCGGTGGATCCGGCCCGGCCCGAGCCGGCACGGGACGGGTTGTAGGCCGAGTTGCCGAAGCCCGAGACGCCCACGAAGTAGGTGCCCGCCTTCCGTGCCACGAACACGAGGCGGCTGTCGAGCGAGACGTCGATATCATCATCATTGTTGGCCGCAAGCTGCCGCCCTCGTGAATCGAACAAACGCAGATAGCTGTTGAGCGTGGACGAGTCGGAGAGCGATCGGGCGTCGATGTCGACCATGAGAAACTGGCCAGCCGCCAGACGAATCCGGTAGAGATCGACGTCGCGTCTCCCCCTGGCTCCGTCGCCGATCCGGCCCGCGAGCCGCAGGTGGCCGGTTGTGGACGAGACCACGGCGGCCTTGGCGAGCGTGTCGCCCGCATCGACGGGCTTCGGCGCGATGACCTCCCAGCTATCGGAAACCGACGTGGTGAACGCGCGGCCGTCGAACGTCTCGATGCCGCTGCCGGAAGCGAGCAGCGTGAGCGTATAGCTGCCCTCCGAGGCGGTGGCCGCGGCGAGTCCCGCCACCGTCCAATTCGTGTCGTCGTAGGTCGAAACCGACACGCCGTCGAGCGGGACCGCCTGGCCGTCGCGAGTGAGCACCAGATCGCCGAGATCGAAGCCGGTCACCGGGTAGCTGAACGCCACGAGCAAGACCTCCACGGACGTCGTCCGCGGATCGGGTGACACGTCGATGATGTCGGCCGTAACGGGCTGGTAGGGCTGGTCAACCGAGAAGTATGCCTGGTAGGCACCCGCCGACCCCGCCTGGCCACTGCCATCGACCGCCGGGTCGTAGGCAAGATTGGGGTAGGACGAAACGCCAACGTAGTAGGTGCCCGTCGCCGGAACGGCGAACGAGAGCTGGCTGTCAAGCGATCCGAACACGTTGTCGTCGTTGAACGCCAACTGCACGCCGGCGGCGTTGAACAGCCGCAGGTAGGAGTCGAGTTCCGAAGTCTCGTCAAGGGACTCCGCATCGATGTCGATCGTGAGCGTCTCGCCCGCGTTGAGCTGCAAGGCGAAGAGATCGACGTCGGCCCTGCCGTTGCGGCCGTCGCCGATCCAGGCACTCACGGCCACGTTTCGATCGACCAGCGCCGTCGCCGTGGCAAACGAGTCGTTCGGCTCGCGCGGATCCGGGGTCGGCGGCGGCGGCGGTGGCGGTGGTGGCGGTGGCGGTTCTGGTGGCGGCTGCTCGCCTTTGATCGCGTACACGGCGGCGGCGGCATTGAGCAGGCCGCCCGTGGCCACCTTGCCCGCCAGACCCGCCACCGGCACCACGGTCGAGAGGATCGCGGCGCGAATCTCGGCCGCCGTGGCCTGCGGGTTGGCCGCCGCCATGAGGGCCACCGTGCCGGTCACGTGGGGCGCGGCCATCGAGGTGCCGCTGTTCCAATCATAGCCATTGTTCGGCACGGTCGAGTAGATCGATGCGCCGGGCGCCGCCACGTCGACGGACGTGGCCCCGTAATTCGAGGAACTCCACATTTTGTTCGAGCGGTCGGTCGCCGCGACCGAAATCACCGCGTCGCTCGGGTACGACGCGGGATAGAGGGGCGTCGAATCGATGTCCCGCGAATTGTTGCCGGCCGCGGCCACGAACAGGATCCCGGCCTGGCCACCGGCGGCGATGGCGTCGCTCAGCGCAGTCGAAAACCCGCCGCCTCCCCAGCTGTTGTTGGTGGCCACGATGTTGATGCCGAAGTCGCGGCGCATCTTCGTCGCGTAGTTCACCGCCGCGATCGCGTCGGCCGTCGATCCGCTGCCGTTGGCCCCGATGAACTTGAGGCCCATGATCGAGACATTCCAACTCACGCCCACGACACCGGTGCCGTTGTTGCCGACGGCCCCGATCGTGCCTGCCACGTGGGTGCCGTGCCCCTGGTCGTCCATCGGGTCGGCGTCGTTGTTGACAAAGTCCCAGCCGTAGACGTCGTCCACGTACCCGTTGCCGTCGTTGTCGAGGCCGTCGCCGGCAACCTCGCCCGGATTCCGCCAGGCGTTGGCCGCGAGATCTTGGTGGCCGTAGTCGATGCCGGTGTCGATCACGGCCACGACCACGTTCCGGGAGCCGGTCGTCACGCCCCAGGCTTCGGGGGCGTCGATGTCGGCATCGAAACGCCCACGCGACTGGCCGGTATTGGAAAGCCCCCAGAGCTCGCTGAACGACGGGTCGTCGGGCACGGCCGCGCCGGTGAGCACATAGTCGGGCTCGACGTAGGCGACGCCCGTCGTGGCTTTGGCCCAGGCCGAGACGTCGGCCGCTGAGGCGCCCGGCGTCACGAGCGAGAAAAACCCTTCGCCGAGCGGCGCGGCCCGCCAGTCGGCGGCGATGGCGAGGCTGGATGTCGTCAACTCGGCCGCCCGCACGATCCAGGCGTCGGCGACGGCATTCACCAGCTTGCCGCCCCACTCGAACTGCCGGGAGCCGGTTGCTGCCGGATTCGTGGTCAGATCCACCGCCAGCAGCGTTCGAAGTTCGAGCCGTTCCGGCCCAATCGGCATCCGGCGATGCCCGGCCAAGCGTTTTATGGCGTCACGTCTGGGTTGCCTCATGACCGGGAAACTATAGCCCACGGTCAACCGACTCCCCAGCGTTGATCATCGGTCAGCGGCTACCGGCGACGTATCGATTCGATAGAGTGACGCTTCCGTCATTAACTAGGGTGACGCTTCCGTCATCGCATCGAGTGCCCGCTCCTCCGCCGCCGGCATCGCCGATTCGTTCACGGCGCGCCGGGCATGAGGCGGATTACTTCCGGCGGCTCGAACCGGCTGACGCGGCGGGGAGGGCGGCGAGCCAGTTGGTGCCGTAGGCCGCGAAGGCGGCGGTGCGGGCTGCAGCGCCGGCCGAGTCGCGGAAGCCGGCTGTCCGCACGGAGCCACCGCGGCTGGGCACCGCGCCGAAACTGAAGGCCACCTGGTAGACGCCGGTGGATCCGGCCCGGCCCGAGCCGGCACGGGACGGGTTGTAGGCCGAGTTGCCGAAGCCCGAGACGCCCACGAAGTAGGTGCCCGCCGTCCGCGCCGTGAAGGCGAGATAGCTGTCGAGCGAGCCGCCGAAATCGTCGTTGGTCGCCTGTTGCCGCCCCTGAGAATCGAACACTCGCAGAAAGCTGTCGAGCGCGGACGAGCCTGAGAGCGACCGGGCGTCGATGTCGATCACGAGCCGCTGGCCGGCGGCGAGCCGGACGCGATACAGATCGACGTCTCGGCTCCCCCAAGTTCCGTCGCCGATCCGGCCCGCGAGTCTCAGGTCGCCGGTCGTGACCGAGATCACCGCGGCGGCTGCGAGCGTGTCGCCGGCATCCACGAGCATCGGTGCCGTGACCGTCCAGGCATCGGTCGCGGCCGTGGCCAAGACCCCGCCGTCGGCAGCTTCGATGCCACTGCCCGCCGCATTCAGCGTGAGCACGTAGCTGCCGGCTGACGCCGTCGCCACGGCCAATCCCGCCACCGTCCAGCGGATGCCGTCGGTGGTCGTCACCGTCGCGCCGTCGAGCGCCACCGTCTGGCCGTCCCGCATGAGCACGAGATCACTGCGGTCGAAGCCGGTCACCGCCCGGCTGAACTGCACGAGCACCGCCTCCACGGACGTCGTCCGCGGATCGGGAGACACGTCGATGATGTCGGCCGTGACCGGAGGGGGCGTGACCACGAACGTCGCCGCATAGGCTCCCGACGATTCCGCCGCCTGGCCGCTGCCATCGACCGCCGGGTCGTAGGCGGAATTGCCGTACGCGGAAACGCCCACGTAGTAGATGCCCGTCGCCGGGGCGACGAACGAAAGCAGGCTGTCGAACGAGCCGGCAGCGTCGTCGTTGAACGCCAGCTGCACACCGGCACCGTTGAACAAACGCAGGTACGAGTCGAGGCCCGACGGCTCGGCGAGGGTCGCCGCGTCGACGTCGATCGTGAGCGTCTCGCCGGCGGCGAGCGACAGGGCGAAGAGATCGACGTCGGCCCCGCCGTTGAGGCCGTCACCGATCACGCCCGTCATGGTCGCCCGTCGATCGACGAGCGTCACCGCCGTCGCGGTGGTCACCGAGTCGTTCGGCTCGAGGGGATCGGTGGTCGGCGGCGGCGGTGGCGGCTCCGGCGGCGGATCGACCGGGGGCTGCACTCCGGCGATCGCCTGCACGGCGGCGGCCGCATTGAGCAGGCCGCCCGTGGCCACCTTGCCCGCCAGGCCCGCCACCGGCACCGTGGTCGAGAGGATCGCACTGCGGAGCTGGGCCGCCGTGGCCTGGGGATTCGCCGCGGCCATGAGCGCCACCGTGCCGGTCACGTGTGGCGCGGCCATCGAGGTGCCGCTATAGGTCGCATAGCCGTTGCCGGGCACGGTCGAATAGATCGATACGCCGGGCGCCGCCACGTCCACGCCCGTGGCCCCGTAATTCGAGAAGCTCGCGAGATTGTTGGATCGATCGGTCGCCGCGACCGAAATCACGGCGTCGCTGGTGTACGACGCGGGATAGGACGGCGTTGAATCGATGTCCTGCGACTCGTTTCCGGCCGCGGCCACGAACAGGATGCCGGCCCTGCCGCCGGCCGCGATCGCATCGCGGAGCGAGTTCGAGAAGCCGCCGCCCCCCCAGCTGTTGTTGGTGGCGACGATGTTGATCCCGAAGTCACGCCGCATCCGGGTGGCGTAGTTGATCGCCGCCACGGCGCCGCTCGTCGATCCGCTGCCGTTGGCCCCGAGGAACTTGAGGCCCATGATCGAGACATTCCAACTCACGCCCACGACACCGGTGCCGTTGTTGCCGACGGCCCCGATCGTGCCTGCCACGTGGGTGCCGTGCCCCTGGTCGTCCATCGGGTCGGCGTCGTTGTTGACAAAGTCCCAGCCGTAGACGTCGTCCACGTACCCGTTGCCGTCGTTGTCGAGGCCGTCGCCGGCAACCTCGCCCGGATTCCGCCAGGCGTTGGCCGCGAGATCTTGGTGGCCGTAGTCGATGCCGGTGTCGATCACGGCCACGACCACGTTCCGGGAGCCGGTCGTGACGTCCCAGGCCTCCGGGGCGTCGATGTCGGCATCGCGGAGCCCGCCCGACTGCCCGGTATTGGAAAGTCCCCAGAGTTGGCTGAACGACGGATCGTTGGGCACGGCCGCGCCGGTGATCACGTAGTCTGGCTCGACGTAGGCGATGCCCGTCGTGGCGGCCCAGGCAGACACGTCGGCCGCGGAGGCACCCGGCGTTACGAGCGAGAAAAAGCCTTCGCCGAGCGACGTGGCCCGCCAGTCGGCGGCGACTGCCAGAGTGGACGTCGCCGGCTCGGCCGCCCGCACGATCCAGGCGTCGGACACGGCATTCACCAGCTTGCCGCCCCACTCGAACTGACGGGAGCCGGCCGCCATCAGATCCGCGGCCAGCAGAGTGCGGGGCTCGAGACGCTCCGGGCCATTCGGCATCCGGCGGAGCCTGGTCAAGCGTTTCATGGCGTCGCTCCTGGGTCGCCCCGTGACCATCAAACTATATACCGCGGTCAACGGTCACCCTAGAGCGGTCTATCGACCGGCGGCAGCCGGCGACTTTTCGATCCGATACAGGGCTGCTTCCGTCCGCACATAGAGCGCCCGCCCCACCGCCGCCGGCGTGGCCATGATGCTCCCGTCGAGGGTGTTGGCCGCCTCCAGCACGAACTCCCGGCCCGGCCGGAAGACGAAGATCTCACCGTTGCGATTGCCGACGTAAATCCGGCCGTCGGCATACAGCGGCGACGACGAGAAGTTGCCGCCGAGCCGCTCCGTCCACCGCACCTCCCCGGTGCGGGCGTCGAGGCAGCTGGCGACGCCCTTCTCGCTCACCATGTAGACCTCGTCGTCGACGACGAGCGGCGACGGCATCGAGGGCGCCCCCTTCTTCTCCCGCCACACGATCTCCGGCGCCGCCGTGCCGTCGCCCAGCCGGAGCGACAGCAGCTCGGGCTGCATGAAGCTCGTGCTCATAAACAGCAGCCCGTGGGCGGCCACGGGCCGCGGCACGATCGAGAACCCGAGCACGCCATACGTCCGCTTCCAGAGCTCGCGGCCCGTGGCGGGATCGTAGGCGTAGACCCAGTCGGCCCCCGGCGACACGAGCACCTCTCGCCCCCCCAGCTCGAGCACCAGCGGCGTGCCGTAGGCCTTCTTGAACTCCGGATTCTCGTGCAGCGTGCCGCTCCGAGGCGTCTTCCAGACCTGCTTCCCCGTGCGAGCATCGAGTGCGACGATCGACTGCGTGTCGCTGCCGTCGCAGTGGAAGATCAGCAGGTCGCGCCACACGATCGGGCTGCTGCCCGGACCGTTCTCGTGATTGAGCCGATGATCCCGGTTGGCCCACACGATCACCGCCGTCGTCGCATCGACACAGGCCGTGCCAAAATCGCCGAAATGGCAGAACAATCGCCCATCTGCCAGCACCGGGGAAGGCGAGGCATGCGAGTTGAGGCTGTGGATTGGCTGCGGGTCGTCCACCGTGAAAAGCTTCACGTCGTGCAGCAGCTTGCCCGTCGCCCGATCGACGCAGAGCGCGTGGAAACTCACCGCCCCCGACAGGTTCATCGGCAGCTTCGTATTGAGCGCGGCCGCCCGTCGAGCCCGCTCCTCGGGATCGAGTTCCTTCGCGACGGCCGCAGTGAGCCAGATTCGCTCGTCGTCCATCACCGGCGACGACCAGCCCCGGCCGGGCAGCGGCGTCTTCCAGGCGATGTTCTCCGTCTCGCTCCACCGCACCGGCAGATCGTGCGCCTCCGGTGCATGCCCCTGGCCGTCGGGCCCGCGCCACTGCGGCCAGGTGGCGGCTTGGAGTTGGCCGCAGGAGATGAGCGCCACTGCGAGGACGCGGAGCGGGATGACTGTGTCCATGGGCTCGCTTTTTGACTACGTCGTGGGTGGTGGTTCGGGGCTGCCCACGCCCGTTCGCCGGACGTTCGCTACGGGCATCCTGCCCTTCGCTCTCTCGATGCTGGCTGCGCTTCGGCATCCATGCCTACGCTAGCCAGCAACGCCGGCGAACGGGCATGGGCAGCCCCTCACGGGTCGGTCGTCGGCATGGTGGACGGCGGAGTCGCAAGGGCACAGCGACTTAGACTGCCGTACAATCCGGGCGGCGTCGAGTCGAGTGTGTCAAATTTCCGGTGGGTGTCTGGATGGATCGCTGTTTTGCGGCTCTGCGGATGCTTGCCGTCGTGGGCGTGCTGGCGGCGGGCTGTGGACGCGAGCCGTCCCGTTCCCGGGTCGTGGCCGTCGCCGCGGCGGCCGATCTCTCGCAGGCGTTGCCGGCGATCGTACGGGACTTTCGCCTGCGGCATCCCGAGATCGACGTGCAGCCCACGTTCGGGGCTTCGGGCACGCTCCACGCGCAGATCAGCAACGGCGCACCTTTTGATCTCTACCTCGCGGCCGACATCGCCTACCCACGAAGCCTCGCCGAGAAGGGACTTGCCGAGCCCGACGCAGTCTTCCGCTATGGCACCGGGCGGCTCGTCGTCTGGGTTCCCGACGCGTCGGCAGTCGATCTCGATGATCGCGGAGCGGATGCCCTGATAGAGCCCACGATTCGCCGGATCGCGATCGCCAATCCGCGGCACGCCCCCTACGGCCGTGCGGCCGAGGCGGCGCTCGAGCACCTTGGCCTCCGCGAGAAACTCGCCGAGAAGATCATCTTCGCCGCGAACGTCGCCGAGGCGGCGCAGTTCGTGCAGTCGGGTGCGGCCGATGCCGCGATCATCGCGCTGGCGCTGGCCGAGTCGCCGGCCATGAAGCCGCATGGCCGCTTCTGGCTCATTCCGGCCGACGCCCATCCGCCGCTCGTGCACGGGGGCGTCGTGCTCGCCGCCGCCCGCAACCCGGAAGCCGCGCAGCTCTTTGCCGACTTTCTGATGGCCGCCGAGGGCCGCGCGATTCTCCGCAGCCATGGCTTCGACGTGGGAGCCGAGTAGCGAATGGATGCCGCCGCCGTTCGCCTGACGTGCACGCTGGCCGCGGCCACCACGGCCGTGCTCGCCGTCATTGGGCTACCGCTGGCCCACTGGCTCGCCACGTCGCGGTGGCGGGGGCGGTTTCTCGTCGAGTCGCTCGTCGCGCTGCCGCTCGTGTTGCCCCCCACGGTGCTCGGCTTCTTCATCCTCGTGGGCCTCGGTCCGCGGAGCCCGGTCGGGCGGCTGTACGAAGCGGCGACCGGTGGAACGCTCCCGTTCTCGTTCGCCGGCATCCTCGTCGCGTCGGTGGTCTCGAACCTGCCGTTCGCGGTTCGACCGTTCACCGCCGCCTTCACCGGCATGGATCGCCGTCTCGCGGAGGCCTCGTGGTGCCTGGGCGAGTCGCGGTGGCGGACGTTCTGGCGGGTGACGCTCCCCACGTGCTGGCCGGGCATTCTCGCGGGACTCGTGCTCACCTTCGCCCATGCCGTGGGTGAGTTCGGCGTCGTGCTCATGGTGGGGGGCTCGATCCCAGGCGTGACCCGCACGCTCGCCCTCACGATCTACGACGACGTGCAGGCGCTCGACTACGAGTCGGCCGCACGCACGTCGCTCTGGCTCGTGGCCTTCGCGCTGGCCGCCATGGCCGTCGTGCATGCCCTCGAACAGTGGCGGAGGAGATCGTGAGCGGGATGCTCGAAACGCAGATCGAGAAGCGGTTCGCCCGCGGACCCGTGATCCGCGGCGGCCTGCGCTGCCCGGCGGATCGGTTTCACGTGACCGTCGTCGCCGGCCCGTCGGGCTCCGGCAAAACCACGCTCTTGCGGTGCCTCGCCGGCCTCGAGCGGCCCGACTCGGGGCATGTTCGCTTCGCTGATGAAACCTGGTGCGACGTGGCCGCCCGCCGGTTCCTACCCCCACAGGCCCGCGGCGTCGGCTTCATGTTTCAAGAGCCGGCGCTCTTTCCGCATCTCTCGGTGGCCGACAACGTGGGCTACGGCCTGCGCACCCACGCCGTCGCCGACCGCCGGCGGATCGTTACTGGCCTGCTCGATCGGCTCGGCATCGCCCGACTCGCGACGCGACGGCCACACGAACTCTCCGGCGGGGAGCAGCAGCGGGTGGCGCTCGCGCGGACACTCGCCCCGCGGCCGCGGCTGCTCCTGCTCGACGAGCCCCTCTCCGCGCTCGATCCCGATCTGCGGCTGGATGTACGCGATCAGCTTCGCAACTGGCTGGCGGACTGCCGCACGCCGGTCGTGCTCGTGACTCACGATCGCGCCGACGCCGACACCCTCGCCGACGATGTCGTCACGATGCCCGTGAACGTGTAGCGCGGCATCCGACTTACGTGGTGCGCCGGCTCGGGGGCGGCAAAAGTCTCGTCGCGGTGGGCCGCGGCGGCCCAAGGCT
>CAZXIG010000047.1:0-13810 GCA_964640405.1 uncultured Candidatus Kuenenia sp.
GTCGGGGGATGATCCGAAGTTCCCCATAAAAGCCCCCAGGCGCAAGCCGGGGGATAATGTGGGGCGCTTCAACCCCGGGGCCGGGGATGTTCGGAGTGGATACCACATTATCCCCCTGCTTGCGCATGGGGGCTTCCATGCAGTCGTCCGGCAAGACGCGCCAGCCGAGAGTGGATCACTGCCTCCGGAGCACGGTGATGCAATCGCCGAAGCGGGGTACGCCGATGCGCAGCGGCCCGCGCGGCGACTTCCACGTCCACATCGACTCCTGCCGCACGATCTCGAGCCCAGCGGCCCTGGCCCAGCGGCGGACATCCGCGCGGGAGATGGGCGACCGCCAGCCGTGGTCGCCCTCTGACTGCCGTCCCGCTCCCGGATCCTCGATTCCTTCGACCCGTCGCCTCAACCAGCCCACGACTCGTCGCAGCAGTCCGCCCCGACCGCGATCGGCGTGATGGATCACCGCCACGCCCCCCGGCCGCAGCACCCGCGCGATCTCGCCGACATACCGGGCGAACTCGTCCGGCCCCACGTGGACGAGGCAGTCGTAGCTCCACATCCCATCCACCCCGGCGGTGAGATCGCGCGGCAGGTCGGCGGCCTGCGAGAGCCAGGTGCGCAGCCGACCGCGGCCGGCGAGCCGCTGCCGGCAGGCGTCGAGGCAATTCGCCGAGATGTCGCAGAGCACGAGCGTGCCCGCGCGGTCGACGAGCGGCTCCGACCAGCGACCGTGCCCCGGCCCGATCTCCAACAGCGTGCCGCCAGCAGGCAACAGCGGTAGATAGCGGGCCAGGAGTCCAGCCTTCCACTCGTCGTAAGCCACGCCGCAGCCCCGGGCCTGACCGTCCCACTCGTCGCCGTTTTGCGACCACGGATCGTGCAGATCCCACTGGGCGAGATTATTTTGAACCGAGTGGTCACGCCCCGCCCCCGCACCGGCCTGCGCCGCCTCGACCGCCCGGATGCGGGACTCGGCCGCCAGCCGCCATTGCCGCGCGGGCTCACCGAACCGGCGTTCGAGTTCGACGAGCATGGGCAGCCAGCGGCGCGACAGTTCCGCCTTCACGCGAGCGAGTTCGGGCCAGGTCATGCCCGACAGCCCTGCATTGCGGGACGACTCTCCCGCGACCAGCGGCTGCCCGGGCACCGCGATTCCTAGGAAGACGCACACCCGGGCGAGGACGCCGTCCGGATCGCTGGCGATCTCGTCGTGGAACAGCAAGAGCAGCCGGTCCGGTCGCACGTGCCGCTCCCACACGTCGAGCGTGCGGATGAAGTCGGTGCGAAGCACGTTGGCCGTGGACGCGCACGCCTCCAGCAACTGCGACTCGGTCGGCCGCGCCACGCCATCCCGACTCAACTGGTGGAGCCCGCCGGAGACCGCGCGGGTGACGGGATCCCGCATGATGAAGATCACGCGGATGTCAGGCATCACCCGGACGATCTCCGCGACGGCACCGTCGTCGAGCGTTGCATAGGCCGGCGTGAAGTCGCAGGCGATGGTGTCGTGGGGGGCCGACGCGAAGATGCCGGCGTAGTTCTCCCATGAGTGGGAAGCTGGAAAACCATGCCGGAGGGCCATCCGGATCGTCTCTGCTCGCGTGGCATCCGCCGTCGCCCCATCGGCCAGGCTCCGCAGGATCGCCACGGCCTGCTGCTGACGAAACGCGCCGACCGCCTGATCCGTGCCGTCCCAGCTGAAGTGATGAAACTCCTTGATGGGACATCGCCACACCCCCGGATGCCTCTGCAGTGCCGCATGCAGCCAGGTGGTGCCGCTCCGCTGTGCCCCGATGCAGAGCATATCCGGGAGTCGCGGCGGCCCCGCAAACTCGTCGAGGGCCGCGATCGCGTCGCCCAATCGGAGTGCCTCGGCGGCCTGTGGCAGGGGCTGCATGTCGCCATCCCCCACCGAGATGCCGAGTTGGAGGATCGGTTCGGGCGCGTTGAGCAGCACGGTGGCCGATGAGCCGGGGCCGGCGGTCAGCGGGAGCGACTGGCCGCGAGTGAACGTGGTGGTTGTCCGATACCACAAGGCCCGGCCTGCCGCTGCCACGCCAGCATCGCCGCCAGCCCCGAGCGGCACCCTCATCAGATAGAGTCCCGCCGGGAGAAGCGGCGCGGCTCCGTCGGCGGGCGCGCCAGGCGGGCTGCGACTCGCCAGCGGCTCAAAACCTCCACCGCCACCTGTGTCACCGTGAAGGCGAACCTCTCTCGCCTGACTGAAGAACTCCGGCAGCGGAGCCGGAGCGGGCCAGGCCCTCACGAAGGACTCCGCCCGCCAGTGGTCGAGCCGCGGTGAGTTGGGAACGCGATCGGAAGCGTCGCGGAGGTGCCAGAACGCCAGGGCCTCGGGCACGACGTCGATCGGCTGGAGGGCTGCCAGGCGTTTGTTGAACTGCCAGTCGCCGAGCGCCGGCAACGCCTCGTGATACGGGCCCACCGCAGCGACCGCAGACCCCCGCACGAGCAACGCGATCGGTGGAAACACGTTGCGATCGGTGAGTTCGTCGGCCGTGACGACCGCCGTCTCGGGACCAAAATCGAGCATCTTCCTCCGCACGTACTCGCGGCCATCCCAGGCCTCCCGCACCAGCCTGGTGCGGCTCACGGCAGCGAGCTTGCCGGTCGCATGAAGCCGGCCGACCATTCGCTCCAGGAACTCCGGGCTCCACGTGTCGTCGTCGTCGTGAATGGCGATGAAGTTGGCTGGGCCGGCCGCGATGCCTGCGTTGCTCGCCGCCTCCATGCCGTACTGCCGGTCTCGATGCAGGATGCCGAGCCGCCCCTCGAGCAGGTGCCGATACGAGGAGATCTCGCTCTCCACGAGGTGCGGGGGCCCGCCGTCGTTGACGATCTGGAGGAACCAGTGCGGGTATGTCTGTGACAAGACACTGCGGATCGCCCGCGGCAGCATGTGCAGCCGCCACCGTGTCCGCATGACGATCCGAACGAGGCCGAGGTCGAGCGGAGGGGAATCGGCCGGCTCGCATGCCACCGTATCGGTCGCAGCCCTGCCGCCGGCATCCTCCGCCGCGCGGTGATGCCAGAGCGCCGGATCGACGGTCGCGGCGGCAGCCACCGCTCGCCCGGCCGCATCGGGCACTCCACAGAAGGCCCCCATGGCGGTGAATGCCGCCGCTGGCTCGCGCAGCACGTCGTCGTGCTGCACCACGTGCACGGCGAGCCCCACCGTGTCGCGGTCGATGCCCCGCTGATGTTCGCTCCAGATGCGGACCGCCAGCTCGCGAGGCATGCCGTTGCGGGCGGCGAGTGACGCCGCCACGTCGTCGGCCGAGCGGATGACCCGCAGGATTCGCAGCTCGGTTCCTGCCCGGCGCGCCACTTCCCGCCAGAGCGGAATCAGCAGGCTCGAACGTGGATCCTTCACGAGCCAGTGGCCGTGGGCAGCCCGCTCTTCACGAGCGAGTGCCATGAAGCAGTCGATCGTCGCGCGGCTGTCGGGCCATTCCAGCCACCGCCCAGGCAGCGGCCCGGGCGACGAATGCCACTCGCGGCCAAACCGGATCAGGAGCCGCTCCTGGGCCGGCCAGACGTCGGCGTGCTCCCAGTGGCCGTGTGGGTTGGCGGAGTGCGGGGCCGTGTCGATCCGAGCCCCGAGATTGACGCCCATCGCGTGCAGGCCGCGGGCGACGAGCGACGTGCCCGACCGGTGCATGCCCACGACGAGAATGATCATCGCTTCTTGGCAATCAGCGACCGCTGCTACACCACGCGGGCGATGATGCACTTGAGGTATTCCCCCTCGAGGCAGCTGGCGCTCACGGGGTGGTCGGGGGCGGCGCCGCGGCATTCCAGCAACTGGATCGGGCGGCCCGACCGCTGGGCCACGCCGGCGAGCATCTGGAGGAAGTCGTCCCGCGGCACGGAGCCGGAGCAGGAGCAGGTGACGAGCATGCCCCCCGGCTCCAGGAGATCGACGGCCACGCGGTTGATCCGGTGGTAGGCCCGCAGGGCGTCGTCGAGGCTCGCCCGGCTGCGGGCGAACTTCGGCGGATCGAGCACCACCATCCCGAACCGTTCGCCCGCGGCACTCAGGGCGTCGAGCTTCTCGAAGGCGTCGGACGTCTCGACGGTCACGTTGGCCGCGCCGTTGAGGTCGGCGTTGGCCTTCGCCAGCGCCGTCGCCTTGGCGCTCGAATCGACGGCCAGCACGCTGCGGGCGCCGGCAGCCGCACAGGCCACGGCGAATCCGCCGGAGTAGCAGAACATGTCGAGCACCCGCCGGCCGCGGGCATACGCCGCCGCGGCCTGGCGATTGTCGCGCTGATCGAGGTAGTAGCCCGTCTTCTGCCCCTCGGCGAGATCAACGCCGAACCGCAGCCCGCGCTCCTCGACGAAGATCGGGCCCTGCGGCGCGGCGCCGCGAACCACGCGATCGGCCAGATGCAGGCCTTCGAGCTTGGCCAGGCCACGGTCGGCGCCCCGCAGGAGAATCCCCCGCGGGGCCACGAGACGTTCGAGCGCGTCGCAGAGCATCTCGAGCCGGGGCACGAGCGCCGCCGCCGTCACCTGCACGGCAAGGTAGTCGCCGTAGCGATCGACGATCAGGCCGGAGAGATGGTCGCCTTCGCTGTTGACCAGCCGCGCGGCCCCCGCCCGATCGTCGAGGCCGAGCGACCGGCGAAGCGCGACGGCCATCGCGAGGCGTTCCTGCCAGAAGCCGGCGTCGAGCTTCGTGGCTGGGTCGAATGCATAGAGCCGCACGCGAATCCGGCTGGCGGGATTCCACAGGCCGCGGGCCACGAACGTGCCGTCGTGGGTCGCCAGATCGACGACGTCACCCTCGGCCGGCTCGCCGTCGAGCCGCAGCACGGCCGAGTCGAGCACCCAGGGATGCCGCCCGAAGAACGGACGGGCCCGCCTGGGCTTGAGCACCACGGTCGCGGTCGGCAGTCCGGCGCCGGGATCATGATCCGGGCCGTCATGCATGGACGACCTGCTTGGTCGGACCGGGAAGCACGTGCGGCGCGGGCAAGGCGTCGCTGCCCGGATCGACCTTCACCTTGCGGCGACCTTCGCGGTCGGCCTTCTTCCGCTCGATCCGCAGCACGCTCCAGCCGAACACGGCACCGAGCGGTCCGGAGAGCAGCGCCGGCAGGAGGACGAGGTTGCCGACCAGGGCGATCGTGAGCATCGAGAGCATCATGTGGCCGAACCGCTGCGTCGGGCCGAACGGCGAGAGCGAGAAGACCGAGAGGCCGATGCCGATCACGCCCCAGCTCTGATACATCGCCCGGGCACAGCCCTTGTAGGCGAGCATCGTGGCCTGCCGGCGGTCGAGCCCCTCGGCGATGCCGCGGCGGAACCAGAGCATGAAGTGCACGACGTCGTCGACGGTCACGCCGAGGGCCACGCTCGGGGCCATCACCGTGCCGATGTCGATGAGCAGGTTGCCGGTGCCGAGCGACTTGAGGATCGCGTTGCCCCAGCCCATGCTCCCGAAGACCATGATCGCGGGGAAGGCAGCCGGCAGCAGGAGCACGAGCCCGGCCGAGGCGGCCCGGCAGAGGACGATCATCACGGCGACGATGATCGCGAAGTCCCAGATGAAGCCGATCTTGAGGCCGTCGAGCAGCGAGTGCTGGGCCTTGTAGACGAGCGGCACGAGGCCGGTGTAGTCGACCGACACCCCCTTCACGCCCTCGTCTTGGAGCCGCGCGAGGATCGGGTCGATCTTCTTTTGCAGGTCGGACTTGAAAAGGGCGTAGTCGACCTCCTTCACGGCGCTCACCCGGGCGCTGATCCGCCACAACTCCTGCGACGTGAGCTCCCCGTCGGGGCCGGGCACCTGGGCCTCGCGGAGGTAGTCGCCGGCCAGAAAGTCGTCGCGATGGGCGGTGAGCCGGCGGTTGAGCACGCTCCGCCGCGTGCGGGCGTTGAGGCCGAGGGTGCGACCGGCCACGCCGCCGATCCCGTCGCCCGAATCGCCCACGTCGAGGCTGCGGCCGAAGGTCACGGTCGAAAGCGAGCTGCCCACCTCGTCGAGGCCGCCGATCTGCTGCTGGATCTCGCCGACGAGCTCCATCCGCTCCAAAAAGTTGAGCGAGCAGGCCTGGTCGTCGATCCGCACCAGGATCTCCATCGGCACGAGCGGGCCGAGGTGATTCTCGAGCCACTGGTAGTCGGTGCGAATTCGGGCCTTCGGGGAAAAGAGCCGCATCAGCTGCACGCTGCTCTCGACGCGGGTCATGCCATAGCCGATGCCGGCCATCACGAGCAGGCAGGCCGTGGCCGTGAGGGCGTGGTGCCGCGTGATCCACTCGCCCACCTTCCACCATGGGCTCGCCTCGATCGGCCGCCACGCGGCCGACTCCTCGCTGCCGCCGGCCGCGGCACCGATCTTGAGCTTCGGCGGGAAAAGTTCGAGGGCCGCCGGCATGAGCGTGACGAGGATGATGAAGCTCGTGAGCACGCCAAGCGCCGAGAAGATGCCGAACATGCGGATCGGCACGAGTTCGCTCACGCCGAGCGTCGCGAGGCCCACGGCCGTGGTGCCGGTGGCCAGCGAAAGCGGCAGGAGCGCGTGGTGGACCGCACGGCCCGCCGCCCCTTCCTGCACGCCCGTTTCGGCGAGCTGGTCGCGGTAATAGTTGGCGAGGTGGATCGCGCCCGACGTCGTCGCGACGTAGACGAGCGACGGCATCGTGAGCAGGATCGCGTCGACGGGATAGCCCGAGTACCAGACGATCGCGAGGCTCGCGAACATGCTGTAGACGCCCGAGGCGATCACGAGCGTGACGAGCATCGGGCTCTTGAGGCTCCACCAGCTGACGATGCCGCCGACCACCAGCGAGAGGCCGAAGAGCACCGTGACGCTCGTCTGGCCGGCCTTGTCGATCGAGACGTTGTCGACCGGCGGCCCGCCCATATGGATCGAGGCCTCGGGGATGCCACACTCCCTGACGGCCACCCGCTTGATCGTGTCGATCGCCCCGTGGAGGTTCGCCCGGGCCGTGTCCGACAGCGTGAGCACCAGGCAGGTCTGGCGGGCGGCATGGTCGTCGGCAGGGGAATTGGCCTCCGCGCCGGCCGGCGGCGGGCCGATCAGGGCTCCGGTCAGCCGGGCGACCGCCTCCGCGGGGTCGAGGTTGAGCGGCTCCTGCGACATCTGGGCCACCGCCCGGGGGCCGGTCTGGGCCGACTTGAAGTAGAGCGGCCGGTCGATCCGGGAGGCTTCCTCCGGGGGCGGGAGGAGCTTCCGGGCCAGGAGCTCCAGCCTGGGGTCGGCCATCGTGCAGCCTTCCCAGCTGACGAGCACGAACTCCTCACCCTGGAAATTCTGGCGGAAAAACCGGTAGGTCTGGGTTTCCGGGTATTCGAGCGGCAGCCAGCCTTTGACGTCGTTGCGGTTGTTGCCCTTCGCCTTGATCGCCCCGATCACCACCAGCGGCAGCAGGAACACCAGGACCGCGAGGATCCCGACGCTGAAGCGTTGGTAGAAGTTTGTCTGGGAGTGCGACTGTTGCGACATCGATGTCGTCCGGGCCCGTTTCGGGGCGGGTGTCTACCCGCCAGGACGTGAAACCCTACAGGTGTTTCCGGGGCCAGTCCATATCGTTCAGGCCATCCGGGGCCAAATTCTGGCGGCCTTCGCCTGCCGTAAGTCGTTTTCAGAGAACAGTTTCCGCTACACGCACCGGCGTCATATCCGGCACGAGCGCGGTGAACCTTGCCGGTCCGTCAGGATGGGGTATCTGGCGGCGTCGCCTGACCGGGGGGGGCGAGGTCCGCGGCGGCGAATCCGCAGGTCTTGTGGGAGCCGTCGCAGAACGGCCGCGTGCCCGTCTGGCCGCAGCGGCAGAGGGCCACCGCCCGCTTGTGGGTCGGCAGCGGAAACTCGCCGCCCACGTGATCGGTCATCCGGAGGCCCACGGTGGCCTGGCCATCGACGACCGGGAGCTCGACCACCAGCGGCCCGTGCTCCCGGCAGCGGATCGTCACGACCGGGCTTCCCGCGGGGGCCGGCCGCGGCCGATCTGGCTGGGGCCGATCTGGCTGGGTCATGGATCCTCCCGTTCTGGCAGGGGCTGCCGCGCGATCCACCACCAGAGCGTCGCGGCACAGGCAAGCAGCACGAGCGAAACGAGCTGCGAGATCGAAAGCGGCGTGCCGAGTGCGGGCGGCTCATCCACCCGAATCGCCTCCAGGAGCAGCCGCGAGAGCGGATGGAGCGTGAGCACCAGCGCGAAGACCTCACCGGGGCGGCGGGCCAGTGGGGTGAAGAGCATGGCTAAAAGGGCCAGGAGCGCGGCGTCGATGGCGGCATAGAGCTGCGCCGGGTGAATCGGGAGGCTCCAGACCTGGCCGCCCCGGGCGAAGGGCTGGCCGCTCGCGTCGGCCGCGGCCGGGAGGAGGCCACGAGCGGCCTGGTCGAGCCACGGCGGGCTCTCCGGCGGGAATCGCACCCCCCAGGGCAGATCGCACGGGCCGCCATAACAGCAGCCGTTCAAGAAACAGCCCACCCGTCCGAGCGCGAGCCCGACGAGCAGGCCCGGCGCGATGCAGTCGGCCAGCTTCAGGAGTGGCAGGCCGCGGCGGCGGGCGAACCGCCAGGCGGCCCAGGCCGCCGTGGGCAGCGAGCCGAAGACGACGAGCCCGCCGGCGGCGAGGTTGAGCACGCTGCCGAGCGACTCGCCGAGGCTCATGCCCGGCCTGAAGAACTGCTCGCGGTATTCGATCACGTAAAAGAGCCTCGCCCCGACCAGCCCCCAGAGAAACACCTCCATCCCCAGGGCGAGGATCGTGTCGGCGTCGAAGCCGGCCGCGCGGCCGCGGACGATCGACAGCCACGTGCCGGCGGCGGCGGCCGCGAGCAGCATCACGCCGTAACCCCGCACCGGCACGCCCTGGCCATCATCGAGGGCCGGCAGCCCCCAGGCGATCATCGCCCCGGCCACGAGCAGCGGCAGGCCAAGCGCGGCCGCCGCCTGCTGAAACCCATGCCGCATCGTCGCCCGGACGAACACGAACCCGCCCAGCACCGCCCAGACCGCGAGCAGGATGCCGAAGCCGAACAGCGGCCAGGCGTCGGGGCCCGAGCCCAGCTGCAGCGGCACATGAAAGAGGGTCGAACGCATGCGTCAGCTTCACCGTGTTCTCGGCGGCAGCAGCCGATTGTCGATCAGCCGCGTCGCGCCGAGCCGACCCGCGACGAGCGCGATGGCCACCGGCTCCGGCGCGACCCATGGCTCGAGCGAGTCGGCAGCGACGACGGCCGCATAGTCGACCATGAGTCCGCGGGCTTCGAGCGCCGTCCGCATGGCCCGCTCGATCGCGGCGACGTCGGCTCCGGCCTGCCACAGTTCCTCGGCGGCGGACAGCCCTTCGTGCAGGGCCACGGCCCGACGTCGCTCATCGACCGAGAGATAGGCGTTGCGCGAGCTCATCGCCAGCCCGTCGGCCTCGCGCACCGTCGGGCAGACCGTCACCTCGATCGGCAGGCCGAGATCCCGCACCATCCGCCTGATGACGACCGTCTGCTGCCAATCCTTCGCGCCGAAGTAGGCCACGTCGGCCGGCACGCTCTGGAAGAGCCGGCAGACCACCGTGGCCACGCCCGCGAAATGCCCCGGGCGAATCTCTCCTTCGAACCTGCGGGCCGGGCCGTCGACGACCACGCGGGTGGCCGACCCCTGCGGATAGAGATCCGCCGCCTCCGGCACGTGGATCCAACGCACTCCCCGCGACTCGAGCAGCGCCGCGTCGGCGTCGAGCATCCGCGGATAGCGGTCGAAGTCCTCCCCGGGGCCGAACTGGGTCGGATTCACGAAGATCGACACGGCCACGTCGTCGCACTCCGCCGCGGCCCGCTCGACGAGGCTCGCATGGCCCGCATGGAGCGCGCCCATCGTGGGCACGAAACCCACCCGCCGGCCGGCGGCCCGGGCGGCCAGCACGGCGGCCCGCATGCCGGCCGGGTCACGGATCCGTTCCGCCTCCATCAGAGCATCGCCTCGACGGCGGCCGTCGCCTCGGCGGCGGCCTGTCCGAGGTCGTCGGCGGGCACGACGACCACGGCCCTGGGGGCCCGCGGCGAACGGGCGTCGTGCGACCGCAACCGGCGCACGAGCCGCTCCTGCATCCGCACGAGCGCGGCCACCGCCGCGACGGGAGAATCACAGACGGCGCCACCGGCCCGCGACACGTCGGCGAACACGTTGGACCAGCGGTCGGCCTGCCGGCAGCTGAAGGCGATCCGTTCTTCGAGCGCCGCCGGGCCGGCGACGAGCAGGATGGCGACGTGTGGCGAGACGGTCGTGCGGGCCACGGCGTCGAGTTCCGCCTCGAGCCGCGCGAGCGACTCCCGCGGCAGGTCGTCGGCGGCCGCCACGGCGAGTGCGTCGAGCCAGTAGTCGGCGACCGCGCCGTGCGGCTGATCGTGCCAACTCGAAGCCGCCAGCGGCCGCGCCCAGGCGGCGAGCGTCTGCGACCAGGCGGCCGATCCCGGCGGCAGCAGGGAGGGCAGCGGCGCCGGCGCCCGCACGAGCCGCGAGAGCGTGGCGTCGGCGACGGCCTCGGCCACCTCGTGGGCGCCGCTGCCGGGCACGCCCACCACGGCCACGAGCGGATGCGACACGGAGATGTTGTCGAGCAGGTCTCCGACGGTGCAGGCGGCGGTGGGAACGGTGAGATCGGCCGCGATCTCTGCGCAGGGCTCGAGCACGAATCGTCTGGTCGTCATCCGCGGATGCGGCACCGTGAGCGCTTCGGTCTCGAGCACGAGATCGTCGTAGAGCAGCAGGTCGAGGTCGATCGTCCGCTCCCCCCACCGCTCGGTCCGCTCGCGGTGAAGCGTGTTCTCCACTGCGGCGAGCATGCCGAGCACGTCTTCGGGGCCGAGATCCGTCTCGATCAGACAGGCACCGTTGAGATACGCGTCCTGTCCGGCGGGCCCGCCCACGGGACGGGTTTCGCGGTAACGGCTGACGGCCGTGAGCTTCACGCCCGGCATGAACCGCAGCAACTCAACGGCCCTGTCGAGCTGCTCACGCCGCCTGCCTAGATTGGAGCCGCATCCGATGAGGCATCGTGCCATGGCTTTTCCCGTCCCTCGACCGAGCCGGTTTGCCGTATTCTACAGGCCGATGACCTCGCCAAGGCAAATGAATGAAAGCGGGGGGGACATCCAGGCCACGACCAAGGTCGTCGACAGTCGATCCCTCAAGTCGTCGCCCCCCGAAATATTCCGTCAGACGGTGTTTTTTCGCTAGGCATTCCACCGCAGCGATGCCTGCCCTCCCTGCTCACCACAACCGGGCTCGCTTTGGGCCGACATTCCGCACGCCGCTGCTGCGAACAGCAGGAGCGTTGCCGCGATGGATCGCATTCTGTGAATACCGCCACGGTTGTCAAGGCGGCGCGAGCCTGAGCGAGCGTGATCGCGAGTGCCATGCGGCGGGAGCCGTGAAACCAACAGTGCATTGACAAAAAATTTTTTCGACAGCGGTGCATGCATTGTCGAAACTGGTCCCACTCCGAACTCCACGCCATCACTCGACGCCCTCGTTTCGCCGCCACATGTCCATGAAATCCGATGATCCGTCGGTGAATCCGCACGAAATCGCCGCGGATGAGTTCTGCGCCGAGTTGGATCGCGATTTTGCGCCCGCGCACGCACCGGCCGACGTGCCGTCAGGACCGTCCGCGCCGAGCTACTGGGCCCTCTCACGCACGCCTCTGACGAGCCTCGTCTTCTCGCTGCCTCTCGTGCTCGCCTACGAAGGGGGCGTGCTCTGGCTCGGCCGTGGAACGCCCCGCAACGGGGCCGACGTGTGGCTGCGGCAGCTGCTCGACGCCAGTGGATTCGGTGCCTATTTCCTGCTGCCGGCGCTCACGATCGTGGGGCTGCTCGCGTGGCACCACGTGGAGCACGATCGCTGGCACTTCAGCCCCGGCGTGCTGCTCGGAATGGCCGGAGAATGCGTGCTGTGGGCGATGGCGCTGATCGGAATCGCCCGCCTGCAGCAGCAGATCTGGCCGCTGGCGCTCGAGGCCCCGCCGCTGGCGCTCGACGGCCTGCCCGTGGCGGCAGCCGGTGTCTGGGAGGGGGTGTTTTCGCGGATCGTCGGCTACTGCGGCGCCGGACTCTACGAGGAAGTGCTGTTTCGCCTCCTGCTGTTGCCAGCGGTGGCCTGGCTGCTCGGCCGGCTCGGCATGGGGCCGATCACCGCCGCCGGGCTGGCGATTCTCGTGACGAGCACGCTCTTCAGCCTCGCCCACTACGTCGGGCCCCTCGGCGACACTTTCGAGCTCTACAGTTTTACGTTCCGCCTCGCGGCCGGCGTGTTCTTCGCCGTGGTGTTTCTGCTGCGCGGCTTCGGGATCGCCGCGGGCACGCATGCGTTCTACGACCTGCTCGTCGGGCTCGTGTGACCCCTTCATGAGCGGCTGTAGAAGCCCCGCAGCCATGAGGCTTGGTGCCCTGCGTCTGCCAGTTTTATACTTCCGACTGTTCCGTGACGGGTGTGCGAGCCCCGCACATCCGGCCTTCGCCGCAGAGGAGATTCAGCGTCGTGTTGTCGGTCCGTCCCAACGCCGCCGACCTCGTGTTTCAGCTCTACGGACGGATCGTGCACCCCGAGCTGTTCGAGATCTGCGCCACGCGGTCGATCGACCGGGGCGGCTACACCGCGACGATCGCGATCACCACGGCGGGGCACCTGCTCACCTGGCGCCGCGAGGGCCTCACGCTCACCGAGGTGGCGACGTCGGCGGCCCAGCCGCTGCCCCTGAAGCGGCGGCTGCTCTCACACCCGATCGCCGGCGAGCGGGGCGATCGGCTGGAGTGCCGTGGCGGCGTGACCTACCAGACCTGCTTCCAGCTCGAGACCGTGGCCGACGATGTGCTCTGGTCGTTCCAGCAGGAGCTCGTCGCGGCCGGTACGAAGCGTGGGCTGCTGCACCGCTTCCAGGACGGCGGCCGGCTGGCCCTGGGCGCCGTCAGCTTCATCGACATCGAAACCCGTCCCCGCGGCCTGCTCGTACAGGCGTTCCATACGTTTCCCGAGGATCGGGCGATCGTGAAGAGCCAGTCGCTCTTCGAGTTCGCGTGACCACGCCGCCCGCCTCTCCCTCGAACCGCTCCCTGGAATCTTCATGCCCAAATCGACCCCGAAACCCGCGTCGCCGACCGCCGAGCCCCGTCGCAGCCGCGTGCTGATCGCCGACGACAACGAGCCCAACCGCGAGCTGCTCGAGGTCTATCTCGCCGACGTCGACTGCGAGATCGCGACCGCCGTCGACGGCCGCGACACGCTCGACAAGGTGGCGAGCTTCGAGCCCGACGTGATCTTGCTCGACGTGATGATGCCGAAGCTCTCCGGCTTCGAGGTCTGCCAGCAGCTCAAGTCGAACCCCGCGACGAGCCGGATCATGATCCTGATGGTGACGGCCTTGGGCGAGCTCGGCGACATCGAGCGGGCCGTGGAGGCGGGCACCGACGACTTCCTCTCGAAGCCGGTCAACAAGGTGGAGCTGGTGAAGCGGGTGGAGAACATGCTCAAGCTCCGTCACGTGAGCGACGAGCTGGAGCGGCTGCGGAGCTACATCCGCACGATGGACGACGATCAGCCGCCGCGGTGACGCGGCCGCGCGTTGCCAAATAAAAGCCCCCAGGCGCAAGCCGGGGGATGATGCGGGATGGAACGCACAAGATCCCCGTGCTTGCGCATCGGGGCTTGTATGAACGGCAAGCCGGGGGGTCGTTCGCAACGGCACGCCCGGCGGATCGTTCGGGATGGAACGCACAAGATCCCCGTGCTTGCGCATCGGGGCTTGTATGAACGGC
>CAZXIG010000047.1:13910-16288 GCA_964640405.1 uncultured Candidatus Kuenenia sp.
ACCCCCGTCGATCACGCTCCGGGCCGGAGCCCCGCCTGCTCGAGCACGCGGGCGGTGGCGGGCGACTTGTTGAGCACGTAGAAGTGGATGCCCGGCACGCCGGCGTCGAGCAATTCCCGCACCTGCCGCGTCGCAAACTCGACGCCCGCCTCGAACTGGGCCGCCTCGTCGTCGCCGGCCGCCTCGAAGGCCCGCGTGAATTCGTCCGGCAGCCGCGCCTTGCAGAGCGTGGCGATCCGGCGGATCTGGGCGTAATTCGTGACGGGCATCACGCCGGGCACGATCGGCGTGCGGATGCCGAGCGCGGCGCAGCGATCCCGAAACCGGAAGAAATCGGCGTTGTCGTAGAAGAGCTGCGTGACGATCACGTCGCCCCCCGCGTCGCACTTCCGCTTGAGATTCTCGAGATCGGCCTCGGGGCTCACGGCCTCTTGGTGGGTCTCGGGATAGCCGGCGACGAGGATGCCGAAGCCCGGGAATTCACTGCGGATGAGCGCGACGAGCTCGGAGGCATAGCGGAGGCCGCCCGCCACGGGCTGGAAGCTGGTCTCCCCCTTCGGCGGATCGCCGCGCAGGGCCACGATCGCGCTGACGCCGAGCGACGCAGCCTCGCGCAGGTAGTCGCGCAGTTCGTCCACGGAACTGCCGACGCAGGTGAGATGGCTCGCTACGGGAAGGCCGTGCCGAGACAGCACCCCCTTGAGCACGTCGAGCGTGGTGCCGCGGGTGGATCCACCAGCCCCGTAGGTGCACGTGATCATCGACGGCTTGAAGGCCATCAGGTCGTCGACCGTCCGCCACATCAGCGCCTCGGATTCAGGCGTCTTGGGCGGGAAGAGTTCGAACGACAGGCCGAAGCGGCCGTTGGTGTAGGCGTCTTCAAGTGGCATGCGGTGTATCGTAGTGTGCTTCGCCGCCGAGCGAAATGGCTGCTTTGGTCGCCACGGCCTACTTCGCGAGCGCTTCGAGCAGTTCCCGGTCGGCCGGCAGCATCTCCAGGCCCCGGCGGGCCATCATGCGTTCGAGGATCGTGGCGGCCTGTTCGGCCGTGGAGCGGCCGTTGGCGAGCGTGTTGGTGAATGCCACCACCGCCTCGGGCACCGCTCCGCCGACCGTCGCCGCCACGCCGATCCGCGCACCGCAGGGGATCGACGCGTTGATCCCCGTCTTTGCGAAGTCGCCGATCATGGCGCCGAGAAACTGCCGGCCGGTGTGGATCGTTTCGCGGCTGCCGTCGGGGAGCATCATGTGGAGACGGATCGGGCCATAGGTGGCCTTGAGGTTGCTCGTGATCGTGCCCGCCGCGAGATTCACCCAGCTGCCTACGTGGCTGTGGCCGAGGAAGCCGTCGTGCGGCTTGTTGGAGAAGGGCTCCATGATGGTCGCCTCGATCTCGCCGCCGGCGCGGCAGGCCATGCCGAGCGCCGTGGCGGCGCGAATCCAGGCATGGGGATTCACGCGGGCGCCGGAACCGATGAAGGCTGGCCCGTCGAGACAGACGAAGGGGCCGATCTCGGCGCCGGCTTCGACGACCACCGGCCCGTGCCTCACGACGACCTGATCGGCGACGCTCGCGCCATCGGCCACGAAGAGCCCGGGCTTCGTCTCGCGAAAACGGCCGGTGTCGAGCCGCATCGCGAGCGATCCTTCGATTGCCTGCTCGTGGGCCGAGATCACGTCGTGCGGATCGTGGAGCAGATCGAGGGGGCCGTCGAGCTCCACGAGTTCGAGCGCTTCGAGCACGGCCGTTGAGCCGGTGTCGCGCAGAGAATTCCAGGCGGCGTGGTCGGGTCCGCTGCCGTCGGCCGAGAGATGCAGCACCGCCGCAGCGATCGCGCCGTGCTCGCGCACGGTGCCGCGGTGGCCGGCTTCGACGAGGTTTCGCAGCGATTGGATGTTGCGCCGGCTCGGCACGACGCGGGCGTTGACGACGAGCGCCGTCGCGCCGTGGGTCGATGCGGGCTGATCTTTCGTCGCCGGCGGCGTGGCGCCGCCCCAGAGCGTGATCCGGCGGCCGGCGAGCGCGGCGATGTGGTGGGCCAGGTGCGGGCGGACGACCCGCTGCACGTGGCCGAGGTGGGCGAGGGCATCGTGGAGCGTGGAGGCTCCGATCATGAGATCGCAGGCCGGCCGGGCGGCCGTGAGCACGCCGAGCCGATCGACGCGGCTGTCTTCGAAAACGATCACACGCATTGAGTCACCCTAGCGTCAACCCTACCACGGGCAATCTCCCGGTGCGGAGGCCACTGCTGGCAAAGGGCGGGTCGGCGGCGTAATCTCGGAGGTGCGTGAACGCCTCTCACGAGCCGGAGTGGCGGAATGGCAGACGCGGCGGACTCAAAATCCGTTGCCCGCAAGGGCGTGTGGGTTCAAGTCCC
>CAZXIG010000048.1:0-1167 GCA_964640405.1 uncultured Candidatus Kuenenia sp.
GCCCAGGGCTTACCGCCGCGGGGGTCGCTTCCACTGCAGGGCGTAGCGGCGCTCGACGTCCTCGATCCAGCGGCCGATGGCGTCGCCCTCCTGCTGACGGGCGATCATGGCGATCCGGCGCTGGTCGAGGCTCGGATCCACGAATTGCTCCCGCAGCTTCTCGTCGGTCGGCTCGTAGGCCACCAGCCGGATCGCGTAGCAGACCGTCCGCGGCTCGTTGAACGCGACCGCTGTCTCGCCGGGCTGCAGGGCGAACACCGCCTTCATGAATTCCTCGCCCGGCATCGAGAGGCCGTCCGGCTGCGAGAGTGTCGGGGCCGAGCCGAAGGCGCCGCTGCGGGAGAGCCAGGTGAACGGTCCCGCGGTCGCGGCCGCCAGCTTCGGGCCATCCGTGCGGTCGGCGATCGCCGCCTCGAGCGTCTTGCCGCCCACCGCCTGCTTTGCGAGTTCCTCGGCGATCTTCCGCGCGAGAGGCCGCCCTTCGACGATCCGCCAGGCGCGTTCGACGTCGTTGCGCGCCTTGTCGAATGACGGAGAAAACGCCGGCTGATCCTCCGTCTTCCACGAGAGGTAGCGGTTGCCCGCCACGTCGCGACTGCCGGCCGGCCGCCAGAGCGAGGCCGTGGGGGCGAAGACCTGCTCCTCCCAACTCACCTGCCGGAAGCCCATCGGGCTGTTCTGATCGAGACTGAGTTCGAAGCTCGTGCCGACGCCGCCCGCGGCGACCGCCTCGCCGGCGCTCACCCGCTCCAGCCGGCCCGCCTCGAGCCCCTGCTTCTTCGCGATCGCATCCACGTCCGGCGGCTGCGGCCGCGCGCCGGCGCCGGCGACCTGGGCCTGCCAGAGGGCGAGGTCTTCGGCGTAGCGGGCGAAGTCGGTCGTCACGGCCGTGAACACGGCGTCGATCCGCTTGGCGGCCGCCTCCGCGGCGAGCCGGTTGCGGATGTCGTCGGCCACTTTTTCCAGCGGCTCGAACTGGGCCGCGTCGTCTTTTTTCTCGGCCGGCTTTTCCGTGCGCGTCTCCGCGGGGGGTGCTGCGGACGCCTTCGCCTCAGCCTGCTCGGCGGGCTTGTCAGCAGGCTTCTCGGCAGCCGTGCCGGGCTGGCGAAACGCTGCGGGCATCACACGCAGCCGCTTCGGGACCGCCGCCTTCGGCTCCGGCTTGGC
>CAZXIG010000048.1:1267-16140 GCA_964640405.1 uncultured Candidatus Kuenenia sp.
CTGCGGGCATCACACGCAGCCGCTTCGGGACCGCCGCCTTCGGCTCCGGCTTGGCCGGCGCGGCCTCTGGCTTGACCGGCTCGGTGGCCGCCGGCGCAACGGACGCGTCCGGTTTCTTCTCGGCATCATCGGCCTTCGCCTCGACGTCGGCGGCCTTCTTCTCAGCCTCGCCCGCTGGCTTGGCAGCGTCGCTGGCCGGCTCCGCGGCCTTCGCGCGGTAGAGCCGCTCCTTGTTCTCCTCGTAGTACTTGCTGACCTGCTCGTCCGTCACGTCCTTGCGGGTCTCGGCCTCGATGACCTCCCGCTTCGCCAGCAGGTATTCCGCCGAGATTCGATGGGGCTCCTTGAAGCCGGGCGTGGGGCTCCGGGCCACCGGCAGGTCGTTCTTGTACTGCTCGAAGAAGTTCAGCAGCGTCGCCTCCGAAGGCAGCGCGACGGCCTCGACGAGTGACTCGACCGCCACGGGCACCACCTCGACGGTGGCCGACTGCTCGAGCCGCCGGAAGTAGTCCCATCGCTGCGCGGGCGGGTCGCCGGCGAAGCCCGTGAGAAACAGCCGCTCCATCCGCCCCGCCGCGAGCACCGTTCGCAGGGCCTCGAACACGTCGGCCTGCGACACGGACAGCGGGCCGCCCTGACGGCGGGCGATGAGCGCGTCGAACTGCTCCGGGCGGACCATGTTGTTGGTCCACTCACCCAGGAACTGGTTGATGGCGGCGTTGCTCACGACCACGCCGTTGGCCTCGGCCTCCTTCGCCAGGAGCATCGTCCGCACGACGTCCTCTTCGTCGTCGGGCAGCAGACGCATCCGGCCCGGGTCGCGGCCCGAGGCCGCCACCGCGTCCAGAAGGAACTGGTTGAGGACCGTCCGCATGGCGACCCCCCGCATCATGTCGCTCTCGCGGATCTCGCCCCCGGACCAGGCGGCCACGACGGGATCCGTACCTCCCATCCCCGCCCCCATTTGCAAAAACGGGGGCAGCACGAAGAAGGCGAGCATGGCGAGAATCGCCACGAAAACGAGCAGCGAACGCTGATATTTGCGAAAAACGTCGAACGAGCCGGCCATGGCACCGCCTGAAGTCCGTCCGCCAGACGGCAAAACCGCCGAGGCTTGACAGGGAAAGAGAGGGGAGGGTAACGCTTTCTGGCTTCCAACAGGCCGAAGATTGTGAGCGCCGGGGCTGCCGGCGCCAATCCCAGCGCCTCATGCCGCATCCTCTCACCCCCTCAGGCGACGATGGCCAAGAAGACCGCCAGACGAGCATCAACCGCCAGGACGCGCGGCGATTCCGGGGCCAGCCGCGTTCCGGCCGGCGATTACGAACTGGTCATCGTCGAGAGCCCGGCGAAGGCCAAGACGATCGAGAAGTATCTGGGCAAGGGCTTCGTGGTGAAGGCCTCGATCGGCCACATCCGCGACCTGCCCAGCAAGGCGCCGAAGGGCTCGAAGCAGCCGGTCCCGGGGGTCGATCTGGAGGACGATTTCCGCCCCACCTACGAGATCGACAGCGACAAGCAGAAGACCGTCACGGAACTCCGCAAGCTCGCCAAGGGGGCCAAGGATGTCTGGTTCGCCACCGACTTGGATCGCGAGGGGGAGGCCATCGCCTGGCACCTCACGCAGGTGCTCGGCGTCGATCCCGCCGATGCCAAGCGGGTCACGTTCGATGCGATCACGAAGTCGGAGGTGCAGCGGGCGTTCCAGGCGCCGCGGGCGATCAACATGCCCCGGGTCGAGGCCCAGCAGGCTCGGCGGATCGTCGACCGCATCGTCGGCTACCGCGTATCGCCGATCCTCTGGAAGAAGGTCGCCGGGGGCCTGAGCGCCGGCCGGGTGCAGAGCGTGGCCACGCGGATCGTGGTCGAGCGGGAGGAGGAGATCCGGGCCTTCACGCCGAACGAGTCGTGGGACATCAGCGGCATGATGACGTTCGACGTCTCCAAGGCCGCGGCGCTGCACGGCGACTGGACGTCCTTCATGGCCCAGCGGGACGAGCGCGGGCGGCCGCCGTTCGTGCGCGACCGCATGGCCTGGCTCGCCGAACGGCGCGGCCTGGCCTGCGACCTCGTCGAGGTCGGCGGCAAGCCGTTCAAGCTCGAGGCCGAAAACGACTCGACCGACGACCTCGCGCCCGCGGCGCGGAAGGCCGCCGAAGCGGCCGGCCTGATCGACGTGAACGTCGTCCGCGAGACCGACGCCGACGGCCGCGGCCGGGCGAAGAACCTCGTGCGGATCTCCGGCAAGCCCGACCCGAAGGCCCGCTTCACGGTCGATTCGATCGACGTGACGCGAACGAAGTCGCGGCCCTTTCCGCCGTTCATCACGAGCACGCTCCAGCAGGCGGCCAGCAGCCGCCTCGGCATGTCGACCGACCGCACGATGCGGATCGCGCAGCAGCTCTACGAGGGCATCGACCTGCCCTCCGAGGGCCGCGTGGGCCTGATCACCTACATGCGAACCGACTCGACGAACCTCTCCCGCGAGGCGATCGAGATGGCCCGCCGCTACCTCGACCAGCGACACGGCAAGGCCTACGTGCCGGAGAAGCCGCGGTTCTACGCCAGCTCCAACGAGAGCGCCCAGGAGGCCCACGAGGCGATCCGGCCGACCGACGCCTTCCGCGAGCCCGACGCGATCAGGGACGCGCTCTCGGAGGAGCAATACAGGCTCTACCGGCTGATCTGGCAGTGCTTCGTGGGCTGCCAGGCCACGGACGCCGAATGGGACTCGACGGCCGTGCGGCTCCGCCGCAGCGACCGCGACACGGGGGCCGTCTTCAAGGCCAACGGCCGCGTGCTCCGGTTCGACGGCTTCTATCGGATCAGCGGCACGCCCAAGGATGACGGTGAGCAGGTGCTCCCCGACTTCGAGAAGGGCACGGAGCTCGCCCCGTTCGACATCGAGCCGAAGCAGAAGTTCCAGGCGCCGCCGCCGCGATACACCGAGGCCACGCTCGTGAAGAAGCTCGAGGAGGAGGGCATCGGCCGCCCGTCCACCTACGCCAGCATCATCAACGTGATCGAGAACCGCGGTTACGTGGAGCAGCACGACCGCCGCTTCTACGCCACGGCGCTCGGCGAGGCGGTGACCGGCTTCCTCAAGCGGGGCTTCCGCGACCAGTTCATCGAGATCGGCTACACCCGCGAGATCGAGCGGGAGCTCGACCAGGTGGCCCAGGGCACGAAGCGGTGGATCGACATGCTCCACGAGTTTCACGACGAGCTCGAGCCCAAGCTCGACACGGCGATGAAGGAGCAGCACGAGAAGGCGAAGGGTGAGCCCTCCCCCTACGCCTGCCCCGAGTGCGGCCGTCGGCTGGAGTACCGTCTCGGCCGGACGGGCCGGTTCCTCTCCTGCAGCGGGTTCAACGAGAAGATTCTGGAGGAGCCCGCCGCCCCGAAGACCACCGCCAAGGGCAAGAAGCGGAAGCCGCCCAAGCCCAAGGAGGTGCCGGCCTGCTCCTACGCGATTCCCGTGGGCCGCGACGGCAAGCCGCGGCTGCCGGAGCAGATCGACCTGCTCTCGCCGGCCGGCGTTCCGATGGTGAAGCGGACGGGGCGGTTCGGCGACTTCCTCGTCGAAGACAAGCCGCGACCCGTGAAGTCGAAGGGGAAGAAGGCGGAGGGCGAGCCGGCGGAACCGCCGTCGTTCATCCTCAACATCGACAAGAAGGGCAACGTCAAGTTCCCGTCGCCGCCGCCGCTGGTCACCGACATCGCCTGCCCGAAGTGCGGCGACATGATGAACCTCCGCGAGGGCAAGCGCGGCCCGTGGCTCGGCTGCCGGGCCTTCCCGAAGTGCCGCGGCCGCGAGGCCTTCGGCAAGCTGCCCGAGCCGAGGCAGAAGGAGCTGGAAAAGGAGCTCAAGGCCCACATGAGCGGGCAGACGAAGCTGCACCTTACCCGCCGGGACGGCGTCACGCCCGTGCAGGACGGCGCGCCGCTCTCCACGCTCCTGATCGAAGGGGGCGTCGCCGAACTCCCGCAGTTCACGGGGTGAATGGCCTCACACGAGCGGTTCGCCGCCGAAGGTCGTCGGTGTTTCGTCGAGCGCGACGGCGTAGGCCGTGGCGTGCGACCGGCAGTGGGAGATGCTCACGAGGATGCAGCGGATGCCCATCCGCTCGGCGATCTCCTGCGTGCCCCCCTTGAGAAACGCCTGCGGCCGGCCGCCCGCGTTGTTGCGAATCTCGATGTCCCGCCAGCTGATGCCCCGCCGCCAGCCCGTGCCGAGCGCCTTGAGCACCGCCTCCTTGGCCGCCCAGCGGCCCGCGAAATGCTGCGTCGCCATCCGCCGGCTGCGGCAGTAGTCGATCTCCAAGGGCGTGTAGACGCGGCCCACGAAGAGCTCGCCGTGCCGCTCGATCATCTGGGCGATCCGCAGGCATTCCGTGATGTCGGTGCCGACGCCGAGCACGTTCATGTTTTGCCTCCACCGACCGAGACACCACGGGCGAGGCCGCAGGCTCCCCGCGCCCGGTCGAGCACCTCGCGGGCCTTGGCCCGGGCCTTCGCCGCGCCGGCCGCGAGGATCGCCTCGATCCGGCCCGGATCGGCCTCGATCGCCTGCCGCCGCGCCCGTGCCTCGGCGAAGAACCGGGCCGCCGCCTCGACGAGCGCCTTCTTCACCTCGCCGTAGCCGAACCCGCCGCGCCGGTAGAGGTCGGCCATCGCCTGCCGTTCCTCCGGGGTGGCCATGAGCGAATAGAGCTGGAACAGGTGGTCCCCCTCGGGATCCTTCGGCTCCTCCATCGGCCGGGAGTCGGTCGTGATCCGCATGATCTTCTTCTTCTGGGCGGCCGGTTCTTCGAACACCTCGATCGTGTTCTCGTAGCTCTTGCTCATCTTCTGGCCGTCGGTGCCGGGCACCTTCGCGCCCCCCTCCACGAGCCGCGGCTTCGGCAGCGTGAACACCTCGCCGTAGAGATGATTGAACGTGCCGGCGAGGTCGCGGCAGACCTCGATGTGCTGCACCTGGTCCTCGCCGACGGGGACGACCGTGGCATCGTAGGCGAGGATGTCGGCGCTCATGAGCACGGGATAGGTGAAGAGCCCCGCATCGGCCGGCAGGCCGCGGGTCTTCTTGTCCTTGTAGGCATGGCACCGCTCGAGCAGTCCCATCGGGCAGACGGTCATGAGCAGCCACGTCAGTTCCGTCACCTCCGGCACGTCCGACTGCACGAAGAGCACGGCCCGTTCCGGATCGAGGCCGAGGGCCACGAGATCGACGGCCGCGTCGTGCACGAGCCGCCGGAGCCGGGCGGGATCGCGAACGGTCGTGAGCGCGTGGAGATCGGCGATGAAGTAGTAGGCCTCGTCGGCCGCGGCATGACCGCTCCCCGGCTGCAGGTCGATGTATTGCCGGATCGCGCCGAAATAGTTGCCCCAGTGGAATCGCCCGGTGGGTTGGATTCCGGAGAGGGCCCGGGTCGGCCGCGGCGGCGCGGGAACCTTGGCGGCGGCGTCAGTCTTCATCGGCTTCCTTTTTGCGGGCGACTCCGGCAGCGAGCGGCGGACGGCAGGGGGCGGATTGGCCGGGCAGCGCGAGCGTGCCGACCACGTCGGCCAGCCGCGCGGCGCCGAGTTCGGCGAGCGCCGCCGGCAGCTCGTCGAGCAGTCGCGCCGAGACGACGGGCTCGGCGAAGCTCGCCGTGCCGATCTGCACGGCCGAGGCACCGGTGACGAAGAACTCCATGCAGTCGTCGATCGTCATGATGCCGCCGACGCCGATGATCGGAATGCCCACCGCCTGCCGCACCTGGTGCACGCATCGCAGCGCGATCGGCTTGATCGCCGGCCCGCTCAGCCCCCCCACCACGTTGCCGAGCAGCGGCCGCCGCCGCCGCCAGTCGACGGCCATGCCCTGGCAGGTGTTGATGAGCGTGACGGCATCGGCGCCGCCATCCGCGGCGGCCCGGGCGATCGTGGCGATACTCGCGACGTTGGGCGTGAGCTTCGCGATCACGGGCAGCCCCGTCGCCCCCCGGACGCCCGCCACCACCTTCCGGCAGGCTTCGGGATCGGTGCCCAGATCGACGCCGTGACTCACGTTGGGGCACGACACGTTGAGTTCGAGCGCCGCAATGCCGGCCACGCCGTCGAGCCGCGCGGCGAGTGCCACGAACTCCTCGACGTTCGCGCCGGCGATGCTCACGATCACCGGTGCCCCACAGCCGAGCAGCCACGGCAGCTGCTTGGCGAGGAATGCATCGACGCCGTCGTTGTCGAGGCCGATCGAGTTGAGCAGGCCGGCCGCCGTTTCGACGGTCCGCCACGGCACGTTGCCCTGCCGGGGCAGCGGCGTGATCGTCTTGGGCACGATCCCGCCGAGCCGCCGCAGGTCGACGAAGCCGACCATCTCGCGGCCGTAGCCGAACGTGCCGGAGGCGACGAGGATCGGATTGGGGAGCCTCAGCCGGCCGAGGGATACCGAAAGGTCGGAGGCGAATGAGGCCGGACTGTCAGGCACTGGGGCAGAATTCGTGGGCATCACGCTGAATGCGTCTTTTGGGTGGGCGCCGGCGAGTGGGCGGTACAAGTCTCGTCGCGGTGGACCTCGAGGACTCGGTCCAAATGCTCCTCGAGCTTGTACCGACCCCCTCGCCTTCCGTTTCGCCGGATTCGCGGTCGGCGGCCTACGTTTGGGAAGAGCGTTTGGGAGGTGATTGGTCCGAGTGTACGAATGGCTGCCTGTTCCCCGTAGCCCCTCCCGATTTCACCGGAAAAGTGGCCGTTCCGATCGGGTCAAGTTTTCCGGTCGTGCGGACGATACTGTCTGGGACGGCAGATACGTGCCCGGATGGCCCAGCAAGCCGTTCGTTGACATTAGTACTTGCCAGACCTAGCCTTGCGTCGAGGAGTGACGCGGGCGTGACCAAGAAAGACATCGTCAAATCGATCGCGGAGCAGCTCGATCTTCCCCAGCTTCGCACCCGGGATCTCGTGCAGCGGACGTTCGATGCCCTCATCGACGCCCTGGTGCGGGAAGGCCGGGTCGAACTGCGGAATTTCGGGGTGTTTCAGATCAAGCGACGGGAGGCCCGCATGGCCCGCAACCCCCGCACGGGGGAGCAGGTGGCGGTGCTGGCCAAGAGCGTGGTGATCTTCAAGCCCGGAAAGGAGATGGAGGCACGGGTCAGGGAACTCGACAGGCGGCCGCCACAGGCCCCCGCTTCCTCCCCCTCCACGACACCACATGAACCCACGACCGACCACGGAACGGCGACGAACGGACCCCGCGAGGCCTGATCGGCAGGCTGGAGAAACTGGGGGTTTCAACAAATATGACTTCGCCTCGCTCCGGCGGGCAGGATCGGCTACATCCCCGGCTCCCGAGTGAGTCGGCGACAGGTCAGGAGGACCGTGCGATGCGGAAGGCAGTCTGGTTGGCATGTGTGGCCGCGGTGCTCGCCACGAGCACGGGCTGCCTCATCCCGATGTACTCCGGCGACCCGATCCGCCGCGCACAGCAGCTCATCTACACGTCGGAAGACCTGCGGGCGATCACCGATGAATGGGAGCGGATCTGGTTCCTCGACCAGCCCTCGCACATGACCCCGTGGCGAACGCACGGCGGCATACTGTGATGATCGCCCGCGGGCCATCCATGGCCCCGCGGGCTTTCCGCTGGCGAGGCAAGCCGAGGTTGCCTGCGCCAGCGAGGGCGAGGCCTCCAGCCTCGCCATTCTCCGCCAGATGTCGTGCGAAGGGCGTGCATCCAAGCCCCCATGCGCAAGCAGGGGGATGATGCGGCCGCAAGCACCACCTTCCGGCCCCGATCGAGAGACCACGCGGATTATCCCCCGGCTCGCGCCTGGGGGCTTTCATGAGACGGTCCGGCCTGATGGCCCCGCTCACACCCGGATCTTGCTCGCCTGCTCGACGATCGTTTCGAGCGGCACGAGGTTGCCCTTGTTGCAGCCCGGGCAGGCCTCCGCGGCTTCGGCCCAGGCCTCGGGTGACCGGAGGTTCGAATCCCAAAACGGCCAGGTGCGACACTGCCGCGGCCGCTCCTCGTAGGCCGTGCACTTCCGCGTTTGCTCGTCGAGCAGCACGCAGTCGCCCCCCGGCCGCTCCTTGAGCGACCGCCGCACGCCGACCTGCTTCACGAAGGCCCGCTCGAAGGCGGCCGTCGTCATGCCCTTCCGCGCGGCCATCGCGTCGATCTCGGCCTGGTTCACCCAGACGTAGCCCTCGGCCCCCGAGCAGCAGTCGCCGCACTGGGTGCACTTGAACCGCAGCCCGCCCGCATACCACACGTCCTTCGGAATGCCCGCCATGGCTCATCGGCCTCCTGTGATCGTCTCGATCGCCCCGACGAGGGCCTCCACGTCGTCGGCCGTGTTGAACGGCCCGAAGCTCGCCCGCACCGTGCCGCTCGCCTGCGTGCCCATGTGGCGATGAATGGCCGCCGCACAGTGGTGGCCCGACCGCACCTGCACGCCCGCGAGCTGCTCCACGAGCACCGCGACGTCGGCCGGATCATAGCCCTCGACCGTGAAGCTCACAATCGGCGGTCCATCCGGCGCGGCGATCACCCGCACGCCCCGAATCCCCGCCAGCCGCTCCGCGGCAGTCAGGGCGAGTCCGCGACACGCAGCGCCCACGGCGGCAAGCGACTGCGTCTCGAGCCAGCCGATGCCGGCCGCCAGCGCCGCCAGCGCCGGCACGTCGGGTGTGCCGGCCTCCAGGCGGTCGATGAACGCCTCGGGCATGTCGAGCGAATCGCTCGTGCTCCCCGTGCCCCCCTGCATCAGCGGCTCGATGTCGATGCCGGCGCGAGCCCAGAGAATGCCCACGCCCGACGTGCCAAGCAGCCACTTGTGCCCGGGCGCGGCGACCACGTCGGCGCCGAGCGCCGCCACGTCGCACGGCAACTGCCCGAGCGACTGGGCCGCATCGAGCAGCAGCAGGCCTCCCCGCTCGTGCACGAGGTCGGCGATCGACCGCACCGGCTGGGTCGCGCCGGTCACGTTCGAGGCGTGCGAGAGTGCCACCAGCCTGGTGTCGGCCCGCCAGGCGGCGGCGATCGCGTCGGGATCGACGCTTCCGGCGGCATCGCAGGGCACGACCGCGAATTCGATCACCCCGCATCTGGCAAGCCAGTGCAGCGGCCGCAGCGTGGCGTTGTGATCGGCGGCCGTGGCGATTGCATGGCCGCCGGTTCGCATCAGCCCGTGAATCGCCATATTGAGGGCAAGCGTACACCCGCCAGGCAGCGCCACCCGCATGGGATCGACGCCTCCCAGCAACCGTGCCGCGGCCGCGCGGGCCCGGCTGCGGATCGTGTCGGCCTCCACGGCGTCGCGATAGGCCGCGCGGCCGGCCGTCGCCCCCACGTCGCGGGACGCATGCAGCCAAGCGTCGAGCACCTCCGGCGGCTTCGGCCAGGTGGTGGCAGCGTTGTCGAGGTAGCGGCGCGGCGGAGCGGTCTGCGGCATCGTCAGCCCCCGATCTGATACATCGCCCGTGCCGGGCGTTCAAAGCCGGGCGTGTCGATGCCGTGGGCCGCCTTCTTCGCGGCCACGCACTCCCGCAGCAGGGCCGCGATCTGCTCGTCGTCGCCACCGCCGCGAATCACGCCGCGGACGTCCCACTCCGTCGTGGAGAACAGGCAGTTGCGAAACTGGCCGTCGGCCGTGAGCCGCAGCCGGTCGCAGCGGCCGCAGAAGGGCTGCGTCACCGGATCGATGAAGCCCACGCGGCCGCCGCCGTCGATCCACTCGTAATCGATCGCCGGCTGGCCCGGATCCGTGCCGACGACGGGCCGCAGCGGGCCGATCTCCCGCTCGAGGATGCCGCGCACCTCCCGGCCCGAGAGCACCTGTGACTTCGACCAGCCCTCCTCGGCGTCGAGCGGCATGAACTCGATGAACCGCAGCTGGAATCCCTCCCGCCGGCAGAACTCCGCCAGCGGTACGATCTCCTCCTCGGTGAGCCCGCGGATCGACACGGCATTGATCCGGATCGCCGCGGCGCCCTGCCGCGGATCGAAGCCGGCCTGCTTCGCGGCGGCGAGCCCGGCGAGCACGCGATCGAGTCCCGGCCGCCGCGCGAGCGTCTCGAACACGTCGTCGCGGAGACTGTCGAGACTCACGTTGAGCCGGGCGAGCCCGGCTTCGCGGAGCGCCACAGCCTGCTCCGCGAGCAGCAGGCCGTTGGTCGTGAGAGCCACCTCCTCGATGCCGTCGAGTGCGGCGAGCTGCCGCACGAGCTCCGGCACGTCGCGGCGGACGAGCGGCTCGCCGCCGGTCAGCCGGATCGTGCGGATGCCAAGCCCGGCCGCCACCCGCCCCACGCGGGCGATCTCCTCGAAGGAGAGCAACTCCTCCCGCGGCTTGAACGTCACCTCCAGCGGCATGCAGTAGGTGCAGCGGAGGTTGCAGCGGTCGGTGACGCTGATCCGCAGGTCGGTGTGCTCGCGGCCGAAGGAATCGAGCAGCGGGCCCGCCCCGATCATCTGCGGCGCCTCCGCCCTCGCGACCTCCGGGCGCCGGGATCGACCGGGCCGTCGCCCCGTTCATGCCCCGCGCCACCATCCCGCGGCGCGGGTTCGGCATGCACCCAGGCCCGCCGGCCGTCGGCCCACTCCTCGCACTTCCAGATCGGCACTTCCCGCTTGATACGCTCCATCAGCCACTCGGCCGCCTCGAAGGCCGCGCGGCGGTGCGGCGCGCTGGCCGCGATCCCGACCGCGGCCTCGCCGATGGCGATGCGGCCCAGCCGGTGCTCGACAGCGCAGGCGAGCAGCGAAAACCGATCGACCGCAGCCGTGCACAGCCGCTCGAGCGCCTCGGTGGCCATCGAGTCGTGGGCCTCGTACTCGAGCCCCGTCGTCTCGACGCCGTCGGTGAAGCCGCGAGCCGTGCCGAGGAACAGCACGTTGGCGCCGGCCTCGGGCGAGGCGACGGCGGCCAGGAGCCGCTGCGGATCGATCGGCCGCCGCACGAGGGCGCCGTCGGCATCGGGCCGGGCATGATCTCGATCGCCGCGGTGTGTCTGTTGCATCCGTGCTTCCGTTCCTTGTCCTTGCATGTCGTCAGCCTCCGCTCACCGGGGGCAGGATCGCCACGTCGGCGCCGGCAGGCACCGGCACGTCATCATCCGCATACCGTCCGCCGATCGCGACGGCACTGCGGTCGAGCAGGCCGGCGACGGCCGGGCGGGCATCCACGATGGCCCGCCGCAGGTCACCGACGCTGCCGCCATCCCAGGGAATCTCGAGCGACCGGGTTCCGGCCAATTCGGCGAGCCCGGCAAACAGGGCGAGCCGCAGCCGACCGGCGGCTGATGGAGAAGCATGCTGCACGATGGAACCGCCTCGATGGTAAAAACCGTATCGTACCTTGACCCAAGAAAAAGGTGTCAGGACTCTTTATCTGTGCGGCGAGCCAACATCGAGCCGCAGAAATACTTCCTCAACAGAAAAGAGTCCTGACACCTTTTTCAGGTCGTCGTCAGCCGGCCGCTCGTCACGGTCAGGAGGCCGTCGAGGCCGTGCGGAGCGGGGCCTGGCAGTAGCCCGTAGGCCTTCGCCATGAGCTTGATCGGGTGCACGGTGGGTCTGGTCGTGCCCTGCTCCATTTGTATCCGGCAGGCGCTGCACTCGGTAGCGCCTGCCGTCACGTCGCCGCGAAGCGCCGAAACGAGCCCCAAGCCCGCCCGCAGGCTGGCCCGATAATGCTCCCGCGCCAGCCCGAACGTGCCCGCCATCCCGGAGCAGCCGCGGTCGGCCGGCTGCACACCCAGGGCGGGGATGAGCCGCAACAGGTGCTCGGCCGGGCTCGTTCCCCCCGCTGCTCGCGAGTGGCACGGCGCGTGGTAGAGCACCCGCGCCGGCAAGGGCTGGAAGTCGAGCCGGAGCCTGCCTTCGCGGTGCAACTCCCAGAGAAAGGCGGTCGCCTCGCAGGTGGCGGCGGCCACGCGTTCCACGTCCTCGTCGTCGATGAGCAGCGGGTAGTCATGCGTGATGCAGGTGACGGCGGCCGGCTCCGTGCAGACGATCCTGTAGCCGAGCCGGACGGCATCGGCCAGCACCCGCACGTTGATCCGCGCGAGCCGCCGGGCGGCATCGAGATCCCCCTCCGACACCAGCGGCATGCCGGCGGCCACCTGCCGTGGATCGATGAACACGCCGATCCCGTTGCGTTCGAGCACCGCCACGAACGCCTGGGCGAGCAGAGGATCGTGCCGCCGGGCATACGTGTCGAGAAAATAGAGCACCCGTGGCCCGCTGCGACGGGAGTGCTTCGTGAGCCCGCGCTTCGCCGCCCAGCGCATGAACTGGCTGCCGCTCACCTGGGGCAGCTTGCGGCCACGGGCGATGCCGATGGTCTTCTCCAGCAGCCAGCGCGCCTGAGGATTGCCCAGGGCCCAGTTGGCCAGCGGCCGCACCGCGCCGCCGACGGCCGAGAGCGTGTCGATCCTGGCGAGCAGCCAGCGGCCGAGGGGCAGACTGTTGGCTGCGACGTGCGCCGCCTTGAGCTCCATCACGAGCGCCGGGATGTCCACTCCCGCGGCACAGTCGATCCGGCACTGATGGCAATTGAAGCAGGTGTCGGCGATCGCCTGAACGGCATCGGTCGTGAGCAGTCGCGGCTCGAGCCGGCCGGCAAGCACCGCTGCGGCGAGCGACGCCTTGGCCCTGGGCGACGCCTCCTCGGCAGGACTCTCGCGGAACCGCGGGCACATCCTCGCGGGCCCCCACTGGGTGCGACAGCTCGCGCAGCCGTTGCAGGCATCGACCTCGCCCGCGAGCCGCTCGGGGCTCCAGGTCAGCACGGGCAACGGAGCCGGCGCCGCGGTCGGCCCGGCTGCGGCCACCGGCACCGCGAGCGGCGGGCGAAACGCCGGTGTAGCGGCCTCGGCCGGCTGCTCGCGAGGCAGCGGGAATCTCCCGGGATTGAGCACGTCGGCCGGGTCGAAGAGCCGCTTCACCTCGCCGAACACGGTCGACAGCTCGGGAAACAGCCTGGCGAAGAACGGCGCCCGCGACAGGCCGAGCCCGAGTTCGCCGCCGATCGTGCCGCCGAAGGCCACCACCTCCGCATAGACCGCCTCGGCCAGCGATTCCAGCCGCATCCGCTCGACCGGATCCCGCGGATTGGCATGCGGCCGCACGTGCAGCTGCCCCTGCCCGGCGTGGCCGAAGATGAGTGCCGTGAACTGCGCGTCGCGGAGCACCTCCTGCAACCGCCGCAGGAAGTCGGGCACCGCGGCGGGGGGCACGACGATGTCCTCGATCAACGGCACGGGCCGCACGACGGCCCGCACGCCGGCGAGCGTCGAGAGCACGTTCCGCGACAGCTCCCAGAAGAAGGCGGCGTCGGCCGGATCGTCGGCCCGTCGAGCATCGAGACAGGCCCGGCGGCCTCGCTGCGCCGCGGTGAAGGCGTCGTCGAGCCGGGCGTTGCACTCCCGCGGCTCGTCGCTCGCGAACTCGACGAGCAGCCCCGCCTCGGCGATCGGCGGAATGAGGAGGTCGAAGGCGGGTTTCGCGCCGCGGGCGAGCGCGAGATGCCGCTTGTCGAAGAGGTCGCAGGCGCTCGGTCCGAGCGGCAGAATCCGCAGGGCCGCCTCGGCCGCCTTCTCGAGCGAGTCGAAGAGCAGGAGGCCGACCGCCGTCGAGGCGTCGGCCGGCACCGTGCGGAGCGTGGCCTCGGTGACGATCATCAGCGTGCCCTCGGCGCCGCACATCAGCCGGGGCAGATCGACAACGCCGTCGCGCAGCACGTCGTGCAGCCCGTAGCCGCCGTGCGAGAGCCGGGTCGCGGGCTGGAAGCGGGCGATCGTCGCCCGCGCCTGCTCGACGGTCGCGGCGACTCCCCGCGCCAGCTCGCCGACACGATCGGCCGCGGTCTCCGACGGCGTCGGCACCAGTTCCACGACCGTGCCGTCGGCCAGCACCCCCTGCACCGCGGCAATCCGTCCACGCACGGCCCCGTGCCGCAAAAACCGGCTCCCGGAGGCGTTGCGGCCGATCATGCCGCCGACGGTGGTGACGGCGCTGCTCGCCGGATCGGGGCCAAAAGTCCGGCCGAACCGGGCCAGGTGCCGCTCGAGTTGCGCGAGCACCACGCCCGGCTGCACCCGGATCGTGCCGGCCTCGCGGTCGGTGTGCACGATCCGCCGGAGGAACCGCGAGCAATCGATCACGATGCCCGGCCCGAGCGGTCCGCCGCAGACACTCGAGCCGGCGCCGCGGGCGTGCACGGCGATCCCCCGCTCGGCCGCCCAGCGAACGGTCGCCGCGACGTCGTCCACCGACCGCGGCCGCACCACGGCCAGCGGCTGCACCTCGAACAGGCTGCCGTCGGTGGCGTAGAGGCTCCGCCGCGGGGCGTCGCAGAGCACGTCGCCGGCCACGAGGCCGCGAAGGTCTTCTTCGATCCGACTGCGCTCGGCATCCATGCGTTGCCCTCGCCTCGATGTCAGGGCGTGCGTTCGGCCGGCCGCGCGGCCGCCAGTTCACGGGCCCGGGCGAGGCCCTGCCGGTGCTTCTCGTGCGTCTCCAGATCGAAGCCGGCGTGATCGTCGGTCACGCCGTCGCCGCGGTACCGGGCATTGCAGCGGTAGCAGGTGAGGCACTCGGGCATGAGCAGGTAGAGCACCACGTCGATGAGGGCCGTCGCGAACAGGATCGCGAACGTCGGCACGAGGAGCCGCATGCCCCAGGTGATGCAGCTCCCTGCGAGGCCCGCGACGACGATCCCCACGCCGAGCCGCTGCGGGAAATCCTTGCGGGCGAAGAGTTCGTGGCTCGGGCACACGAGGCACCTCGTCAGCCGCGCCCGGCCCTCGCCGGGGCGGGCCGGAGCGCCGCCGGGAACCGACCAGGCGATCGCGTCGGCAGGCACCGGCAGCTCGGCGCC
>CAZXIG010000049.1:0-16113 GCA_964640405.1 uncultured Candidatus Kuenenia sp.
CCTGTTTGACGGTTACCCCGGGCTTATCGCAGTCTTCCGCGCCCTTCAAAGCCTCCTGATGCCTAGTCATCCCCCATGCGCCCTTTGTAGCTTGACCACCCGAATCGAGGGCTCGCGAACGAGCACTGTTTCCGGGAAAGCTACCGCCGGGCTATCTGATTGCCTCGCCTTTCGTAAAAAAGGCGGGCTCAGCCCGGCATAACGATTTTTCTCGCTCTTGCACCACCGCCCTTGCGGGGCGGCGGGTTCAGAGATTCGACGCCCATTTCTGGACGGCGAATTCTGAGCCTTGGGAGAACGCTTCCAGAGGGCCGCTTGAGACGGACCTCCTTCGGCATTCTTTCAAGATGCCAATTACCACGACCAAATTGTCAAAGAACGAAACAAGCCAGCATGGCGTCAGCCGATGCCGGCCCGTACGCGGGAACCGATCCTCGGGAAAAGTGGGATCGGCCGCAACTGAGAGAGAAATTAGCGGAACCCTCGCCGGCCGTCAAGTGCCTGAAAAATCCGCGGCGGAAGGTGCGGAATCGCAGCCCACGAGCGAGGGTATAACCGAATGCATGAATCGCTTCCGTGCGCCGCTTTCGCCCCGCTCCGCCGCGCGGTTCCGCTGCGTGGGCGGCTTGGTTTTCGTGCTTGTTTTCGGGCCGCCGGTGCTCGCTCAGCCGCAGCCGGCTGTGCCGGTTGTGGCGGCTGTGGCGGTCACGTTGCCCACGGCCGCCAGCCAGGCATTCGTCGGTACGGTGCTCCCCGCCCGCACGAGCGACGTTGGCAGCGCGGTAGACGGCCGTCTCGTGGAACTCCCGATCGTGGATGGCCAGCACGTGCGAGCCGGAGAGCCGATCGCCCAGTTGCTGCGTGGGCTCCTCGAAATCGAACGCGTCGGCGCGCTGGCCGAGCTCGATCGGCGGCGGCAGGTGCTTTCCGAGCTCGAGGCCGGAACGCGGCCCGAGGAAATCGACCAGGCCCGGGCGATCGTGGCCGGATTCGAGGCCCGACTGCAGTACGCCCAGAGTCGGCTCGCTCGGCTCGGTCGACTGGCCGAACGAGGCACCAGCACGGTGGACGAGCTACAGGACGCACAGACGGAGCTCAACGCGATCGACGCGCAGCTCCGCGGCAGCCGAGCCGCTCTCGCCTTGGCGGAGGCAGGCCCGCGCAAAGAACAGGTGGCGCAGGCCGCCGCCGCGGTGGCCGTGCAAGAGGCCGAGGTCGAGCGGATCGACGACCAGTTGGGCAAGCACACGATCCGAGCCCCCTTCGACGGCTGGGTGGTGGAGCGGTTCACCGAGCAGGGGCAGTGGGTGTCGCGCGGTGGCCTGATCGCCCGCATCGCCGAACTCGATCGGCTGGAGGTGGAGGTGCAGGTGCCGGAGCTGTCGGTCGGCGTGCTGCGTGAGAACGCCGAAGTGCGGCTGGAGTTCGATGCCGCGCCGGAGCATGCCTGGCTGGGCCGCGTGGCCCGCATCGTGCCGCAGGCCGACCTGCTGAGCCGGAGCTTTCCGGTGCGGGTCGCGCTGGAGAACCGGGTGCTCGGCGGTGCGCCGGTGCTCAAGGGGGGCATGCTCGCACGGGCCTGGCTGCCGGTCGGCAGGCCGGGCAGCGCGACCGTCGTGCCGAAGGACGCGCTCGTGCTGGGCGGGCCACGCCCCGTCGTCTATCGCATCACGGCGCCGGCGAACGCCGAGCCGGGGGCTGCGGCCAGCGGCACCGTGCAGCCCGTCGAGGTCGCGCTCGGCGGTGCCGTCGAGGGCAACGTGGAGATCCGCTCGGGGCTCGCTCCCGGCGACCTCGTCGTGATCCGCGGCAATGAACGGCTGCGGCCGGGGATGGCCGTCTCCTACCGTCAGCCCGGCGCCTGAACGGGCCGCGAGCATCCGCATGAACCTCATCGCCGCGAGTGTCGCCAATCCGGTGAAGGTCGCCGTGGGCGTGATCCTCGTCACGCTCTTCGGCGTGCTCGCCATTGTGTCGATGCCCGTGCAGCTCACGCCGGAGGTGCAGGTTCCCACCATCACGGTGGAGTCACGGTGGCGCGGGGCGAGCCCCCAGGAGATCGAACGCGAACTCGTGCAGCCGCTCGAGGAGCAGCTCCGCAGCGTCGAGGGGCTCGTGAAAATGTCGAGCGAGTCGAGCGACTCGACGGGCGTCATCGAGCTCGAATTCAACGTCGGCATCGACATGTCGCAGGCGCTGGTGAAGGTGAACACCCGCGTGCAGCAGGTGCGAGACTGGCCGATCGACGCCGACCGCCCCGTGATCCGCACCGCCAGCGCCAACGACCGGCCCGTGGCCTGGCTGATCCTCGGCCAGGCGCCGCCGGATCGCGAAGCCCTCACGCGGGCGAAGGCCGACCACCCGGCCCTCGCGGCCGACCTCGACCGCGTGGCCGGCGCCCGCTCTGCGGATCTCGCGATCTATCGCCTGCGGAAGCTCGCCGCGGCCCACCCGGAGATCGCCCCCCTGGTGCCGCCGGAACTCGACGTCGAGGCGACCCGCCGCATGGCGGAGAACGAGATCGAGACCCGGCTCGAGAGGGTGGACGGGGTGTCCAACGCCGACCTGGTCGGCGGCCGCGAGGACGAGCTGCAGGTGATCGTCGATCCCCAGCTGCTGGCCGCCCGCAACCTCACGATCGACGACCTGCGGGCCGCGCTCGCCAACCAGAACCAGGACACGTCCGGGGGAGATCTCTGGGAGGGCAAGCGCCGCTACGTGGTTCGCACGCTCGGCCAGCTCCGCTCGCCGGAGCAGGTCGAGGGGGTGATCATCGCCCGTCGCGAAGGCAAGCCGGTGTACGTTCGCGACGTGGCCCGGGCCCAGCTCGGCACGAAGAAGCCGACGGGCATCGTCCGTCGGTTCGGGGCCCGCAACATCGCGATCCGTGTCACCCGTGAGCAGGGGGCCAACGTGCTCGAGCTCATGCGGGAGCTGCGCGGGGTGGCTACCGATCTCGACCGCGGGCTGCGGGCTCGCGGCCTGAGCCTGATGGTCGTGTACGACGAGACCGACTACATCGATTCGGCGATCGGCCTGGTCAAAGACAACATCCTCGTGGGTGGCCTGCTCACGATCGGCACGCTCTTGCTCTTTCTGCGGAACCTCCGCTCGACGTTCATCGTGGCGCTCTCGATTCCGGTGAGCGTGATGGGGACGTTCCTCGCCCTCGCCGCCTTCGGTCGCACGCTCAACGTGATCAGCCTCGCGGGGATCGCCTTCGCCGTCGGGCTGCTGATCGACAACTCGGTCGTCGTGCTCGAAAACATCTACGTCCACTGGACCCGCGGCGAGGACGCCCGCACGGCCGCCGTCCGCGGAGCCTCGGAGGTCTGGGGGGCGATTCTCGCCAGCACGCTCACCAACGTGGCCGTGTTCCTGCCGGTGGTGTTCGTGAAGGGGGAGGCCGGCCAGCTCTTCGGCGACATCGCCCTGGCCGTGACGGCGGCGGTCGGGCTCTCGCTCGCGGTGTCGGGGCTCATGATCCCCGCGGCGGCGGCGGTGCTCCTGTCGGGCCGGCATGCGCAGGCGGCCGCTGCGGTCGTCGCGGCAGGCAGCGACGGGACGGCGACGGCCGTCTCGCCGCGGAGAGCTTCGTGGGATCTGCTCGGCCGCGTGGGCTCCGCGTTCGTCGCGGCGATCGTGCGACTCGACCGGTTTCTGCTGGCCTCGGCCTGGCGGGCGGTCGTCGCATCGGTGGTCATCTTCGCCGGCGCCGTGGCCGCCACGTGGCTGCTCATGCCGAAGGTCGAGTATCTGCCGGAAGGGAACCGCAACCTCGTGTTCGGCATCCTCATGCCGCCCCCCGGCTACAACATCGACGAACTCCTGCGGCTGGCCGACGTCGTCGAGAGCCGGCTCGTGCCCTACTGGGACGTCGATCCGGGCACTCCGGAAGCTGCGGCCCTCGATGCGCCGGTGCTCGGCGACCTGTTCTTCGTGGCCCGCGGCAAGAGCGTGTTCATCGGGCTGCGGTCGCTCGACCCGTTGCAGGCGAGCCGGCTCGTGCCGCTCGTGCGCCGCGTGGCCGCCGACCTGCCGGGCACGATCGCCGTCGCGAAACAGTCGAGCCTCTTCGAGCAGGGCATCGGCTCGGGCCGAACCGTCGACATCGAGATCACCGGCCCGGAACTCGAGCGGCTCGTGCAGCTCGGCGTGCAGGTGATGGGAAAACTGCCCGAGGCGACTCCCGGCAGCCAGAATCTGCCCAAGCCGTCGCTCGACCTCTCCAGCCCCGAGGTTCAGCTCGTGCCCCGGCTGGAGCAGGCGGCCGACATGCGTCTCGACGCCCGCCAGCTCGGCTACATCGTCGACTGCCTCGTCGACGGCGGCTACGCCACCGACTACTTCCTCGGCAGCGACCGGATCGACCTGGTCATCAAGGGGGACGACCGGTTCGTGCAACGGACGCAGGACATCCGCACCCTGCCGGTCGTCACGCCCGGCGGTCAGCTCGTGCCGCTGGAGAGCGTGGCGGAGGTGCGGGAGTTTTCCAGCGGCCCGGAGCAGATCCTCCATCGGGAGCGGGAGCGGGCGATCACCGTTCAGGTCTCGCCGCCGAACCGCATGCCGCTCGAGGAGGCGCAGGAACGGATCGAGCGGCTCGTCGTCGCGCCGCTGGCTGCCTCGGGCGCCCTCGACGGCGGCTACTCGATCCGGCTCGGGGGCACGACCGACAAGCTGGTCTCGACCTGGCGTTCGCTCTGGTTCAACCTCGTCATCGCGGGCCTCATCACCTACCTCCTGATGGCGGCCCTCTTCGAGTCCTGGCTCTATCCGGCGGTGATCATCGCGTCGGTGCCGCTGGGCAGCGTCGGCGGCCTGCTCGGCCTCGCCTTCCTCAACCTGTGCGGGGCGCCGTTCGGCATCTACCAGCCGCTCGACGTGCTCACGATGCTCGGCTTCGTGGTGCTCATCGGCGCGGTGGTGAACAACCCGATCCTCATCGTCGAGCGGGCGCTGCAGCTCGTGAGCGAAGGCATCGCCGACCCGACCGAGGCGATCCTCGAAGGCGTGCGGAGCCGCATCCGTCCGATCTTCATGACCACGTTCACGACGGTGCTCGGCCTGCTGCCGCTGATCGTGTTTCCGGGGGCGGGCAGCGAGCTCTACCGCGGCCTCGGCGCCGTGCTGCTCGGCGGCATGCTCGTCTCCACGTTCGTCACGCTCGTGCAGGTGCCGATCCTGCTGGGGCTGTGCCTGCGGCGGCCGGTCGTCGCAGCCGCCGCACCCGGCGCATCAGTTCCAGCCCCAGTCCTGCCGCCAGCACCGCCTCTCCCCCGTGTCTCGGCTCCGGGCACGGGAACGGGCTGAACTCCACGCCTTTGATCAGCACCTTGTTGACGTCCCAGATCGGTCCCGCGAGCGCCGTATCGGGGCAGAGTTTCGGATCGCGCACGGCCCCGACGAAGCGAAATTGCAGCGGCGTGCCGGGCTTCAAGGAAGGCAGTGTGGCCAGGCTCGAGACGCCGTTGTTGTTGGGTTTCTCGTAGTCGGGCGAGACGCCCACGAACGCCAGGCCCGAGAGCAGCAGTGGCGCCGGATCGACGATCGTGTCGGGGTCGAGCGTGGGAGCCACGTCGTTGTTGGCGGCCGACCACTCGCCGCCGCCGGAGAGCCCGATCGCCCGCCATGCCTCGGGGTTTTCGGGGTCGGTGGAGAACTGCAACTGCCCGGCCCCGGGGGGTGGAAACTCGCCGAGTTTCGGGGTGCCGAAGTTGAACCGATGCCCCTCGTCGAGAATGACCTGCACCGTCTCGTCGGTGACCACGAGGCAGGGTGAAAGCAGCACGTTGTCGAGTGTTTTCGTGCCCGCGGGCAGCTTCCAGCTCTTCTGGTTGGCCTCGTCGAGCGTGTGCTCCCAGCCGGAGAGCGACTGCCACCCCTGCTCTCCCGTATTGAAGTTGAAGTTCACGTTGCCGGCATGGCCCGGCAGGGTGACGCAGAGACAGCCAATGGAGAACAAGGGCAGATACACGAGCGAGCGAGCCGACATGAAGGCACCTGGAGTGGAGACACGAGGCCGGGCCTCCACTGCCCGCGGGCCGCACCGGAGACGCCTCCGGCCGCCAGCCAACCCTGAAATGCGCCCCAGCAGGCGGGGCCATGCTCCCGGCTGAAAGCGCTGTCGCTTCAGGGTTTAGGTCAAACTTTTTTCCCTGGACACTCCCGCGCGGGGGCGTGTCACGCCATCGGCAACTGCACGGCCGCCGCCGCCGCGCGGAGTTCCTTGGGGAGGGGGAAGTAGACCTCCTCCTCGCGGATCGTCCGCTCCTCGACCTCGGCGGCATACCGCTCGCGGAGCCACGCGATGCAGTCCTGCACCACGCTCTCCGGGGCGCTGGCTCCGGCGGTGATCACCACCGTCTCGTGCCCCTTGAACCAGGCCGGATCGATCTCGTTGGCGCCGTCGATGAGGTGGGCGCGAATGCCCCGCTCGCGGGCGAGTTCGGCGAGTCGCTGGCTGTTGGAGCTGTTTTGGCTGCCGAGCACGATCACCACGTCGGCCCCCTCCGACAGCAGTCGCACCGCTTCCTGGCGGTTCTGCGTGGCGTAGCAGATGTCGTCCTTGGGCGGGCCGACGATCTGCGGAAAACGTTCCTTGAGCCGGTTGATGATCCGCGAGGCGTCGTCCACGGAGAGCGTCGTCTGCGTCAAGTAGGCGAGCTTGTCGTCGGGCCCGAACGACAATGAGTCGACCTCCTCGGTGGTCTCGACGAGCGTGAAGGCGTCGGGAGCCTGTCCCATCGTGCCGATCACCTCGTCGTGCCCCTCGTGACCGATGAGCATGATGTGGTAGCCCTGCTTCGCATACTTGATCGCCTCGAGGTGGACCTTCGTCACCAGCGGGCAGGTGGCGTCAATCGCCTGCAGGCGGCGGGCTTCGGCCACCCGCCGCACCTCCGGCGCCACGCCGTGCGCCGAGAAGAGCAGCACCGCGCCCTCGGGGACCTCCTCCACGGCGTTCACGAACACCGCGCCCTCCTTCACGAACCGGTCCACGACGTGCTTGTTGTGGACGATCTCGTGGAACACGTAGACGGGCGTGCCATAGAGCCGGATGGCGGTCTCGAGCGTCTCGATGGCCATGTTGACGCCCGCGCAGAAACCACGGGGACTCGCAAGCAGGATTTTCATGCGGGGAACACTCGGTTGATGCGGTCGGGATGCCGCAGGCTGGTAGGATTGGAGCCGTCCTCGAAAATCCTAGCAGACCGCGTCGAGAGTCGATGGCCTCCCCTTCCCTGCCCGCCGCCGCCCGCGACCTGCCGGCGTGGCGGCTCGCGCCTCTGCCGGCGGATCGTTCGCTCGAGACGGCGCAGGCCTTCTGCCGGTTTATCGCCAAGGCGCACTACGAGAATTTCAGCGTCGCCTCCCGGCTCGTGCCTCGTCGGCTGCGGCAGGACTTCGCGACCGTGTATGCCTACGCCCGGTGGAGCGACGACCTCGCCGACGAGGCGGCCGGCCCGGACGAGGCCGCCAGGGCGCTGGCCGACTGGCGGCGGCAAGTCGACGCCTGCTTCGCCGGCCAGCCCGAGCACCCGATCATGGTGGCCTTGGCCGACACCGTCGGCCGCACGGGCCTCACGATCGAGCCCTTTGGCGACCTGCTCGACGCCTTCGAGCAGGATCAGTGGAAGAATCGTTTCGCCACGCGGGTCGAGCTGCTCGACTACTGCCGGCGATCGGCCAATCCCGTGGGGCGGATCGTGCTGGGGCTCGAGGGCTGTCGCGATCCGGAGCTGGTCGAGCTTTCCGACTCGATCTGCACCGGCCTGCAGCTCGTCAACTTCTGGCAGGATCTGAAGCGGGATCGGCTCGCCGGTCGGGTCTATCTCCCGGCCGACGACATGCGTCGGCACGGCGTCGACGAGGCGATGCTCGACCTCGCGACCGCCCCACAACCTCTCCGGAGTCTCGTGGCCGAGGAAGTGGCCTGGGCCCGCGAGTGCTTCGACCGCGGCGCTCCGCTCGCCGTCCGCGGCCCGCGTGCCCTGCGGCCGGCGATCGGCATGTTTCTCGGCGGCGGCCGGGCCATCGCCAGCGCCATCGAACGGCATGGCTACGACACGCTCGCGCGGCGGCCGGTCGTGGGGAAGGCCACGAAGCTCGCCCTCGCGGCGCGGGCCTGGCTCGGCCTGCAGGCGGCGGGGCTGGGGTTCGACGGGCTGTCGTGGGGAGGGGCGCGATGAGCTCGCTTGCCGCCGACCACGCCGCCTGCGCCGAGGTGCTGCGGCGATCCAGTTCCAGCTTCGCCCTGCCGATCAGCCTCTTGCCCGAGGCCAAGCGGCGGGGCACCACGGCCCTCTACGCCTTCTGCCGGCAGGCCGACGACATCGTCGACGACGCGGCTGATCCGGATTCGGCGCGGCGTGCGCTCGACGCGTTTCAGGCCGACGTCGAGGCCGCACTCGCAGGCGAGGAGTCGCGGGAACCGGTGCTCCGCGCCCTCTCCGATACCGTCCGGCGGTTCGCCGTGCCGGTGAATCACGTCCGCGACATCCTCGAAGGTGTGCGGATGGATCTCGACCGGGCGACGTACGACACCTTTCCGGAGCTCGAGGAATATTGCCGCCGCGTGGCCAGCGCCGTCGGGCTCGCGGCGATCCACATCTGGGGCTTCCGGTCGGCCGCCGCGGTCGACGCCGGCCATCAGTGCGGACTCGCCTTCCAGCTGACGAACATCCTCCGCGACATCCCCGAGGATCTTGGACGCGGCCGGATCTACCTCCCGACCGCCGACATGCAGGCCTGCGGCTGCACGGCCGACGATCTGCGGGCCGGACGCATCGGGCCGCCGTTCGCCCGGCTCGCCGCCCTGCACGTGGAACGCACGGCGGCCTGCTACGAGCGGGCCGCCGCGCTCGACGGCCTGCTTTCGACCGACGGCCGGATGGTGTTCCGTGCGATGTTCGGCGTCTATCGATCGCTCTTCGGGGCGGTTCGGCGCGCCGGCGCGGCGATCTTCACGCAGCGCGTGCGGCCATCCCGGGGGCGGGTCATGACGTCGGCGCTGGCGACGCTCTCTCTCGGACCGCGGTTCGTGAGGCGACGCTCGTCATGAACGCACCACAGGTCGTATCGAATCCTCGCGTCGCGATCGTCGGGGGCGGCCTCGCGGGGCTGGCCGCGGCCGCGGCGCTTGTCGAAGAGGGCGCGAGCGTGACCATCTTCGAAGCCCGCCGCCGCTGCGGGGGCCGCGCCGCCTCCTTCGAGGATCCGGTCGCCGGGGGGCTCGTCGATGCCTGCCAGCACGTGGCGATGGGCTGCTGCACGAATTTCCTCGACCTCTGCCGCCGCGCCGGCCTGGCCGATGCGCTCCGCCGCGACCGCACGCTCTTCTTCATCGGCCCCGAGGGGGATCGCGCGGCCTGCACCCCCACTTCCCTGCTGCCCGCGCCGCTCCATCTCTCGCCGCTGGTGTTCGGCATGCGGCACTTCTCGTGGCGCGAGAAGGCCGCGCTCGCGTGGGGCATGCTGCGGCTGGCCCGGCTGCGGCCGCCTCCGGGCGAAGCGGAGCCGACGGCGCTCGCCTGGCTCGGGTCGATCGGCCAGCCCGAGCCGGTGATCCGGCTTTTCTGGCAGCCGGTGCTCGAGAGTGCACTCGGCGAATCGATCGATCTCGTGAGCGTCTCGGCGGCGAGAAAGGTCGCGGTCGATGGCTTCCTGGCCCACGTCGATGCAGCCGACCTCTGGGTTCCCACAGCGCCGCTCGGTGAACTCTTCGGCACGCGGCTCGCCGGTTGGCTCGAGGATCGCGGTGCGACGGTCGCGACCGGCGCGGTCGTGTCGGGGCTGCGACGCACCGGGGACGGGACGGTCGGGAGCGTGGTCGTCGGCGCCGGGGAACATGCCTGCGACGCGGCGATCGTCGCCCTGCCCTGGCGTCAGGCGGCGAAACTCCTGCCCGATGTCGTGCCCGAGGCCGACGATCGGCTCGCTGGGTCGCCGATCACGGCGGTGCATCTCTGGTTCGACCGCGACGTCGTCGACCTGCCGCACGCCGTGCTCGTGGGCCGCGTCTCGCAATGGGTGTTTCGCGGAGAGGCGACCGGCGCCGGCGGCCACTGCCAGGTGGTGATCAGCGCCTCCCGCGGGCTGTTCGGGGGCGACCGCGAGCGGCTGCTGGAAACCGTCGTCGCCGAAATCCGCGACGTGTTTCCGCGGGCCCGCGACGCCCGCCTCCGCGATGCCCGGATCGTGACCGATCCCACGGCCGTGCTCTCGGTGCGGCCTGGGGTGGAGGCGGTGCGGCCACCGGCCCGCACCCGGATCCCGAACCTGTTCCTGGCCGGCGATTGGACGGCCACCGGCTGGCCGTCGACGATGGAGGGAGCGGTGCGGAGTGGTCGGCTCGCCGCGGAAGCCGCCGCCCGGCTGCTCGGCGTCCGCTGCCGTGGACTCGTCCCCGACCTGCCGAAGAATCCGCTCGTCCGGCTGCTGGTCGATCGCCCGTCAGCCGTCTTCGGGTAGCGAACGGCACAGGTCGGCGAGGGCTGCCGCGAGCGCGCGGCCGTCGACGACGGCGTTCTCGTACAGGCCCCAGAGGTCGAGGGCGGCGCGGGGGCGGCGGCCGATGGCGCCGAGGGCGGCGCCGAGCCGCCGCATCGACGACTGCGGTCGGGCGAGCGCCGCCACCTCGCGGGGCAGCGTCTGGGTCGCGTCGTCGGAAATCACGCGGACCGACGCGCAGAGCAGGTCGGCGGCTGCCGCGGCTTCCGCCACGGCGAATGTCTCCATGTCGACGGCGTCCGCGCCGCATGCGGCACGCAGGGTTTCCTTCTCGGCGGGGGTGGTGATGATCTGGTCGGCCGTGACGAGCGTGAGCGGGCGGCCGGCCAGCGGCATGGCGTGGGCCAGTGGCAGTTCGGCGGAACCGTCGGGGCGGACGACCTGAGCGGGACGGATCACGCGGCCGCGGGGGAGCGACGGTTCGAGGCCGCCGGCGAATCCGGCGCTCACGAGCAGTCGGGGGCGGTGGCCGTCGACGAGTAGCCGCGTTGCCCGCGTCGCCGCATCGCGGCCCACGCCTGCCACACACCAGGCGACCCGCCGCCCGGCTACGAGACCCTCGTGGAACTCGAGCGAGCCGGCACGGAGATCGACCGTGTCGTTCGCGAGTCGCGCGAATGCATCGGCCTCGATCGGGACGGCGAACACGACGCCCGCCGCGCACCGGCTCGGCGGGCCCTTGTCAGCGGCTGGTCTCGCGGTGGGGTGCATTCGTGGCGCGTCTCGGATGAGGTCGGCCGAAGTCTGCTTCGTCAGGCCGGTGCGGCGACCGGCCGTTGCCGGCAGGTGCCGCTATACGGGAATCGCGGACTCGGCGGGAGTGGTGCGATGTGTTTCAGGCGGACGGACTGCCGCCGCAAGAGGCAAACGCACCGTCACGGTCGTGCCCACGCCCTCCGAACTCGTGACCGCGATGGTGCCGCCGTGCCGCTCGACGATCGCCTTGCAGATCGAGAGCCCGAGACCGCCGCTTCGGCCGCCTTTGTCGTGGGATCGGGCGGCATCGGCCTTGAAGAACCGGTCGAACACGTGGCCCAGGTGCCGGGCCGCGATGCCGACGCCCGTGTCGGCCACCGTCAGGATGGCCATGCCGGTCGGGGCGTCGGCCCGCACGGTCACCTCTACGCGGCCACCGGCGGGCGTAAACCGGATCGCATTGTCGAGGAGGTTGCCGAGCACCTGCCTGAGCTGCGAGGCGTCGCCTGCCACGGTCGTCGGGGCCGTGGCGTTCAGGTCGATGACCAGGCCGCGTTCCTCGCCGGCGGCGGAGAACATCGCCACCGTCTGCCCGGCCAGCGCGGCCAGGTCGACCCGCTCGGCGGGGGGCGGCTGGGCGTCGTCGCTGGCTTCGGCGAGCGTGAGGAGATCGTTCGAAAGTTTCGACAGGCCGCAGGCTTCTTCGAGCACCTCGGCGAGCGTCTCGCGGTATTCATCGACGCTGCGGTCGTGGGAGATCGCGACCTCGAGCGAGCTGCGTACGGCCGCCAGCGGGCCGCGGAGTTCGTGCGCCGCGTCGGCGACGAACTGCTGCTGGCGATCGACGTGGGCGGCCACCTCGTCGAGGAGGCGGTTGATCGTGACGGCCAGCATGTCGAGTTCGTCGCCCGTGCCCCGGATCAGGAGGCGGTCGCCCAGCCGCGTCGGCTTGAGCCGCTCGGCCGTGTGGAGCATGGCGGCCACGGGCTGGGTGGCCTGGCGGGCCAGCCACCAGCCGGCCAGCGGGGTGAGCAGGCAGAGCACCGCCCCCACCGCCATGAGCAGCCGGACCAGCGACGACAGACTTTCGTCGAGTCCGGTCGTGTAGGTGCCGATGCGGACGTGGTAGGCCGGCTGGCCGTCGCGGGCGATTCGCAGCCGCACATAGCGGTAGGGGCCGACCTGCACCACGTTCTCCTCGCGATCGAGGTTGCTCGGCGGAAACTCCGCCACCTCGGCCGGGCAGTGCTCGCTCTTCCAGAGCGTCGTGCCATCCTCCTCGAGGAGTTGCACGAACCAGCCGCGCTGCTCGTGGCTCTCGGCCTTGCGGCTGATCTCGGCCACCACGGCGTCGATGTTCGGGGAAAGATCCCGCAAGGCGAGCACGACCTCGCGGACCGCGGCCCGCAGTTCGGCATCGGCGTCGTCGTAGAGCGTCGCCCGCGCCGCGAACCGGGCGGCGAGCAACGACACGATCGCCATCAGCAGCACGACGAGCGTGTTCCAGATCGTGAGCCGCAGGCGGAGCGTCGCCCACGGGATCCGGTCAAGAAGAGGCCAGGGCATATCCGCGTCCCCGGATCGTGCGGATGAACGAACCCTCGCGGCCGCGGTCGAGCTTGCCGCGGAGACGGTTGACGTGCACCTCGATCACGTTCGTCGGTCCGTCCCAGTCGAAGCCCCAGACATGCTCGCAGAGCATGGCGCGGGTCACGACCTGCCCGTTGAACCGCATGAGCAGTTCGAGCAGGCTGAACTCCGTGGGGGTGAGATCGACGGTGCGGCCGTCGAGCATGAGCCGCTTCGTCACGAGGCTCAGGTGGAGTGGCCCCACCGTCATCTCCATCGCCGGCTTGTGGGCGGCGCGGCGGTGGAGGGCGGCGATCCGGGCGAGCAGTTCGTCGACCGCGAACGGCTTCACGAGGTAGTCGTCGGCTCCGGCATCGAAGCCCTCGAGTTTGTCGGGCACGGCCCCGCGGGCGGTGAGCACGATCACGGGCGTGCGGACGCCCGCCGCGCGGGCGGCCCGCAGCACGTCGATGCCGCTCTTCTTCGGCAGCATGAGGTCGAGCACGGTCACGTCGCTCGAGAGCAGCGTCTGGTCGCGGATCGCGGTCTCACCGTCCGCCACCCAGGTGCACTGATGCCCGGCCTCCGAAACGGCGGTGCGCACCGCCTTGGCGATGACGGGGTCGTCTTCGACGATCGCGATGTGCATGCTTCCTGCCTCCTCCCGAACGCTACTCCCACTCGATTGTAGCGGGCGGCTTCGAGGAAATGTCGTAGACCACCCGGTTGATCCCGCGCACCTCGTTGATCACGCGGGTCGAGATCCGGGCCAGCACGTCGTAGGGGAGGTGGCTCCAGTCGGCGGTCATGAAATCCTCCGTCTCGACCGCCCGCACGGCGAGCACGTCGTCGTAGGTGCGGGCGTCGCCCATCACGCCCACGCTCTGCACGGGCAGGAGGACGGCGAAGCCCTGGGACACCTTCCGCATCAGGCCGGCCCGCTCCAACTCCTCCAGCACGATCGCGTCGGCCTCGCGAAGCTTGTCGAGTCGCGGCTTCGTCACCTCGCCGAGGCAGCGCACGGCCAGGCCGGGGCCGGGGAACGGATGCCGCCAGACGATCCGCTCGGGCAGCCCGAGTTGCAGGCCGAGTTGCCGGACCTCGTCCTTGAAGAGGTCGCGGAGCGGCTCGATCAACTCGAACTGCAGGTCGTCGGGCAGCCCCCCGACGTTGTGGTGCAGTTTGATCGTGGCGGCCGGTCCGTCGGCCGCGGCGCCGCTCTCGATCACGTCGGGATAGAGCGTCCCCTGGGCCAGGAACCGGGCGCCACGGATCTTCGCCGCCTCGGCGGCGAAGCAGTCGATGAAGGCCTTGCCGATCCGCTTTCGCTTCTCCTGCGGCTCGGTCACGCCAGCGAGCACCTCGAGGAATCGGGCCTCGGCCGGCACGACGTGCAGGTCGCTCTTGAAATGGCTCGTGAACTCCTCGATCACCGCCGCGGCCTCGTTCTTTCGCAACAGGCCGTTGTCGACGAGGATGCAGGAGAGCTGATCACCGATCGCCCGCGACAAGAGCGCCGCCACCACCGCCGAATCGACGCCCCCCGACAGGCCGCAGATCACGCGGTCGGAGCCGATCCGCTCGCGGAGGGCCCCGATCTGCGAGGCGGCGAAGTCTTCGAGCCGCCAGGAGCCCGTGCAGCCGCAGGCCTGCTTGAGGAAGTTGGCGAGGATGGTGCCGCCGGCGGGCGTGTGGGTCACCTCGGGATGAAACTGGAGGCCGAACACCGGCAGCTCGCGGTGGCGAACCGCCGCGAGCGGACAGGTCGCGGTGCGGGCGAGCGGATAGAAATCGGCCGAGACCCCGTCCACCTGGTCGCCGTGGCTCATCCAGACCTCGGTCCGCGACGGCACGCCCGCGAAGAGCAGGTCGGATTCGAGCACGTCGCAGTGGGCGCGGCCATATTCCCGCGCCGTGGCCTGGCCCACCTTGCCGCCGAGCGCGTCGCAGGCGAGCTGCATCCCGTAGCAGATGCCGAGCACGGGGATGCCGAGGCGGAAGAGCGCGGGATCGCAGCGCGGGGCGCCGGCCTCGTACACGCTCGACGGGCCGCCCGAGAGGATGATCCCCTTCGGGGCGAGCTCGCGGATCCGCGCTGCCGTGATGTCGTGCCGCACGATCTCGCAGTAGACGTGCTGCTCGCGGACGCGGCGGGCGATCAGCTGGGCGTACTGCGAGCCGAAGTCGAGCACGAGCACCCGCTCGGCCTGCTGGGGGTTGAGCGGCTGCTGCGGGAGGGGGCGGGAGGGCTGGCGATCCACCGGGGGTGGGGCGGTCTGCGAACGGGTCGTCATCGAAGTGTGGGCCGAGCAAGGCGGGTCGGAAAAACCCGGCAGTATACGGTATATTCCGCCGCATGCTCATCATGCTCACCAACGACGACGGCATCTTCGCCCCCGGCCTCGCGGCCCTGGAAAAGGCCCTCCGGCAGCTCGGCGACGTGCAGGTGGTCGCCCCATCGACCGAGCAGAGCGGCGTGGGCCACGCGATCACGTTTCTCACGCCGCTGACGGCCAAGGAGGTGTTCGACGGCGACCGCAGCCGTGGCTGGGCCGTCGATGGCAGCCCCGCCGACGCGGTGAAACTCGGAATCTCCGAGTTCTGCCCCCGGCGGCCCGACCTTGTGGTGAGCGGCATCAATAGCGGCCTCAACGCCGGGATCAACGTTCTCTATTCCGGAACGGTCGCGGCGGCCGTCGAGGGGGCCTTCTTCGGAATCACGAGCATCGCCGTCTCGCTCGAGTGGGACGAGCATGCCGAATACGGCCGGGCGGCCGAGATCGGCCTCGACGTGATCCGTGGCCTGCTTGCCCGTCAGCCGGCCAAGGGGAGCCTGTTCAACATCAACATTCCCACGCGGGCGCTCCGCGGCACGCCCGAGTTGCGGGTCGTGCCGATGAGCGTGGCCCGATACGGCGAGGCCTTCGAGCGGCGGACCGACCCGCGGGGCCGGGCCTACTACTGGGCCACGAACGATCCGCCGCCGCCCCCCTCGCCCCACGAGTCCGACGTGACGGCCTTGGCCGCGGGCGCCGTCACGCTCACGCCGCTCGATTACGACCTCACCCACCGCGCCGCGATCGACACGCTCGCCGCTGGCCGGTGGAAGATCGGTGGGGGTTCTGGCTGAACGCGGAGCCTCGGCATCGTGCCTCGCTCCGCTTGGCCGGCCTCCGCCGGCTCTTGAAAGGCCGCCATCCAGGCGTCCGGTCGTGCGCCAGCCGGGGCATCACTCCTCATGCAAGCCCCCAGGCGCGAGCCGGGGGATGATGCGGGTCGTCTCCGGCTCGACCCCCGTGGTTTCCTTGCGGCCGCATTGATCCCCCTGCTTGCGCA
>CAZXIG010000050.1:0-15580 GCA_964640405.1 uncultured Candidatus Kuenenia sp.
GGTGGTCGTCGCGGCGGACGCCGTAGTGCACGAACTTGTAGAGCACGCCCGACGCGTTGAGCTTCATGCCGTGCGTGAGGTGGCCTCCGTGGGCCAGGTCGAAGGCCAGCACGGTGTCGCCGGGGGCGATCGCGGTCATGTAGACGGCGGCGTTGGCCTGGCTGCCGGAGTGGGGCTGCACGTTCACGTGCTCCGCGCCGAAGAGCGCCTTGAGCCGCTCGCGGGCGAGATCCTCCACCTTGTCGACGAACTCGCAGCCGCCGTAATACCGGTGGCCGGGATAGCCCTCGGCATACTTGTTGGTGAGCACGCTGCCGACCGCCTGCATCACGGCCGGGCTCGTGAAATTCTCGCTGGCGATCATCTCGAGGCCTTCCTGCTGCCGCACCTGCTCGGCGGCGATCGCGGACCAGACCTCGGGATCCTCGCTCTCGACGAAATTCGGCTGGATGCTCACCTGAAATCCTCCTTGCGTGGCGGCCATGCGGGCTTCGGGAATGCCGTACGATTGTGGATCGGTCGTGGCCCATCGTCAACGAACGAGGCTGCGGCACGCGGTTTCAAGGTGGACCTGCCGACGGCGGCTCCGCCGCGATCCGCCTTTCGCTCCGGGAGCCTTCCTGCCATGCACTACGTCGGGCTCGCATGCGTCGTGACGTCCCTTGCCTGCGGCGTGGCCACGCGCCACGTGCAGGGCCAGATCCAGGTCACGGAACAACGCTCGCTCGCGGGCGTGGTGGAATCGGTGGCCGGCGACCGCATCGTCGTCCGCGACGAGATGGGCACGCGGCACGAGGTGCTCGTACAGAGGTCCGGCGAACGGGGCGTCGCGCTGCGAACCGGCCAGTTGCTCGCGTTTCCGGCGGAGGTGCGGGTGACCGGCGCGATCGACGTCGCGAAGATCGAGCCCGGCCAGATCGTGCGCGTGCAAACGCGGCTCAACAGCCGGGGCACCGCCACGGGCGATCTGGGCACGATCACGGTCGTCGATGCAGGCAGCGCTACCGTCGGCGTGGTCTGGGACGCGGATGCGCCGCAGACCGTGAAGGACGTGGCTGCCTGCGTGATCACCGCCCCCGTGAGCCGCGTGAACCGCAAGCGGCTCACTCTCGAGCTCCCCCCCGGAAAACCTTTCAAGGTCAAGACGCTCGTGGCACTCCCGCTCGCCGCCGACGCGCAGGCGGAGCTCGCGAGCCGGGAACTGCGACATGTGGAGCCGGGGGCCAGGGTAACCTCGCTCGAGGCCGCGAAGCTCGACACGGGCGACCTCGTCGCCCAAACGCTCGTGGTCGAGAACCAGACCGCCGCCGTGCGGAATCGCGGCGACGACGCCCTGGCAAACATCTACCGCGAGCTCTCGGACGAGCCGCCGTCGAAGCCACGGCTCGTGCGGTCGCGGCACTTCGCGTTCCTGACCGACGTGTCGGACCGCGAATGGGCCGTGATCCGCGACAAGCTCGAGCGGATGGTCGCCAACCTCGAGCGCTACTTCGGCCGCAAGAGCAACGGCGTGGTGGAGGGATTCATCGTCCGCGACCTCGCGGGCTGGCCGGACGGCGTTCTCCAGGAGGTGGCGGGCGTCGAAAAGATCCGCCGCGGCGAGGGCGTGTGCTTCAGCTCCACGCTCGGACCGCAGCGGCGGGCCACGCTTTATTCATGTGCCTCGCACGGCGTGATCCAGCATGAATGCGTGCACGGCGTCTGCCACCTCACCTTCGGCTCCACCGGACCGACGTGGCTCGCCGAGGGGGTCGCCGAGTTAGGCACCTATTGGCGCGACGGCGACACGTCGGTCGAGATCGATCCGGCGGTGATGGCCTACATCCGCTCCGCGGCGCCGAAACGTCGGCTGACCGAGATCGCCGTGCCGGGCCGCGAGCCAGCCGGCACCTGGCAGGACTATGCATGGCGGTGGGCGCTCTGCCACATGCTCGCCAACAACCCCAACTACTCCGAACGCTTTCGGCCGCTGGCCGTGGCGTTGATGGAGGAGCAGCCGGGTGCCTCGTTCGAGGCGACGTATGGCCCCGTTGCCCGTGAACTCTCGTTCGAATACGACCAGTTCCTGGAAACCGTGGGCAACGGATCGCGGGTCGATCTCACGGCCTGGCCCTGGAAGGCGAAGTTCCGGCCACTCGCGGCGAGCGGCGTCGCCACGGCCGAGGTCAAGGCCGCGGCCGGCTGGCAGGCGACGGGCATCCTCGTCGAGCGCAACGTGAACTATGACATCGAGGCGCGAGGTACCTGGCGGCTCGCCCCCGCCGCCCCCCCCGGCAGCGCGGACGGCGACCGCGACGGCCACGGCCGGCTCGTGGCCGCGATCTTCCACGACTTCACGCTCACGCCGCCGATCCCGCTCGGCGCGACGGCCACGTTCACCGCGCCAGCCACCGGCCAGCTTTTCCTGCGGTGTGCCGACGACTGGACGCAGTTGTCCGACAACGAAGGGGGGGTCGCCGTCACCGTCCGGAGGCCATGAACGGCCGCGTCCACGGGCACCCCAGTCGCCCCCGTTTGCCATGCTGAGCGGACACTCCGCCGGCACAGCTTGCGCGGTTTGCGCCGCCTCGATCCCCCCGCGGCCGATCCCTGAGAAACTTCATCAGTCGGGGCGTCACTGCCGAAAGAATCCAGCATGACGGTCGTGCCTGCCGTGACGACGGCGGCGTTGCGCAGGGGAGTGTGCGATGGGGATGCATGCGTGTGGCTCGTGGGGCAAGTCCGCGGTGGCGGCCCTGGGTGTGGTGGTGTCGCTGGCGGCCTCGGCCGCCCGCGCGCAGTGGCCCGATACGCGGGCCGCGCTCGGCGGCGGCACGGAGACCTACGTCACGTTCGACGCGCTGGCGATGCAGCGGGGCAACAACACGGTCGATCGCACGTTCGTGCTCGATGGCGACACGCTCGAGCCCGCGATCACCAATGCGACCCTGCAGGCGGTGACGGCGCCCGGCGTGCGGCTCACGTTCGGCCGCCACGGCTGCGACCGGATCGGCTGGGAGTTTGGCTACGTCGGCGTGTATGGCATGTGGGCCGACACGCTCGCCACGGGCGATGACAACCTCGAGATCGCGGGCCCCCTCTCGTCCGCCGTGACGAGCTTTCGCAGCGGTGCCGTCACCGAGGCCACCTACGGCTCGACGCTCAACATGGCCGAGGCCAATCTCCTGCTCACGGAGCAGTTTCACTCCTATCCCCGGCTGTCGGCCTATCACCTCGAACAGATTCAGGCGGTGGGCACCGTCGACTGGATCGCGGGCTTCCGCTGGGCCAACCTGGCGGAGACGGCCGCGATCGACATGCTCTCGCCCCCTGGCGGCGGCAGCAGCCTCTACGCGGTGCGTGCCAACTCCGCCCTCTTCGGCGGCCAGATCGGTGCCCGCGGCCGGCTCGCCTGGGAGGCCTGGGCCCTCGAAGGCTGGGTGAAGGCGGCCGCCGCCTATGCGAATCTCAGCCAGTCGCAGGACGGCATCGTGGACGCGCTCGGCCCCTCGCTCTACCGCACGCCGGGAGGCGGCAGCGACGGCGGCGTGGCGGGCATCTTCGACGCCAACATCTCGCTCGTGCGGCGACTCAGCGACACCTGGTCGCTCCGGCTCGGCTACAACTCGTTCTGGCTCACGGGCGTGGCCCTCGCCCCCAACCAGTTCGATTTCTCCGGCGCCACGACGGCCCCGACCGACGTGGAGTCGGGCAGCACGCTCTGGCTCGGCGGCGCGAGCGTGGGCCTCGAGGCGACGTGGTGAGCCGGCAGCCGCCGTGGCTCACTGCACGCCGAGCAGCTCCATGTCGAAGAAGAGCGTCGAGTTGGCCGGGATGTTGGGCTGGGGTTGGTCGGCGTAGCCGAGTTCCGGCGGAATCTCGACCCGCAGCCGCGTGCCGACCCGCATCAGGCCGATGATCTCGTTCCAACCTTCGATGACACGGTCGACGTTCGCCTGGGCCGCCGCCGACGTGCCCCCGGAAGGTGGCGCCGAGAATGTGACCGATGGCCTGAACTCGTAGCCCGCTCCTTCGTCGGTCAGCGTGACCCCCACCACACGGCCCGCACTCGCGCCGGTGCCGAGAATCGCCACGCCCGTGGCCTGTCTGCTGCCCGGACCGCCGGTCGGAGCCGAGAAGGTGACCGTCGGGGCCGTGGTGTAGCCCGACCCGCCGTTCGTGATCCTCACGTCGCTCAACCGGCCGTTGCCGCGGAAGACGAACGGCGTGCGGCCCGGACGGCGGGAACTGTCGAACTCGCTGCCGTTGGCGAGCGTGCCCGTGTAGTCGACGGTGTTGAGCTTGCCGATCCCGCCCAGTTCCCCCGTGCCCTGGCTCGTCAGCCGATACTTCAGACCGCTGGCCGTCGTCACCTCACGAAACCGCGCGGCCGCGATCCGGAGCGGACCGGCCAGGCTCGAGACCGCCCCCTGCCGCACGCCGCCGAGCGAGATCTGCGAGATCCCGGAGACGCCGCCGGCATCGCCCTGGGTCTGCAGGAACCGGTCGGCCACGCCGTCGCCGGTGGTGTCGACCGCGGCCGTAAACAGCGGCGCATTCGGACGCGCGATCTGACTGAGCGGCGAAAACACGGCCAGCCGCGAATTGGCCGCCGTGGCCACCGTGCCGTCGTAGACCTGCGTCAGCGACCGGCCGCCGCGTCCCGCCGAGACGACGATGTCGTCGATCGCGTCGGCGTTGAACCGGTGTGCCGTCACGGAAATTCCCGCCTGTGTCGCATAGGCGCCGGGAGTGATCGTGTCGGCCACCCGGGGAGCCTCGCGATTCGAGACGTCGTAGACGAGCACTCGCGGAATCATGCCCGGTCCGCTGGCCACGACGATCTCCGCCTTGCCGTCGGCAGCGGTGCCATTCACGAGCGACCCGTTGGCGAACGTGCCCACGTCGGCTACGGCCACGCTCGAACCGCCGCCGTACTCCGGCGAAACGGCCGGCTGGATCGTGATCGCGGCCGGGCCATCGAGCGGCGCCGCCGACGCCGTGGCGGCGAGGAACACTTTCACCGTGCCGCTGCCGCTCGACATCGCCGCCACGATGTCGTCGCGACTGTCGCCGTCGATGTCGCCACTGGCCAGTTCGATGCCGCCGGTGTACGTGTTTCCGAACGGCCGAATGCGATAGGCGGTGAGCTCGCGAAGCTCGCCGCCCATCTGCTGAAACACCCGCACCGCGCCGACACGGCCCCGGCCCGGCGCGGCGATCACCTCGGCCACACCGTCGCCGGTCACATCGCCCAACGCGAGCCGCACGCCCCCTTTGAAGCCCGCCTCGAACGCGGGCGTCGTGGTCGCCGCCAACTGGGCGCCGGTCTCGGCGTCGAGCAGCCGGATGTGCGACGTCGCGTTCACGCCGGCGTCACTGGCCACGGCCACGACGCCGGCCATCACCCGACGGGATTCCAGGCCTTCGACGGCAAGACGGCGGGAGCGGGGCATGACGGGAATCTCCGGGCGAACGACTGCTTTACGGTCTTGAATACCCCGAAGTTCGCGCGGATGCAATTTTTCGCGGCGTGGAGCCGTTTTTCGGCCCGCGCCGCCCCTCCGCTTCAGCCCAGCGCGAGCGGCTCGGGCATGAACGTGACCATCGGGATCAGGAACGAGAGGATCCCGAGTGCCGTGCGGAGCGGCCCGAGCGGCCGGCCGTCGTCGCGGATCGGCGGATGATCGACGCCGATCAGGGCCACGACCACCACCATCACCACCCAGTTGTAGCTGCCGAGCACGACGATCGCCGCGATCGCAGCCAGGAGCACGCCCCGCGCCACCCAGTTGCCCCGCCGGCCGAACAGGGCCGCCGAGATGTGGCCGCCGTCGAGCTGGCTCACCGGCAGCATGTTCAAGCCGGTGACGAGCAGGCCCACCCAGCCCGCCATGAACGCGGCGTTGGGGGCGATCGTGCCGGTCGCCGTGATGTCGGGCCGCACGGCCGCCAGAATCCAACGGGCCAACGGAGGGAGCGCGAACGGATTCGACTCGGCCACCTCACCCGTCCTCATGCCGAGGGCCAGGAGCGGCAGCGCCACCACGAGCCCCGCGAGCGGTCCGGCGATCGCGATGTCGAAGAGCTGACGGCGGCTCGCCCGCGAACCCTCCATCCCGATCACGGCCCCCATGGTGCCCGTGAGCAGCACGGGCACCGGAATGAAGAAGGGCAGCGTGGCCGGGATGCCGTGGATCCGCGCCGCGATGAAGTGCCCCGCCTCGTGGGCTGCCAGCACCGCCATCACGGCGGCCGCATAGGCGAGTCCACGGGGCCAATTCACGGCGATCCGCTCCGCGATGCCCTCATCGACTCCGAGCAGGAGCGGCTCCCAGCCCACGGCCCCGGCCGCGAACGTCGTCAGGCAGGTGACGAGAAACAAGAGCGACTGCATCCGCAGACGGGGAGCCGGCTGCCGCGGGCTGCGGATGACGGGCTCGACGGACGGCAGCGGATCGTGCATGGCGAGGCGACCGAGAATAACGGTTTGCGGCGGCGACTGATAAACTGTCGGCGTCGATTCCACCACGGCCCCGTTCATTCTCCTCGTGAGTCCACCATGTCCGCTTCCCACAACACCCTCATCAGCCGCCTGCTCCTCGCGACGCTGTTCGTCGCCCTGACGGGGGCGGCAACGGCCGTGCACGGTGTCGCCCGCGCCGCCGAGCCCGAGGTGATCGCCGTCGTCGCCGTGGACGGCTACGCCGACCTCAAGAAGCAGCTCCGCTGGATCGGCACGCTCGTGGGCAATCCTGCGCTCGACGGGTTTGCCGAGTCGTTCATCATGATGGCCACGCAGTTCAAGGGGCTGGCGGGCCTCGACGTCGATCGTCCGGCGGGGATCGTCGCCTCCGTGGCCGACGGCGTGCCCGCCGTGAACGGCTTCGTGCCGGTCAAGGATCTCGGCAGGCTGCTCGCAGCCCTCGAGGGCGTGGTGGGCCCCGCCGAGAAGGCCGACGGCGGGTGGCGACTCTCCCCGCCCGGCGGTCTGCCGCTCGAGGTGGTGGAGAAGAACGGCTGGGCCGTGTTCTCGCTGCCCGGCACGTCCAGCCCGATGGCCGATCCGTCGGCCGCATTCGAGCCGCTCGTGGACTCGTACACGCTCGGGGCCAAGGTGTTTCCCAGCCGGATGCCCGACGGGCTGCGGGAGCGGCTCAAGAAGGCCATCGAGCAGGCCGCGGACGCGGCCGCCGCACAGGGCCAGCAGGTCGATCGCGCGATGCTCTTCGCGGCGCTCGACAATCTGAAGACGACGGAGTCGCTCTCGGTCGGCCTCGCCGTCGACGCGAACGGCAAGCAGGTCGCCGTCGAGAGCCGCACGGTGATGGTGCCCGGCTCGATGTCCGCGGAACTCTGGAACGGCGTGGGCAAGGCGGAGTCCACCGTCGGCGCCGGACCGGCGGGCGACGGCAAGCCGCTCGCCGTTCGCGCCCATCACGCTCAGTCCGTGCCCGAGGGCGTGCGGGCTGCGGTCGAACTCGGGCTCACGCAGGCCATGCCCGACGCCGACGCCGATCCGCTTGCCAAGGCCTCGTTCGGCATCGTTCGTGACCTGCTCGCCGCGATGCTCGACGCCGGCGGGATCGATGCCGGCCTCTCGATCGACACGAGCGGCTCCACCGACGACCGGCCGCTACCCGCGTTCACGATCGGAATGCGGATCAAGGATGGCGCGGCGCTCGAGGCGGCGGTCAAGGAGCGGCTCGGCAAGGCGGGGGCCCTGCCGCCAGGCGTGAAGGTGGCCTTCGACTCGGGCAAGGAAGGAGCGGCAAATCTGCACGCGATCACGGTCGATCTCGCCGGCCTGCCCGATGCCGAGAAGCTCGGCGGAAAGGTCGAACTCATGCTCGCCGTGACTCCGACCTACGCCTTCCTGATCTCCGGTGCCGACATGCCCAAGCGGGTCGCCGCCGCGATCGCCGCCAGCGGCAAGCCGAATGCCGACGTGAAGCCGCTCACGGGCATCGACCTCTCGCTGCCCGCCCTGGTCGGCTATGCGGCGAAGATGGCGAACGTCTTCAGTCCGGGCGATCCGCAGAACGCCCAACTCGCAGCCGTCGCCGAGAAGGCGGGCGACAGGGCAGACGCGGGCGTGCAGCTCCGCGTGCGGCCGATCGAGCGGGGCGTGTCCGTCCGACTCTCGGCCGATGCTGGCGTGATCGAGACGATCGCCACGAGCGTCGCGCCGCAGCCCGGTCCCGCCGGCCTGCCCGGCGCCGGTGGCCTCCCGCTGCAGCCCGGCGTGCCGCTGCCCGGCCTCGCCCCGTAATCCCTTACCGCGGCACCCTGACGGGCACCGGGCGGCCGGCGACGCCGAGTCGCAACAGCGCCGTGTGGATCCGGCTCTTCACGGTGCCCACCGGCACGCCGAGGATGCCGGCGGCTTCGCGATATTTCATGCCGCCTTGGTAGACGAGCTCCAGCGGCTTCCGCAGCAACTCGGGCAGCTGCGCGACGGCCGCCCGAATCGAAGCCCGGGTTTCCTCCCGTTCGAACACCTCGTCGGCGGCCGACTCGCGGCCGGCAACTGTCTCCGCGAGTGAGCCGGCATCGCCGCCGTCGACGGGCGATGCATCGAGCCGCACGCGGCGATGCCGCACGTCCTTACGGTGGGCGTCGATCGCCTGCCGCACGGCGACCGCGTACAGCCAAGGCCGGAACGGACGGCCCTGCTCGAACCGGCCGCGACGGCGATGCACCTGAAAGAACGTTGCCTGAAACACGTCCTCAGCCAGCTCGCGGCACCGCAGATACCGGTGCAGGAAGGCGAAGAGTTCCCCCTCGTAGCGATGCACGAGGGTGGCGAAGGCCGTGGCGTCGTCGCCCCGGCACACCCGGCCGAAGAGCTCCTCGTCGGTCGGAGACCCGATCCCGTCGTCGATCCGATGCGCTGCGGCTGTCATGGTGGCGGTCCTCCTGGCTGGCTCTTCACGAGGAGCACACCGCGTGCCGAAGCAGCAGCCGTCGGCGGGATGCCGTCTGGACCGGGATTGGCCGAGGTGCGGCCGGCCGTCGCCCGCCGGCAGGCGTTGCAAATCGCCGCACCCGCGCCGCAGATTGCAAATCTTGCATGCCCCTCGACCGGCACCGGCCCTTTGTTAAGGTGGTCGCATGAGCACCATCACTCCCCCCGCCCCCCCTGCCCTCCGCCGCGAGATCGCCGGCGTTTCCGTCGCCGACTTGGCCCGCGACTACGGCACCCCGCTGTATGTCTACGACGCCGACATGGTCCGGCGCCGCTGCCGCGACCTCGCCGCCTGGGACACCGTCCGCTTCGCCCAGAAGGCCTGCTCCAACCTCGCCGTCCTCGACCTCGTCCGCCGCGAAGGGGTGATGGTCGACGCGGTGAGCACCGGGGAGATTCACCGGGCCTTGGCCGCCGGCTACCAGCCCCACGCGCCGGCCGGCTCGGCCTCGGCCGATGCCCTGCCGCCGGTGCACCCGATCGTCTACACGGCCGACATCTTCGATCGCGACAGCCTCGACGCCGTCGCGAAGCTCGGCATCCACGTCAACTGCGGCTCCGCCGACATGCTCGAGCAGCTCGCGGCCCGCGTGCCGGGGGCGAGCGTGACGCTCCGCGTGAATCCCGGCTTCGGCCACGGCCACAGCCAGAAGACCAACACCGGCGGCGAGGGCTCGAAGCACGGCATCTGGCATGCCGACATCCCGGAAGTGCTGCGGCGGGCGGAGTGGGCCGGCCTCTCGGTGACCGGCCTCCACATGCACATCGGCAGCGGCACCGATCTCGCCCATCTCGCCGAGGTCGCCGGGGCGCTCGAGCGGGTGGCCCTGGAGATCGGCCGATCGCTCACCACGATCTCCGCCGGCGGCGGCCTCCCCGTGCCCTACAAGCCGGGCGAGGTGCATGCCGATCTCGGCGGCTACTTCACGCTCTGGGACGCCACCCGCAAGAAGCTGGAGCAGCAGTTCGGTCATCGCATCCGCCTGGAGATCGAGCCGGGCCGCTACCTGACGGCCGAATCGGGCTTCGTGATCACGGAGGTGCGGGCCGTGAAGAACCAGGGGGGCCGGAAATACGTGCTCGTCGATGCAGGTTTCAACACGCTCGCCCGGCCGGTGCTCTACGGCTCCTACCACCCGATGAGCCTCTGCCCGCAGGATTCGGCGGCGGCCGCGGTCGGCGAGGACGTGGCGATCGGCGGGCCGCTCTGCGAGTCGGGCGACATTTTCACGCAGACCGACGGCGGCTTCGTGGCCACGCGGCACCTGCCGGCCGCCCAGGTGGGCGACCTGCTCGTGATCGAGATCGCCGGGGCCTACGGCTTCGTGATGGCGAGCAACTACAACTCCAAGCCCCTCCCGGCCGAAGTGCTCGTCGACTCGGGCAAAGCCCGCCTCGTCCGCGCCCGCCAGACCCCCGCCGACCTCATCCGCGGCGAGACGGTGTAGCCGGCGCGCCCGGCTGCGGCCGGAACCGGGGAGGCGAGGGGGTCGGTGCAAGCTCGAGGAGCATTTGGACCGAGTCCGCGAGGTCCACCGCGACGAGACTTGTACCGCCCCCGAGCCGGCGCTTCTCCAAACCGGTCTCGAGGCTAAAATGCTTTGTCGCAGGGTAACCTGTGAATTTTCACCCACCGCCTCGCCGATCTCACCACCATGGCAAAAGCCGGCCCCCGCAAAAAGCTGCCGAAGGAACTCGCGGTCATCAACGCCGACAACTGCACCGGCTGCGAGAGCTGCCTCGAGGTCTGCCCCGTCGACTGCATCGTGAAGGTGCAGCAGTACGACCAGTTCCACAATCTGCAGAGCTGGTGCGAGATCGACATCGAACGGTGCGTGGGCTGCGAAGTCTGCGTGCACATCCCCGGCAAGAAGTCGAATCCCTACGACCTCAAGGTCTGCCCCTGGGATGCGATCGAGATGGTGCCCACCGAGGAGGTCGCCCAGGTCGTGGCCCAGATCGGTGGTCCGCCGGACTACGTCGAGAAGAACTGGGATCGGCTCGTCGGCGCCGCCCAGCGGCTCGCCGAGATGAAGGTCGCCGCTGGCTGAAAAAGGTGTCAGGACTCTTTTCTGGGCGCAAGGCGGTTTCGGGACTTGATGCCGGCCTGCCGCACAGAAAAGAGTCCTGACACCTTTTTCAGCCGGCTGTTTGACGGCTGCCCGCGGAAGCCGTACAACGCGTCTTGTGAACGCGTGTACATGTAATCGCTTCCGCGGAGGTCTTCATGGGTTCCTGTGCTGCCGAGGCTGCCTCGGCCGACGCCTCGCTCCTGGCCGACGTTCGACTGGCCTGCGTGCCCGGCGTCGGTGCCCGCATGCGCCAGCTGTTGATCGAACGGTTCGGCTCGGCTGAAGCGGTGTTCGCCGCGGAGGCGGCCGAGATCTCCTCGATTCCGGGGATCGGCCGCAAGCTGCCCGCGCTGATCCACACGCTCGCCACCGATCCGACGGCCGAGCGGATGCTCGAACTCTGCCGCAGCCGCGGCGTCGACATCGTCCGCGCCGACAGCGATGCGTATCCCGGACTGCTCGCCCGGATCGACGATCCGCCGCAGCTGCTCTTCGTGCGCGGCTCGCTCGAGCCGTGCGACGCGCTCGCCGTGGCGGTCGTGGGCTCGCGACACGCTACGGCCTACGGCCGGCAGGTGGCCTGGCAGCTGGCGGGCGGCCTCGCGCGGGCGGGCTACACGGTCGTGAGCGGCCTCGCCCGCGGGATCGACGCGGCGGCCCATCGCGGCGCCCTTGACGCCGGGGGCCGCACGATCGCCGTGCTGGGCACCGGCGTGCTCCATGTCTACCCGCCGGAGCATGCCGATCTCGCGGTCGAGGTGATCGGTCGGGGGGCCCTCGTGAGCGAGGCACCGCCGCTTTCGGAGCCGTTTCGCGGGGCGTTTCCGCAGCGCAACCGGATCGTGTCGGGTCTCTGCCTGGGAACGATCGTCGTCGAGGCGGCCGACCGCTCGGGGGCCCTGATCACGGCCCGGCTGGCCGGGGAGCAGGGGCGGGAGGTGTTCGCCGTGCCGGGGCCGATCGACAGCCGGATGTCCCGCGGCTGCAACCAGCTCATTCGCGACGGTGCGACGCTCGTGCAGAGCATCGACGACGTGCTCGAGGAGCTCGGCCCGCTCTTCGAGGCGACCACGACCGCCGACGGCCGCACGGTGCAGTCGCCGGCCGAGTTGCAGCTCGCCGACGTGGAGCGGGAGGTGCTCGCGGCCGTCGACTCCCACAGCGGCTCGAAAAGTGTCGGCGCGGACATCGACGAGGTCGTCGCGGCCAGCGGCCTCACGGCCTCGCAGGTGCTCTCCACGATCGGCGTGCTCGAAATGCGGCGGATCATCCGCCGCCTCCCTGGCAACCGCGTCGCCCGGGCCTGAGCAGCACGTGCCCCAGGAGCGGCCTCCATCCGCCTGCCCCCCGCCCAGGCGATGACTCGGAGGGGCTGCCCATGCCCCGAGAGCCGGCGTTGCTGACCAGCGTAGGCAGGATGCCGAAGCGCAGTCAGCATCGAGTGCGCGAAGGACAGGATGTCCGTAGCGAACGTCCGGCTCGCGGGGCGTGGGCAGCCCCGACCCACGCCAGCCAGGGAGGCGCTGGCTGCAGACGAAACGACGGTGTACGATTTCCGCGTTGGGGCATCGACACCCGGGGGCCCTCATGAGCCGTCATTCGTCACGCACGCGGATCCGCCGCCCGCCGTCGCTCACCTTCGAAGCCTGTGAGCCGCGGCGGCTGTTCGCGGCCGATGCGAGCCGCATGGCCGTCGGCATGAACCTCGAGAACGTCGTCGACTGGTCGCCCGCCTGGACGTTCACCGACGCCTTCAAGGCGTCGCGGCCGTGGATCTCCCACGCGTTCAACCCGCAGACCTGGGGCACGACCTGGGATCCGGCCCTCGCACCGACGCTCGACCTCGACGCCAACGGCAACGTCCGCTCGCTGAAGACGTGGACGCAGAACGGCGTGCCCATGCGGCAGTTGGCCGGCACGCTCATGTTCAACTCGCTCGATGGAGCGTATGCCGGCGGCACCTACCGCGCCGAATGGGACGGCACGGGCGTCGTGACGTTCGGCTTCGACGCGGCGGTGACCGCGAGCGGGCGAACCGCGGCGGGCCGCAACTTCGCCGACCTGCGTGTGACGCCCACCGACAGCGGGATCTACCTGCGGATCGACGAGACGAGCCCGACCGACCCGGTACGGAACTTCAACGTCTGGATGCCCGACTGGAACGGCCGCAGCTTCGTGGGCGAGCGGTGGCAGCCGGGGGCCGCGTTCTCGCCGTTCCACCCGCTGTTCCTCGAGCGGCTCGCCCCGTTCAAGACGCTCCGCTTCATGGGCATGCAGGAGACGAACACGTCGGACATCGCCACCTGGTCGCAGCGGCGCGACGCCAGCGACATCCGGCAAGGATCGGGGGCCGAGGGCACCCCCAGCGAGCCGATCGCCAACGGCATCTCGCTCGAATACATGGTGCAGCTCGCCAACGAGCTCGACGCCGATCCCTGGTTCAACATGCCGCACCTGGCCGACGACACGTTCGTGCGGAACTTCGCCACGTACGTCCGCAGCCATCTCGAGCCGGGGCGGAAGGTCTACGTGGAGTGGGCCAACGAGCTCTGGAACTTCGGCTGGGGCTTCGAGGCCTCCGCCTGGGTCGCCGAGCGGGCGCGGGCCGAAAACCTCGATCCCGACTATGGCCAGTGGATCGTCACCGGCCGCGAGGCGAAGCGCGACTTCGACATCTGGTCCGACGTGTTCGCCGGCCAGGCCGACCGGCTCGTGCGCGTGGCGGCCGGCCAGGCGGCCAATGTCTGGATCGTCGAGCAGATCACGGCCAGCATGGACGGCGCGTTCGACGCGATCGCGCTGGCTCCTTACATCACGTTCACCGACGAGCAGCGGGCGTCGTACACGTCGGCCACCACCGTCGACCGCGTGCTGGCCGACGCCCGGCTGAACGTCGTCACGTCGCTCCAGTGGACCAAGGATCACGCGGAACTCGCCACGCGGCTCTCGGCCCGCCTCGGCCGTCCGATCCAGCTCGTGGCCTACGAGGGGGGCCCGCACCTCGACGGCCGCAACTCCCCTTACCAGCAGGTCTTCTACGCCGCGACGAACGATCCGCGGATGAGCGACATCTACCGCGACTATCTCGTGGGCCTCGATGCCGCGGGCCTCGACCTCTACGTCGATTTCCAGTTCACGGGCCAGGCGGGCGCCGCCCCGTGGGGCGATTTCGCGAAGCTCCATCGAATGGACCAGCCGCTCGCCACGGCCCACAGTTATGCCGCGGTCGTGGCCGCGGCCGATGGATCGCTGTGGGGGGGCACGCCCCCGATCGATCCGCCCCCGCCGCCACCGGAGGTGTCGATCGCCCCGGCCACGATCATCGAGGGCCACAGCGGCCGGAAGTGGCTCTCGTTCACGGTCACGCTGTCGGCGGCAGCGTCGCAGCCGGTGACCGTGTCGTGGTCCACCGCCAACCAGACCGCACAGGCCGGCAGCGACTACGAGCGGGGATCGGGCACCGTCACGTTCGGGGCCGGCCAGCGGCAGGCCGAACTCCGCGTACGAATCCGGGGGGATCGCACGCGCGAGGCCGACGAGACGTTTCGCGTCGTGCTCGCCAATCCCGTGAATGCAGGGCTGGCGGCGAACGGGGCGGCGGCCACCGGCACGATCGTCAACGACGACGGCCGGGTGCGGTCGGCCCTGTTCGCGGCCCTCGTGGAATCGACCGCCTCGACGCGAAAGGCCCGCCGCGCGTAGAATCCGCGGCATGGACACAGCACTTTTCCACCGCGCCGACGCGATCCGGGCCCGCCTGCTTCAGCTGCGGGACTCTCTTTGACTGGGAGGGACGCAAGCAATCCGCCACCCGCCTCGAAGGGGCGATGAGCGAGGCCGATTTCTGGGGCAATGCCGCGAAGGCCCAGGCCACCGTGGCCGAGCTGAAGAGCGTCAACTCGGTGCTCAAGCCGCTGGAGGAGGCGCTCGCCGTCGGCCAGGATCTCGAGGCCCTCGGGGAACTCGCCCGCGAGGACGAGTCGCTGGAGTCCGAGCTGGCCACCGAGGCCGACCGGCTCGAGAAGCTCGTCGACGCCCTCGAACTGGCGTCGCTGCTCTCGGGGCCGCACGACTCGTCCGACGCCCTCGTCTCGATCCACGCCCGCGACGGCGGCACCGACGCCAACGACTGGGCCGAGATGATGCTTCGCATGTATTCCGCCTGGGCGTCGAAGCACGATTTCGCCGTCGAGCTGCTCGACCGGCAGGATGACGCGGTCGCCGGCATCCAGAGTGCCACGGTCGCGATCCGCGGCCCCTGGGCCTACGGCTATCTCAAGGGCGAGACGGGCATCCATCGGCTGGTCCGCATCAGCCCGTTCAACTCCGAGGGCAAGCGGCAGACGAGCTTCGCGGCGGTCGACGTGTCGCCCGAAATCTCCGACGACGACACGGAGATCGAGATCCGCGACGAGGACATCCGCGAGGACGTCTTCCGGGCGAGCGGCGCCGGCGGCCAGCACGTCAACAAGACCTCGAGCGCCATCCGGCTCACCCACTTCCCGTCCGGCATCGTCGTGCAGTGCCAGAGCGAGCGGAGCCAGCACAAGAACCGGGCCAC
>CAZXIG010000051.1:0-15195 GCA_964640405.1 uncultured Candidatus Kuenenia sp.
TGGCCTCGCGCGGACGTCGCGTTTCCGTTGCAAAAACGTCCGGGCTGTTCGGAATGGATGCCGGATTATCCCCCTGCTCGCGCATGGGGGCTTTTATGGAACATGGGGGCTTTCATGGAGGCGGTTCGGCCGCCTACCGCTTCTTGCGGGCCGACGTCTTCTTCTTGTCCTTCTTGGCGGCCTTCACCGACACCGGCTTCGCCGATGTCCTGGCCTTCGTGGCCTTGCCGGCGGCCTGCAGCGACTTCTTCTTCGAGCCGCCGAAGATATTTTCCCAGCCGGCGGCATACTTGCCCGTGCTTCCGACGCGGATGACCGACATGACCTGACCTCTGCGAAAAGGGATGCGACCTCGGCCGCACGCGATCGTGCTCCGTAGCAAACGTTCCTAGCGATCGCAGCGAGGCGGTGTCAAGCGACGCCGGCCTCGGGTCGCTGCCAACATCGCGAGCCCGTCAGGCCGGCGACTCGATCTCGAGCCGCACGCCGCCGCACGCCGCCGGCAGGCTGCACCGCGCGGCCAAGCCGACGGCATCGAGATCGAGCGGCAGGAGGAGTTCATTGCGTTCGCCGAGCAGCGCCGTCACGTCGGCCCGCCACGGCGGCCCCTCGGCTGAGGCCGGGAGCGGCGCGGCATTCAGCACCGCTTCCGCCGGCGGCGGCACATCCATCACGAGCCAGATACGGTCGCCCGGTTCGATGCCCGAGGGCCGGCCGAACCGGCGAATCCAGATTCGGGCCCCGGCCACCGGCGGCTCCCAGGCATTGGTCAGATTGATCGTGTGCATGGAGGAGGGGAAGCCAGGCGCGGGGAGTGAAAGAAGACGAGAGGGGAGTAGCCGCGAATCAGGGTATGACGACGCCGCGGCCGAGTGTGTTTCCGGCGAGCATCCGTTCGGCCCAGCCGCCCACGTCCTCGAGGCCGAGAGCCGTCACCGGAAATGCCGCCCGCACCCGCGGCCAGAGCCGGGCCAGTCGCTCCCAGAGGCCGCGGCGCTCCGCCGGCGTGGGCAGACTCGCCGCGTCGATGCCCGCCAGGGTCACACCGCGGAGGATGAAGGGATGGACGGTCGTGTGGAGGTCGGCGCCGCCGGCCATGCCGATCGCGGCCACCGCGCCGCCGAGCCGAACCGACCGCAGCACGTCGGCCAGGAGCGGCCCGCCGACGGTATCGACCACACCGGCCCAGCGGCCGCTGGCCAGCGACTTTCCGGACGGATCGACGAGTTCCCCGGGCGCCGCCACCGTCGCCGCGCCCAGGGCGAGCAGCGGCTCACGCGCCGCGGGCTTCCGCGAGCTGGCGACGACTCTTCGGCCCGCCTCCGCCAGCACCGCCACGGCGAGCATTCCCACGCCACCGCTGGCCCCCGTCACGAGCCAGCCCTCGTCAGGCTTGGCATGCCGCGAGTCGACGAGCGTCGCGAGACGATCGCAGGCCAGAAGAGCGGTGAGACCGGCCGTGCCGAGGGCCATGGCGGCGCGGGCGTCGAGGCTCGCGGGGCGCGGGATCACCGCGGCCAGCGGCACGCGAACATGGGTCGCGAACCCACCGTCGCGCACCTCGCCCAGGCCGTTGCCCGTGGCCACGACCGCCGTGCCTGCCGGCAGTCCGGCGGCGGAATGAAGGAGCGTGCCGGCGCAGTCGATCCCGGGCACCAGCCGCGAGCCGCGCATCACGCCCGGGTGGCCGGAGCAGGCGAGGGCGTCCTTGTAATTGAAGCCGGCCGCTTCGATCTCCACGACCGCTTCGTCGGCGGCCGGCACGTCCGCCGGATTCCAGCCCAGTGCCGCAAGCCCGGCCGACACGTCACCCGTGGCTGTGCGCTGGACGAGCCAGCAGCGGGGCTCGCCCCGCCGGCCCGCCGCGTCCGTCGATCGACCGCCGCTTTGCATCGCCACCAGACCTGACCGCTATACTGCCGCCGGCGTGGCCGCTGCAGTGCGGCCCGCACGCAATCAAATCTACCCCGCCGGCCAATCCGGCAAACCCCAGGAGCGACTGCAACAGATGGGAAGCGCCCTTGAATTCACCGATGCCAACTTCCAGAGCGACGTGCTGGAGTCGTCCGTGCCCGTGCTCGTCGATTTCTGGGCGCCCTGGTGCGGTCCGTGCCGGATGATCGGCCCGACGATCGAGGAACTGGCCGTCGAGAACGCCGGCTCGTTCAAGGTGGGCAAGGTGAACGTCGACGACAACAACCGTCTGGCGATGACCTACAACGTGGCGAGCATCCCCACGATCATGATCTTCAACAAGGGCCAGCTCGTGCAGCAGTTCATGGGCGTGCAGCCCAAGGCGAAGCTCCAGCAGGCCCTCGACGAAGCCAAGTCGGCATAGCAGCTAGCACGAGGCCAGTTCGTTCTCCGGTTCCTCCACGCGGGCGGCCGCCTTGGCGCGAGCCCGCTGGAGGGCTGCGGCCGTCGCCCGGGACCGCTCGACGAGCGCGTCGTCGACGAAGCCCGAGAGATCGACGTCGAGCCCCGGCTGCCGAAGCTTCTCCACGGCCTTCGCCTCGATCTGCCGCACACGTTCCCGCGTCACGTCGAAGATCGTACCCACTTCCTCGAGCGTGTAGGCGTAGCCGTCGGCGAGCCCGAACCGCAGCCGAATGATCTCCCGCTCGCGGTAGGAGAGGCCCTCGAGCGCCTTCGCCACGCACGACCGCAGCGACTGCCGGTTGACGTCGGCGAGCGGATCCTCCTCACGCTGATCGCGGACGAACTCGCCCACCGAGCCCTCGTCGGATTCGCCGAGCGGCTGGTCGAGCGACGCCGTCCGCCGCGACATCCGCCACACGCACTCCGCCTCTTCCAGCGACACGTTGGCCCGCGCGGCGAGTTCCTCGATCATCGGCTCGCGACCGAGTTCCTGCACGAGCGCCTTGGAGATGTTGCGGAGCTTCGTCATCAGGTCGACCATGTGCACCGGCACGCGGATCGTGCGGCTCTGGTCGGCGATGGCACGGGTGATGGCCTGCCGGATCCACCAGGTAGCGTAGGTCGAGAACTTGAACCCCCTGGCGTGCTCGAACTTGTCCACGGCCCGCATGAGGCCCGAGTTGCCCTCCTGGATGAGATCGAGGAACGAGAGCCCGCGGTTGCGATACCGCTTGGCGATCGAGATCACGAGCCGGAGGTTGCCCTCGGCGAGATCCCGCTTGGCGGCGTCGTACCGCCGCTGCAGGTCGTCGAGCCGCGCGATCCGCCGCGCGAGCGTCCGCCTGCTCTCGCGGGTCGCGAGCAGGATCCGCCGCTGCTCGAGCGCGGCGTCGGGGCCCTGCCGCTGGCCGAGCGCGTCGAGTCGAGCCGCCTTGGCCCGCAACTCCTTGAGCAGCGGATACAGCCGCTGGATGCGGAGGTTCATCTCCTCAACGAGCCGCACCGCCTTGTTCCGCTGCCGCACGAGCCGCCGCCAGGCCGACCGCCGCTTCTCGAGCGGCATCGACCGCGACATCGCCACCCGGAACAGCCGGCGCTTCTCCTCTTCGATTCGCCGCAGCGTCGCGAGGTTGGGCCCGAGCCGCTTCAGAATCCGCTTCTTTTCGGCGGTATTCGTGACCGACACCTCGATCGTGCGGTCGAGCCGGATCGTGCCGGCCGCCACTCGTTCCAGGAGTTGGAGGGCGCCCGCCAGCACGAAGTCATTGGCAAGGAGCGTCCGGCGAAACTTCCGCCGCCACTGCTCGATCCGTTTGGCGCTCGAAACCTCGGTCTCCCGGGTGAGCAGCGGCATGCCCCCCATCTGCAGCAGGTACAGCCGCACCGGGTCGTCGATGACCGCGGCCGCGGAGCGGCGTGGGCGGGCGGCCTTGGACGACGGCTTCGAACGGAGAGCGGGGCTGGCGGGCTTGATCATGCGGGGAGCCTCGGGAAGGGAAACGGGACGGCCGCCGAGCGGCCGCGGGGCCGGCCTCTGGAAGCCTGTGCCGGTCAGGCGGGCATTTCCGATGCCGGAAACCCTGCGGGCTGGCCGCATCAGCGGGAAAACGCGGAATTTTGGCCGGAAGAGCCGTCCGGCAGGCCCGGCGCGGCCGTCACCGGCCCGGGCCTCGCCGTCGCCCGGCGGCGACGCGCTGCGGCGACACGCTGGCGAAATGCAACGCGATCCCCGCCCCGGCTCAAGAACCGGCGTGCAGCCACACGAATTCACCAGCGGGGACGACCGGACCGCGGCCTATACTCGGTTCCATCGCGGCCCGTGTCGCCGTCATGTGATGGCCTGCCGCGGCGCCGACGATCCGCCTCGCCGGAGTTCGGAAACGCATGAACATCGTGGTGCTGGCGGCGATCGGCCTTCTGGTTCTCGTCGGCCTCGTCGCCGTCGGCCTCGGCCATCGCCGCTGGAACTGGGGCACGGTGGCCGCCGCCTTCCTGGTGATCGTTTCCACGACGGGGTATCTCTACCTGGCTACCCGCGTTGCCGCCCGGGATCGCAGTTGGCAGCGGGTGGTGCGGCGGCTCGAAACCGACCTCGCCAGGCTCCGTGACGGCCTGGCGCCCAGCCCACGCGGCGGCTTCGCACCGATCGAAGGGCAGCCGTCGCTGGTGGCCCTCCGTGACGAGCGCGACCGGTCCCGCCGCGCGTTCGAACGCATCGACACCTGGCGCAGCCCGGGCTGGGAAAACGCGTCGTTCATACCGCCGAAGGATGCCACCGCGACCGGGACGATCGACCTGCCGGCGATCGACCTCCCCGACCTCAAGCCCGACGACATCGCCGCCCTGCAGCCGCTGCAGCCTGGAGCCCACGTCTTCGTGTTCGACATGGCGACGCTCGAGGAGGGGGGGCGATACCTCGGTGAGTTTCTCGTGCGCGGCGTGAAGTTCGACGACGGCACGAAGCGGTTCGTGCTCACGGTGACTCACGCCTCCGGCCGCGACGCTCGCGACGACGAGACGCTGGCCGGTCGTCACGACGCGGTGGCCGTGTTCGAGGATTTGCCCGTCGACCGCTGGCTCGCTTTCTATCGCACGCGTCCGGCCGCAGAGGCCACCGGAACGGTCATGCCCGAACCGGTGAAGACTCCGCTCGAGGAGGTCGAGAAGACCCTGAAACCGGACGGCGAGGTGAGCCGGCTCGTCTCCGACTTCATCACGAGCTTCGAGACGCACGAGCAGGTCGTCCCCGAAGACGAATGGGCCGCCGCGACGGAAGCGACCGAACGGGGCGAGGCCCTGCCCGGCACCCTCTGGGGCGTCGTGGAGTTCACCGCACAGCACACGTTTTCGACAGCGCAGGGGGCAGCTGAAGACGAGGCCGGATCGGAGGACGCCACCCCGCGCGAGTACGAGAGCGGTGAGCAGGCGGAGTTCGATCTGGTTACGTCGCTGGAGCTGCAGAAGGCGGGCAAGGTGAAGCTCGTGAAGATCATCCGTCGCCGTCCGCTCGCCGACGCCCAGGCACGACTGCACGGGTCGCCGGTGATGGCGGGTGCCGCCGGGGAGCCGGGCATCCGCGCCGACGGCGTCGCCGGGCTCACCGAGCGGCTCCGCGCCGAAGTGGCCGAGCTGGCGCGGGCCGAGAAGCAGCTCGCCACGTCGCTCGAGAGCGTGAAAGCAGGTGTCACACAGGCCAACGACATCGCGGGCCAGCTCGGCGAGGATCTCGAGACCTGGAAGCGGGATGCGGCGGAGGCCACGCGGCTGGCCACGGCGTTCGAAAAGCAGCTGGAGAAGGTAGTGGTCGCCCGGACGGCTGCGGAGCGGCAGGTGGTGGAATTGGGCCGCGAACTCACGACGATCGTCGCGCGGCTGACGGCCGAGATCGACCGGCTCGCCCCGGCCCCGGCCCGGCGGTAAATGGCCGGCCGACCGCGGCATCGACGCTTTGGACGCCGCTCGGCTACAGTATGGGCCGCGAAACCAGTGAGTCGCGGCCGCTCCGACGGGCCGCGAGTATCCCAGCGAGCCCTGCCATGACGACCGCCGCGACGACCGCCGCCGCCACCCACGACAACACCCACCGGCTTCGCAAGGCGGTGCACCACCACCGGCTCACGAGCAAGCGGGGCGTGCTCGAGCGGTTGTTCACGCTCTGGTTTCGCGGCTTCGTCTACAACCAGATCTGGGAGGATCCGCGGGTCGACGCCCAGGCCCTCGGCCTCGGTCCGCACTCGAGCCTGCTGACGATCTCGAGCGGCGGCTGCAACGTCCTCAACTATCTCGTTCACCAGCCGAAGCGGATCGTCGCGGTCGACCTCAACGCCAATCACATGGCGCTCACGCGGCTCAAGCTGGCCGCCGTCAAGCATCTGCCCGACTACGAGTCGTTCTACAACTTCTTCGGCCACGGCCGGCATCCGGAGAACATCGCCAACTATCGGAAATACATCCGCCCCCACCTCGATCCGCTCACGATCGGCTTCTGGGAGTCGAGCGACTGGCCGGGCCGGAAGGTGGGTCCGCACCGGATCAACTACTTCAAGACCGGCCTCTACGAGCGGGCCAAGCTCGGCCAGTTTTTCCGGCTCGTGCACGGCCTCGCCAAGCAGATGCGGCGCGACCCGGCCCGGCTGCTGGCTGCGAAGACTCTCCAGGAGCAGGAGCGAATCTTCGAAGACACGTTCGGCTCGCTGTTCGAGAATCGGCTCGTGCGGTGGATAGGCCGCCAGCCCGTCGCCGTCTACAGCCTCGGCATTCCGCCGAGCCAGCATGCGGCGATGCTCGAGGAGCAGCAGGGCGATGGCCAGAAGCTCTTCGACATGTACAAGGGGCGGGTGAAGCGGCTCGCCTGCGGCTTCCCGCTCGACGACAACTACTTCGCCTGGCAGGCCTTCGGCCGCCGCTACGATCACGAGGGCCGCAAGGCTCTGCCCGACTACCTGAAGCGGGAGAACTACGAGACGGTGAAGGCGATGGCCGATCGCGTGGAGACCCACGTCGCCCCGCTGGCCGACCAGCTCCGCGCCGAGAAGCCGGGCTCGCTCAACGGGTTCATCCTGCTCGACAGCCAGGACTGGATGCCGCCGCACGTGATCGACGAACTGTGGGGCGAGATCGCCCGAGTCGGCGGCCCCGGCACGCGGGTGATCTTCCGCACGGCGGGCGAGAAGTCGCCGATCGAAGGGGCGCTCACGCCCGAGCACATGGCCCGGTTCGAATATCAGTCGGCCCGATCGCGGGAGCTGCACGAGCAAGACCGCTCGGCGATCTACGGGATGTTCCACATTTATCATCTCCGCGATGCGGCCGGCTCGGGGACGACATGAGCGGCCCCGTCTCGTCGTCGAATGCCCGCCGCGAGGTGGATGGCCACGCCGCGGCGATGGACCGCATGTATCGGCTCACGCGGCATGTCTACGACGTCACGCGGGCCTACTACCTGCTCGGTCGCGACCGCATGCTCGAGCATGTCCGCACGGGTCCGCAGACGGCCACGCTCGAGGTGGGCTGCGGCACCGCCCGCAACCTGATCAAGCTCGCGCGGCGGCCGGAGCCCGGCTTGCTCTGCGGCCTCGACGCCTCGCACGAGATGCTGGAGACGGCGGCCGCGAGCATCGCGAAGCACCGCGTGCCGGCGGCGGGCCGGCCGCCGATCGTGCTGCGGCAGGGCCTCGCCGAGCAGCTCGACGCCCGGCGGATGTTCGGCCGCGAGGCGCCGTTCGACACGATCTTCTTCTCGTACTGCCTGTCGATGATCCCCACCTGGCCCGGCGCGATCGACGCGGCGCTGGCGAACCTCAAGCCGGGGGGCACGCTCCTGATCGTCGACTTCTGGGATCAGAAGGATCTGCCCGGGCCGTTCGCGGCGGGCCTCAAGCGGTGGCTCTCCCTCTTCCACGTCCACTACCGGCCCGAGGTGCACGACGCCCTGGCAGACCTCGGCCGGTCGGGCAAAGCCGACGTGGCCTTCGAGTCGGTCGCCCGCCGCTACGCCTACATCGCGACGATCACGAAGCGATAGCCGGCCGGCGAAGGCAGCTCCGCCGATCACGCCAGGATCGTGTCGAGCACGCGGGCTCCTTCGACACCGGTGAGCTTGGCGTCGAGGCCCTGGAACTTCACGGTGAAGGCGTCGTGGCGGATGCCGAGCTGGTTGAGCATCGTGGCGTGGAGGTCGTGTACGGTGCAGGCGTCCTCGACGGCCGCGTAGCCGAGGTCGTCGGTCGAGCCGTAGACGAGGCCCCCCTTGATGCCGCCGCCGGCCAGCCACACGCTCATCGCCTTGTTGTGGTGGTCGCGGCCGCTGCCCCCCTGCGACATCGGCGTGCGGCCGAACTCGCCCGCCCACACGATCAGCGTGCTGTCGAGCATGCCGCGGTTCTTGAGATCGGTGATCAGGGCCATGCAGGCCCGGTCGATCTCCTGTGCCTTGTAGGCGATGCCATCCTTTACGCCGCCGTGGTGGTCCCAGTCCTTGTGGTAGAGCTGGATGAACCGCACGCCCCGCTCGGCGAGCCGCCGGGCGAGCATACAGTTGGAGGCGAACGAGCCGTCGCCAGGCTGGCAGCCGTAGAGTTCGAGCGTGGCAGGGCTCTCGGCCGCCATGTCCATCAGCCCCGGCACGCTCGCCTGCATGGCGAAGGCCATTTCATACTGCGCGATCCGGGTGGCGATCTCGGGGTCGCCCGTGAGGGCGTCGTGCTGGGCGTTGAGCACGTTAATCGCGGCGATGTCGAGCCCCTGACGGTCGCGGGTGACGCCGGCGGGATTGCCCAGATAGAGCACCGGGTCGCCTTTGCCGCGGAGCTGTACGCCCTGGTACTTGCTCGGCAAAAATCCGCTCGACCACTGGCGGGCGGCGATCGGCTGGTTCTGGCCCCCCTTGCCGAGCGACGTGAGCACGACGAAGCCGGGCAGGTCGGCCGCCTCGCTGCCGAGGCCATAGGTGACCCACGAGCCCATGCTCGGCCGGCCCGCGATCTGCGAGCCCGTGTTCATGAACATATGGGCCGGATCATGGTTGATCGCGTCGGTCGTCATCGAGCGGATGAGGCAGATGTCGCCGAGCACGGAGCCGATCTGCGGGAAGAGCTCGCAGATATGCGTGCCGTTGGGCCCCATCGGCTTGAAGGGATGCTGCGGCCCGAAGCAGGTGAGCTTCTGCCCCTGGAGCTGGGCGAGCTGCTGCCCCTTCGTCATGCTCTCCGGCATCGGCTGGCCATCGAGCTCGGCGAGCTTCGGCTTGTGGTCGAACGTCTCGAGGTGCGACGGGCCGCCCGCCATCGTCAGCCAGATCACCCGCTTGGCTTTCTGGGGCAGGGGGGGCGGATCGAGCACGCCGCGGAGGGCCGCGGCCGAGGCGGCCTCAGGCGCCGCGAGCGACGCGAGGGCCACCGCCCCCACGCCCTGGGCGGTCTTCCCGAGAAACGCCCGGCGAGCGACCGCGGCATGCAGATGGCTGTCGAGCATGATCAGTTCCTCGTGAAGTCAGTTTCGGGTGATCGTTTCGTGGAGGTTCAGGAGCACGCGGGCCACGTGGGTCCAGGCGGCCAGTTCGGGCTTGTCGAGATCGGCAGGGGCCGGAGCGAAGCCCACCTTGAGCAGGGCGGCCGCGGCGGCGGGATCGGCATGGTAGGCCGCCAGCTGCTGGCGGTAGAGCGGCATCACCGTCTCCATCTCCTCCACCCGCGGCAGCCGCTGCAGGGCCTGCTTCCACGCCCAGGCGATCCGCTCCTCGGGCGAGCCCGCACATTCCTTCATGATCCGCGCCGCGAAGGCTCGCGAGGCCTCGACGTAGGTCGGATCGTTGAGCAGTGCGAGGGCCTGCTGCGGGATGTTCGACCGCGTCCGCTCGGCGCAGCACTCCTCACGTGAGGGCGCGTCGAAGGCGAGCATGCTCGGATGGAGAAACGACCGCTGCCACCAGGTGTAGAGGCCGCGGCGATACTGTTTCTCGCCCACGTCGGTCGGATACTTCCGCGCTGGAAAGTTGAGATTCTCCCAATAACCGTCGGGCTGATAGGGCTTCACGCTCGGGCCGCCGATCGTGCGGACGAGCAGGCCCGAGGTGGCCAGCGCCGCATCGCGAACGAGCTCCGCATCGACGCGATAGGCCGACTGCCGCGCGAGCTCGCGGTTCCCCGGATCGGCGGCAATCTTCTCCGCCGAGGCAACCGCGGTCTGCTTGTACGTCGCGCTCGAAACGATCGTGCGGACCATGTGCTTCATGTCCCACTTCGAGTCCATGAACTCGCAGGCCAGCCAGTCGAGCAGTTCGGGGTTCACCGGCGGCTCCCCCTGGGCGCCCAGGTCATCGAGCACTCGGGAGAGGCCCGTACCAAAGAACTGCTTCCAGAGCCGGTTCATCACGACCCGCGCCGTGAGCGGATGCTCCCGGGAGACGAGCCACCGGGCGAGATCGAGCCGGTTCGGCTCGCGGCCCTCGATCTTGGGCGCCGGCAGATAGCCAGGAAACGCCGGCTTCATCACCTCGCCCGTCTCGTCCATCCAATTGCCGCGGGGCAGGATGCGAACGACATTCGGCACGGCCTTCTTCACGCTCACGAGGCACTTCGTGAGTGGGCCGTAGAAGTCGTTGCGATCCTTCTCGGCTTTGGCGAAGGCATCCTGTTCGACCCGGAAGAGCTGCGGCGAGACCTTCGTGCGGAAGTATTTCTTGATCGCCTCCCGCTCCACGCCGTTGCGTTTGGCAAACTCCTTCTTCAAGGCCGCCGCCGCTTGCTGAGCCAACTTCTTGTCGGCGTCAGCTGCCTGCGAGTCGGGCTTCAGTTCGGGCAGCGTCACTTCGTAGGCGGCGACGTCGTGCTCCCACTGCTTCTGCGCCGCGTCGAACTGCGGCGTCACGGCATCGAGCTTCTTCTTGGCTGCGGCCATCGCAGCATCGAGATCAGCGAGCTTCTTGAGATCCTCGGGCGGCGACAGCACCATGCCGTCCTCACGATCCCCGATTGCCCGTTCATCGATGTCGGCGAAGAAGGCGCCCAGCGAATAAAAATCCCGCATCGTGATCGGGTCGAACTTGTGGTCGTGGCAGCCCGAGCAGCCGGTAGTCTGGCCGAGCCACACGGCGCCGACGGCCCGCACGCGATCGGTGAGCATCCGGGCCTCATAGTCCTTGGCCTGGGCGCCGCCTTCTTCGGTCGTCAAGAGAAGACGGTTGAAGCAGGATGCAATCCGCGTCTCCTGATTCGCGTCAGGCAACAGGTCACCTGCGAGCTGCTCGATCGTGAAACGGTCGAAGGGCTTGTTGTCGTTGAAGCTCCTGATCACGTAGTCGCGATAGGGCCACACGTTCCGCGGATTGTCACTGTGGTAGCCGATCGTGTCGGCGAACCGCACGACGTCGAGCCAGCCGATCGCCATCCGCTCGCCGTAGTGCGGGCTCGCGAGCATCCGCTCGACGAGTTTGTCGTAGGCATCGGGCGACGGATCGGTGACGAAGGCCTCGACCTCCGCGGGCGTGGGCGGCAGGCCAGTGAGATCGAACGAGAGCCGGCGGATGAGCGTACGGCGATCGGCCTCCGGCGACGGCTCAAGGCCCAGCTTCGCCAGTCGCTGCCGTACGAGATGGTCGATCGCCTTCGCGCCCACTGGCACCGCGGCTTTTACGGGCGGCTCGTAGGCCCAGTGCTTCTGGTACTCCGCGCCCTGGTCGATCCAGCGGGCGAGCAACGCTTTTTGTCTGGCGTCGAGTTTCTTGTGGGATTCCGGCGGCGGCATCAGCTCGTCGGGATCAGTCGAATTGATCCGCGAGACGATCGAGCTCTCCGCCGGCTTGCCGGGCACGATCGCGTTGGCAGCAAGCGCCTCGTCCCGCAGATCGAGCCGCAGGTCTGCCTGCCGGTGGCTGGCGTCGGGCCCGTGACAATAGAAGCAGTTGTCGGAAAGGATCGGCCGGATGTCGCGGTTAAACGAGACCGCGTCGGCCTCGCCAGCCGTGGCCGGAGCAAAGGCAGCAACGGCGCGACTGAAAGCGAGCATCGCCATCCAGAAGGATCGCGTGGGCCTCGCAAAGCTGTGCACCATGGATCACTCCGTGGAAACAACCGCTTCGCCGTCAGAGCTCATCTTAGCCCGACGCGGACCCGAAGGTCGATCGGCGGAACACTTGAATGATATCGTCCAAATCCGCGGCCTACCAACTGGAAAAACCGGCCCAGTCGAAATGCCTTGACAGCTTTGGCTGGCGGCCTGTCCTTCACGGCTTTCGCTCCTGTCTCTTGCACTCCTTCTCGACGGCGTACTGCGTCGTGCCCACGTCGTCGATAAAGGCGATCCGCAGCGTTGCCGTCTGATTCTCCTCGCCTACCTTCACGTGCAGGAACCCGCCCGTCTGCTTCGCAGAGAGGAAGGGCTGACGGATCAGCCCCTCCGGGTCTGTACCTCGCGGGTCACCCGGCCGGATGCCGTGGGTCGCGTTCTCGTCGTTGAGCGCGCCGGCGCTGAATTCCTCCACGCCCGAGGGGTGGACCGAGTGATACTGCCAGTGCCGGTCGCCACAGAACACCAATAGATTGGCGATCCCGGAGGCCTGGGCCCAGGCAAGGAAGGCGTCGGCCTCGTGGCGAAAGCCGCCCAGGTTGGCGTGGTTGTCCCGCTTACTTGCTCGATCGGGTCCCACCATCGGGGTCGGCGAAATGATCACCCGCCAGGTGGCATCGCTCTGCTGAAGCGTCTGCTCCAACCAGCCCCGCTGTTCCTTGCCCCAGAGGCTCTTCTCCGGCCCGTCTGGAGTGGCATTCGGCGAGCGGTGATCCCGTCCCTCCACGAACCAGAGTTGGAGATGACGGTGCACTCGGTGGGTGCGATACGTGGGCGAACCGCGATCTCCGGCATCGAGAAGCGGCATCTGCTCGCGAAACACGTCGATCCCGGTCTCAGCCGCAGGCAGGCGGCGGCCCGACGAGTCGGCATCGTTGAACCGAAAGTCATGATCGTCTTTTGACCAGTAGGCCGCCGTGCGGCCCAGGAATTCCACGAGCCGCGGTAGCCGAGCCTGCTCGTGCCATTTTCGCCGCATCTCGGCGAGCGTGCGTGCCGCAGTCTTTGCGGGATGATCGTAGTAGACGATGTCGCCGGTGCCGATGAAGAAGTCGGGCTCGAGTTCGGTCATCGCGGCGTAGGCGGGATAGCCGAGTCGGCGGTCTGGCTCGGGTGCCCCGGGGCCCCGACCGTCCGGCCCGTTCAGGAAGAAGGCATAGTTCTGACAGCTCCCCATCGTGAACGAGAGCGGCGCCGTCGAGTCGGGGGAGGGCAACGTGCGGAAGCGGCGAGCGGGCCCCGGCCGGGCCGTGGTCTCGTCGGCGCCGCACACGAGGCGGTAGTGGTACGTCGTGCCAGGCGTAAGTTCTTGGAGTCGTGCTCGGACGATGAAGTCTTGTTCGGCCGTCGAGCGCAGCCAGTCGGTGCGACGTGCGGCGGTGAAGTCGGCCGACGAGCTCCACTCGAATGCAGCCACACCGGCCGTCCCTGGAAGATCCCCGCTGGTGTCGAGGCCGGGTCCGGGAATGGCCGTCAACCGTGACTGGAGAAGCACCGTGGACGTTGTCACCTCCCCGGCCATTTCACCCTGGGCGTGATGGACGTCAGCCGTGGCCGCAGCCTGCGAGATCCACAAGGCGGTGATCAGCGATAAGGCCGAAAGCTTCACCATTGAGAGGTGTTTCACGGCCATCGCAACACCTTAAAAGCTTCATCCTACATCCTGCATTGGCCGTAATCGCGGCGGCGGCAATGGGCGACCGGCCGCTTCGAACTGCGACACGACATCTTCGACGACCTGCTCCAGATCGGCATAGAGCCGGACAGGATCGTCGCCATGGATTCCGGAAATGAGGTCGGGGCATTTGCCGACATACACCCCGTCTTCCGCACTCCATTCGACCCACTTGTGGTAGACGTCAGTTTTCTTCATCGACCACCTCCACCGCCTTGCGAACCTGTTTTTCCTAGTACGGCTTTGCATCGTCCCCAGACCGGCCGCTGATGGTCACTGCTCCTGGATAACGCTCGTGAACGAACTTCCGATGGGATCCCTTGCCTCCACCGGGAATTTCCGAAAAGCCGTGCGCGAGGAGATCAGCGACGATTCCCCTTACCTTTCGCGGCATTTGATCGGTGACCCTCACAGAACCGTAGTTTATCCGATCACGCGAGAAACATCTTCTGGCTCCTTTCGGCAGCCGCCCCGGTTCGGCGGATTCATTGGGTTGACCCCTTCCCGGATTTCGTACCAGTGCTCATGAGAGAGTAGGGGAACAGTCCGCGTGGTGTGTCGGAGGGAGGGGCGTAGCCCCGACCGGAGACACACCACGCGACGCCGCCGGGACCACCCCGGAGGCCATATCGTCCAGCCCGGCAATGAACGCCGCCGGGGTCAGCCACTTCAGGCCGCCATGTGGCCGCCTGTGGTTGTAGTCCATCCGCCACTGGTCGAGAACGACCCGAGCCTACGGCAGCAGGAACACGAGGCCCGTGATCGTCGCGGCCTCCACGGCGAGGCCCCGCGGGCTGATCGGCACCGCCGGCACCGTCCACGGTGCACAGCTGCCCGGCCGGTAGTAGCCGAGCGGATAAACGCACTCCCACGGCAGTTCGACGCCCATCTTGTAGGGCAGCACGGGCAGCGTCACGAAGAAGTGGGCGGCCGAGCAGAAGGAGTCGGCCACGAAGCCCCGCGAGTGGCCGTAGCGTTCGAGCGTCCAGTGCTCGAAGTAGAGCGGCTTGTGACAGTAGCCCGCCGCCTTCCAGGTGAACATCGTCGAGGCGAACCGCCGCTGCTGGAACGTCTCCCCCTCCAGCCGGCACTCGCACGGGTAGTCGTTGCCCGCCCGGCCACCGACGCGAATGTCGAGGTCGATGTCGGCCAGCCGGTCGCCCCGCAGCTTGCTCAAGGCCTCGCGGCAGTCGCCCGATTCCTCGCTGCAAGGATCCTTCGTGTCCGGCGAATCGTCGCCGTCGGCCTCGAGGAAGGCGACGGGCTCGACCGCAACGTGCTGCTCCACTGCCGGCTCTGGATTCGCGAGCAGCTCGCCGAGATCGCCCCCCCGCGCCACCGCCATGACCGCGACGGCCGCGGCCAGGGCTGCAGCCGCGAGCGACCAGCCCTCACTCCCCGGGCTTCGCGTGCTCCATCGTGTAGTTCGGGGCTTCGTGCGTGATGGCGATGTCATGCGGATGGCTTTCGCGAACGGTGGCGGCGGAAACCTGGATGAACTTCGCGTCGCGTCGGAGCTCGTCGATCGTCCGCGTGCCGCAGTAGCCCATGCCGGCCCGGAGGCCGCCGACGAGCTG
>CAZXIG010000052.1:0-4739 GCA_964640405.1 uncultured Candidatus Kuenenia sp.
AGCCGGAAGTCGCGGCCCTGGTAGGGATAGGTGAGCCGGAGGTGGTCGATGCCCATGAGGTGCAGGATCGTGGCGTTGAGGTCGTGCACGTGCACCTTCTGGTCGGGCGTGACGATGTTGTAGGAGTAGTCGTCGGTCGCCCCATACGTGAGCCCCGGCTTGATGCCGGCGCCGGCGAGGAGCATCGTGAAGCACCGCGGATGGTGGTCGCGGCCGTAGTTCGTCTCCGTGAGCGTGCCCTGCGAGTAGATGGTACGGCCGAACTCGCCCCCCCACACGATGAGCGTCTCGTCGAGCAGTCCGCGCCGCTGGAGATCATCGAGGAGCGCGGCCGTGGCCTGATCGGTGTCCTTCACCTGCCCCTTGATCGCCGCCGGCAGGCCGCCGTGGTGGTCCCAGCCCATGTGGAAACACTGCACGAACCGCACGCCCTTCTCCGAGAGCCGGCGGGCGAGGAGGCAGTTGAATGCGTAGCTGCCGGGGCGGTGCACGTCGGGGCCGTACGAGTCGAGCACGTGCTTCGGCTCGTCCTTGAAGTCGATGATCTCCGGCACGCTCGCCTGCATGCGGAAGGCCATCTCGTACTGGCTCGTGCGGGCGGCGATCTCGGGATCCCCCACGACGGCGCTCCGCGCGGCATTGAGCTTCGCCACGCGGTCGAGCGTGGCCCGCCGCATCTGGCGGTCGATGCCGGCCGGATCGGCGAGATAGAGCACCGGATCGCCCGTGTTGCGAAACCGCACGCCCTGGTGCTCGGTGGGCAAAAAGCCCGCGCCCCACAGGCGATCATAGAGCGGCTGGTCGTCCTTGCGGCCCGAGCCGAAGCTCGTGAGCACGATGTAGGCGGGCAGGTCGGCATTCTCGCTGCCGAGGCCGTAGCTCACCCAGGAGCCGATGCTCGGCCGGCCGGCGAGCTGGTGTCCCGTCTGGAAAAACGTGATCGCCGGGTCGTGATTGATCTGCTCGGTGTACATCGACCGCACCATGCACCAGTGGTCGGCATGGCGGGCGATATTGGGCACCAATTCGCTGAACCACATCCCGCTCTCGCCATGCTGGGCGAACGTGAACAACGAGGGCGCCACGGGAAAGCTCTTCTGGCCGCTGGTCATCGTGGTCAGCCGCTGCCCCTGCCGGATCGATTCCGGCAGATCCTCGCCCCGCCGCTTCGCCATCTCGGGCTTCGGGTCGAAGAGGTCCATTTGCGAGGGGGCGCCCGATTGAAACAGGTAGATCACCCGCTTCGCCTTCGGTGGGAAGTTGGGAAACACGGCCTTGGCCGGCCCCGCAACGGCCGCGGCATTGGCCGCCTGCGGCTGCATGAGGCTCGCGAGTGCCGCATAGCCAAGGCCACCGGCGGCACCGCCGAGAAAGACCCGGCGGTTGCAGGCGTCTTGCGAGTGGATGGTGGGATACATGTCGCTCACTCCCGCATCACGAATTCGTCGAGGTTGATAATCACGTTGGCGGCCAGCGAATAGGCGGCGAATTCCGGAGCGGCCACCGCGTCGGGCTTCTTCACGAGGCCGACGGCTGCGTATTTTTCGGCTCGCTCGGGCACTGCCGTGAACGTCGCCAGATCGGCTTCGAAGCCCTCGACGAGCGCTGCGAGCTCCGTGTCGGCCGGCTTGCGGCCGATCGCGAGTCGGAAGCCGTGGGCGATCCGCTCGGCCGGTGTCGATCCCCCTTCGGCGAGCATCCGCTTCGCGAGGCCGTGGGCCGCCTCCACGAACGTGGGTTCATTCAAGAGCGCGAGCGCCTGGAGCGGCGTGTTGGTCCGCGACCGCTTCACGATGCAGGTCTCGCGGTTGGGTGCATCGAAGAGGAGCATCGTGGGGGGCGCCGCCGTCCGCTTCCAGATGGTGTACATCGTGCGGCGGTAGCGGCCCGGCCCCGTGTCGGGCTTGTAGCCGCGGAGGTCGCCATACTTGCTCGTCTCGTCCCACACGCCGTCGGGCATCCAGGGCCGCACGCTCGGGCCACCGACCGTGGGCACGAGCAGGCCAGAGCCGGCGAGCGCCGCATCACGCACCGTCTCGCCGGGCAGTCGAATCCGCGCCGCCCGAGCGAGGAGCCGGTTAGCCGGATCCTTGGCGAGCTTCTCGGGGGTGACCGTGGCATTCTGGCGATACACCGAGCTGGTAACGACGAGCTTGATGAACCGTTTCATGTCCCAGCCGCTGTCCATGAACTCCGCCGCGAGCCAGTCGAGGAGTTCCGGGTGGCTCGGATACTCGGCCTGGCTGCCGAGGTTCTCGCTCGTCTTCGAGAGCCCGGTGCCGAAGAACCGCTCCCAGATTCGGTTCACCCAGACCCGCGACGTGAGCGGATGCTCGCGGGAGACGAGCCACTTCGCCAGCGCGAGCCGGTCGGGCTTCGTGCCCTCTGGCAACTGCGGCAGAAACGCCGGCAGCGCCGCCGTCACCTTCTCACCCCGTTTGTCGTACTCGCCGCGGTTCAGCACGAAGGCGTCGCGAACCGGCCCCTCCTTCATCACCATGGCGCTGGGAAGCGAATTCCTGAACGACTCGACGCTCTTCTTGGCCGCGTCGCGGGAAGCCTCGGCCTGTCGGATCGGGCCGTCCACATTGGCCCGGTAGAACTTCGCGATCTCGGTCTTCTGCTCCGGCGAGCGGCTGGCCGCATCCACGGCCAACGCGTCCTTCACGGCTGGGGGAACCCGCGATCCGCCGACGCCCAGCAGGCCGGGATCGTCGCTGGAGAACGCCAGCCGGAATCGCCCGATCGTGTGGCCGTCGAGCGCCTCCTGGCGGATTCGCACGACGAGCCGGGCGTTCTCCGGGAGGGTCACGGGCTTGGCAGGAAACACGGCGATCTGTCGAGGCGATCGCTTCTCGGGATCGTGGCCGTCGATCGCCCAGCCCTTGCCCTTCTCCCCTTTGAGCTGAAGCACGCTGGAGGCCGGCCAACTTTGCTGCTCGTAGCTTGCCTCCGCCCGCATGAGTTCGACGGGAATCACCTTCGCGTCCCCCGGCGGCTCGATCTCCGCCTCGATCTTCGTGACCACGATGTTGCCGTTGCCGGCCCGGCTGAACCCGCCCTGGGCGAGGCTCTCGTCGGACAACAGCTCGAGTCGGATGCCGCCGAGGCTGTCGGCCGGCACGAGGGTCTCGAACTCGTAGGTGTCCTTCGGGGGCAGCTTGCCCTCGACGAACCACGTCCCGTCCTCACTGCGGCGGAAGCTCGCGCCGCCGGTGCTGCGAAGCTCGAGTGGTTCGAACGCCTCCCAGGTCTCCAGCGGTGCGGCGAGCGCGGGCCTGATCGATTCCTCCCACTTCGCCACCAGCGCGTCGATGTTGGCGTCCTCCACCTTCACTGCGGCCTCGGCATCGGCCACGACCTTGTTCAGCCGGGTCAGCTCTTGTTGCTGATCTGGCGAGGGCAGCAGGTGCACCGGCTCGACGTTGCCGCCGTTGCGATGCGTCTCCCCCTGATTCGTGCCGCTCTCGGGCACGTTGTTGAACAGCGCGAAGAGCGAATAGAACTCCTTCTGAGAGAGCGGGTCGTATTTGTGATCGTGGCAGCGTGCGCAGCCGACCGACAGGGCCATCCACGTCTGTCCCGTCGTTTCGACGCGGTCGATCACCGTCTCCACCCGCCATTCTTCGGCGATGATGCCCCCTTCGCCATTGAGCCGATGATTGCGGTTGAAACCCGTCGCCACGATCTGATCGCGGGTCGGGTTCTGCAGCATGTCACCCGCGAGTTGTTCGATCGTAAAGCGGTCGAACGGCAGGTTCTCGTTGTAGGCCTCGATGAGCCAGTCGCGCCATGGCCAGTTTTGCCGACTGGAGTCGGTCTGGTAGCCGCTGGAGTCGGCATACCGGGCCGCATCGAGCCACTCGATCGCCATCCGCTCACCGTAGTGCGGGCTGGCCAGGAGCGAGTCCACGTACTTCTCATAGGCATCGGGCGACGTGTCCGCAAGGAATGCGTCGACGGCGGCAGGCGCAGGCGGCAGCCCGGTGAGGTCGAGGGCGAGCCGACGGGCGAGCGTCACGCGGTCAGCCTCTGGATTGGGCGTGAGCCCCTCTTGCTCGAGACGCGCGAGGATGAATCGGTCGATCGGCGTCCGAGGCCATGCCGTGTTCTTCACCTCCGGCACCGCGGGCCGCTCGACCCGCTCGAAGGCCCAGTGGCCACGATACTCGGCCCCCTCGGCGATCCATCGCTTCAGGATCTCAGCTTCCGCTGGCGTGATCGGCTTGTTGACCCGTGGCGGCGGCATGACGACGTCCGGATCGCTGCTGGTGATCCGAGAAATGATCTCGCTCTTCGCCGGGTCGCCGGGCACGACGGCCACCAGCCCGCTGTCGAGCGGCGCGATGGCAGCGTCGCGTATGTCGAGTCGCAGCCCGGCATGGCGGTCTTCGTTGTCCGGGCCGTGACAGGAAAAGCAACGGTCGGAAAGGATGGGCCGCACGTCACGGTTGAAGTCGAGCGTCGACTCCGCGGCCGAGGCCGGCGGCGGGGCGATCGCCGCGTGCAAGAGCAGGGCGACAAACAGAACGCCGGCACAACGTCGCCGGAAGGCGGTGCATCCCATCGGTGCCTCACCACATCTTCGGGAAACACCCGCGTCGCCGTTCGGCGGCCGCCCGCCATGCGGGAAGCCAGCCGTCAAACGCGGACCTGGGGAAGGTCGATCGGCGGGAGATGTGAATGTACCCCCGATTCGACCGGCGGCCAAAGTCTCATCGCCGCCCCCAGCGTTTTCT
>CAZXIG010000052.1:4839-15137 GCA_964640405.1 uncultured Candidatus Kuenenia sp.
AAAAGAAACAACCGGATGTGGTGGCCGGTACCTGTTCAGACGGTGACGGGCGTGCCGCCACGGTCGAGCGCGTCGAAGAACGCCTGCAACCGGGCCTGTTGGGGACAATCGCTCTCGTCGCCCGAGTCGAGCGGCCGCGACGAACACACGGCCGTCACCCACCCCTGCCTGGTGGCGCTGATGGCAGCGATGCGGGCGATCACAGCCCAACCGTAGCCGACGACGCCGACGTTGAGCGTTTCATGGTGTTCCTCATCCTCGATAGAGCACGAAGCCCTCGATCGCCTCGTACTCGGGCAGACCGAGCCGATCGTAGAGCTTCGCCGTGTCGCGGTTGCGGTCCTCGGCCCGCTGCCAAAACTCGCGGGAATCGGTCGGCCCGGGAAAGAGCGCCCGGTCCTTCTGGCTTTCGTGCTTGAAGATCGCCATCCGCTTCCGCTCGACCTCGTCGGGAGAGAGCGGCACCGCCATCTCGATCTCGTGCGGTTCCCACTCCTGCCAGGCGCCGCGGTAGAGCCAAAACTCGCAGGTCTTGGCCCACTCGCGGTCGCGGAGCTGCTCGACCGCCGCGATCACCGCCCCGAGGCAGACGCGGTGCGTGCCGTGCGGATCCGAGAGGTCGCCGGCGGCGTAGATCTGATGCGGCTTCACCTCGTCGAGCAGCCGGGCCGTGATCGCGATGTCCTCGGGCCCGATCGGCTTCTTCCGCACCCGCCCCGTCTCGTAGAAGGGCAGGTCGAGGAAGTGGATGCGTTCCGGCTTCACGCCCGAGTAGCGGGCGCCCGCCCGAGCCTCCGTCCGGCGAATGAGCCCCTTGACGGTCTGCAGCTCCGGCAGATCCACGGCCCCGGCCGACTTCGTCTTGAGGAAGCCGCGAATTTGCTCGGCGATCTCGCTCGCCCCACGGCCCCCCGCCGACGCGGCCCCAACGCCGAACGCCTTGCAGAACTCCTCCACGAAGTCCACGTGCCGGTCGGCCGACTCGTCCCAGACGGCGATGTTGCCACTCGTCTGATAGGCGACATGCACTTCGTGCCCCTGCTCGCAGAGCCGGATGAACGTGCCGCCCATGCTGATCACGTCATCGTCGGGATGCGGGCTGAACACGACGACCCGCTTCGGAAAATCCTCCCGCTTCGCCCCGGGAGCCGGCTCGATGCCACGAATCCGCCGCGGCCGGCCGGGTCGTCCGGCAGGCCAGCCGCTGATCGTGTCCTGCATCCCGCGGAAGACCTCGATGTTGATGTCATAGGCCCGTCCACGGTTGGAAAGCAGGTCTTGCAGGCCGTGCTCGTTGTAGTCCTCGTCGGTGAGCTTCAGGATCGGTTTGCCGAGCTTCAGCGCCAGCCAGATCACGGCCTTGCGGGTGAGCGGCTCGGTCCACTCGAGCCCCATCACGTCGAGCGGCCCCACGAGCCAGGGCGACTCGAACCGCGCCAGCCGCGCGGCGGCGGCCCGATCCAGAACGAACCTCGCATCGGCGTGCTGTTGGAGCGCACTGGCCGACACGTGGCTGCACGGCGGCTCCTCGACGGCCTTCCGCACGATCGGCGCCTTGTGCTCGCCGAACGCCAGGAGCACGACCTTGCGGGCGTCGAGGATCGAGCCCACGCCCATCGTGATCGCCTGCCGGGGCACGTTCCATTCGCCGAAGAAATCGCTGGCGGCGTCGGATCGCGTCACGCTGTCGAGCGTGATGAGCCGGGTGCGGCTGTCGAGGGCGCTGCCAGGCTCGTTGAACCCGATGTGGCCGGTGCGGCCGATGCCGAGCAGCTGCAGATCGATGCCCCCCGCCTCGCGGATCTGCTCCTCGTAGCGGACGCAGGCGGCGGCCACTTTATCGCGAGGCAGCGTACCGTCGGGGATGTGGACGTTGGCCGCCGGAATGTCGATGTGGTCGAAGAGGTGTTCCCGCATGAAGCGGTGGTAGCTCTGCAGCGCGTCGGGCTGCATCGGCCAGTATTCGTCGAGGTTGAACGTGACGACCGTCTTGAACGACACGCCCTCCTCGCGATGCAGCCGGATCAGCTCGTCGTAGACGCCGACGGGCGTGCTGCCGGTGGCCAATCCGAGCACGGTCTTCTTGCCGGCCCGGGCCCGCTCGGTGACGAGATCGGCGATCTCCCGTGCCACGGCGCGGCTCGCGTCGCCCGGCTGGTCATAGACGGTGACGGGGATCCGTTCGACCGTGTGCACGTGGGGCAGAGGGCCGCGATAGATCGGCGGCGTGGCGGAGGTGGTGGGGGTGATTGGCATCTCATCCTCTCTCTGAACTGTTTGGTCTCGATCCGCTTCTGATTGTTCGAACCGCTAGACGAGCTTCGTCTTACCCGGAACCGCATGCCCCGGGGAGGGCAATGACCCATCCCAGGCGAGGTGCTTGGGGAACAGGTCGAGTGTCGAATCCTTCGTCACGAATTCCCACGTGACCCGCTGGCCGGTGTAGGCGGCCAGCCGCCCCATCACGGCCACCAGCGAACTGTCGGCCGTCTGCTTCAGCTCGACGATCGGCTTTCCGGCGCGGATGGAGTCGACGAGATCTTTGTGCTCCTGCTGATAGGCGGCGCCAATGCTGCCGGGGACCGCCCAGACCTGCCTGCCGCCGCGATCGAAGATCTTGGATCCGGCGTTCATGGCACCGATGTGGCAGGTGCCCTCGGAGCCGTAAATCACGTTGCTGTTGTCGCCCGCCGTGCCAGGAATCTGCCGACACGTGAACGAAACGATGCGGTCGTCGGGATACTCGTAGTCGATGCTCATGGCGTCCCACATCTCGCTGTCGGCCGGGCGAGTGAAGCGTCCCCCGGATCCGTAGGCCGACACGGGATTCGCATCCATCACCCAGTTGATCGCGTCGAGGTTGTGGATCGTCTGCTCGCAGATCTGGTCGCCGCTCAGCCAGATGAAGTGCATCCAGTTGTTCATCTGGTATTCGGCGTCGCTCATGTTCGGCTGGCGACCGCGGTACCAGATGCCATTCGTGCAGTACCGGGAAGTCGCGCCGATCACGTGGCCGATTTCTCCCGTGCGGATCCGCTCGACAGCCTCGATGTAGCTTTTCTGTCGGCGGTACTGCGTGCCGGTGACGATCGCCGTGCCCTGAGCCGAGGCCTTGTCGTGGGCCGCGAGACAGATCCGATAGCCGGCCGGATCGACGCAGACGGGCTTCTCCGCGAACACGTGTTTGCCCGCCTCCACCGCGTCGAGCAGGTAGCGGGGCCGGAAGCCCGGCGACGTCGCGAGCAGCACGATGTCGACGTCCTTGTCATCGAGAATCCGCTTGTAGCCGTCGAGGCCGCCGTACATCTTCGCGTCGTCGATCGCCACCTTGTCGCCGTGGGACGCGAGGCCTTTTCGCAGGGCTGCACACTTGGCCGGATACAGGTCGGCTGCGGCGACGATCTTCACGTGTTCGTTGATCGACAGCGAGTCGTTCACCGCCCCGGTGCCGCGACCGCCGCAGCCGACGATACCGAGCCGCAATTCGCGAACCTCCTCGGCTGCCGCGACCGAGGAATGCACCATGAGGCCGGAGGCGAGCGAGGCGGCAGCCCCTGCGCCGAGAAAACCACGGCGGCTGGAGGTCGTAAACGAGCGCTGCGCGGCAGTCGCGGGAATGAGTGGGGCGTTCATCGCCGTTTTCTCCGCGCGTGAGTGCCTAGCCCCGCCCGGTCGGTCGCGGCGGTGCAGACGCATGGGGGAAGGATCGAAACTTCTGTCCCATCTTCGTCGTCCCGGGCGGCCATCGAAATACCCAAACGTCCAAAGTAATCTCTTTTTGTACTTTATGCCGGCGATCGCGACTCGCGCCCCACTGCGTTATCAGGCCTTTTTTCATCGGACGTTGATTCCTGAACGGGCGTGGGCGATTCCTGGCCAGGGCTCACCAATGCGTAAAAGTGCCTCGGAATACTACCGGTATCTCGCCGTGAATCCGCGGGATCACGCCTGGGGCCTCTGCATCACGGGGGCCGGCTACCAGCCCGCGGCTCCGGGCGTTGCTGGCGTACCGCGGCGGCGGCATCCGCCCGGCCACTATTACTCGTGGGAGGCTGGCCGCGTGCTCAACGAGTATGCCGTCGTCTACGTGACCCATGGCCAGGGCGAGTTCGATTCGCAGGCCACCGGCCTGCGTCAGCTCGAGCCGGGCGACGCCATCCTGTTGTTCCCCGGGGTCTGGCACCGCTACCGGCCGCGCAAGGACACGGGCTGGGGGAGCTACTGGATTCACTTCGAGGGCGACACGGCCGACCGGCTGCGAGAGGCCGGCACGGTGCAGCCGCAGCGGGCCGTGCTCCGCGTCGGTGTCGATGACACCATCGTGCAGGCGTTCACGACGGTCCTCGACGTGCTCCGCAGCGAGTCGGCCGGCTTCGCCCAGATCGCCGCCGCCCGCACGACCGAAATCCTGGCGCGGATCGTGGGCACGGCGGGCACCGAGCGGCCGGTGCCGCGGCTGCAGGCGATCGTGCGTCGGGCCCGCCTCATGCTGGAGGAGAATCCAGGCAGTCTGCCGCACGTCGAAGAGATGATCCGTTCATTCGACGTCAGCCGCACCCACTTCTTTCGGGTGTTCAAGGAGCAGACGGGCCAGAGTCCCTACAAGTATCACCTGCAGCTCACGATCCGCCGGGCCGCCGAGATGCTCCGCGACTCGTCGATGTCGGTAAAGGCGATCGCGCTCGCGCTGGGATTTCGCAACCCCTACCACTTCTCGAAGCTCTTCAAGCTCAAGACCGGCTCGTCTCCCCGCGATTACCGACAGCACTGGCGGACGGTATCGCCCCCCGCGGCGAGAACTCCTTCCCCGACCGCTCCAGCTTTGTAAACTTGAGATCGAGAACTCCTATGACGCCTCCGCACAGCCCGGCTCTCGACACCGCTCTTCTGGAGGCCGTCGCCTCGCACCTGAGCCGCCATGCTCATGTCGCCGCGGCCTACCTGCTCGGGTCGGCGGCCGAGGGGCGGTTGCGTTCGGACAGCGACGTCGACATCGCCGTGCTCCCTGTAACCCCAGACGGGCTCCCGTTGCTCGAGCGGCTGCACCTGGCCGCGGAGCTGAGTTCCATCGTCGGGCGGGAGGTCGATCTCGGCGTCCTGACGACCCGCAACCTGGTGTACGCCAAGGAGGCTGTTGCCCGCGGCCGGCTCATCTTCGACCGCGACCATCCGGTCACCGCCCGGTTCGAGATGTATGCCCTTTCGATGTACGCGTCGCTCCAGGAAGCGCGGCGGGAGGTGCTTCGCGCCTATGCCGCCTGACGACATTCTGCTCAACAAGGCCGCGATTATCGAGCGTTGCGTGCGGCGGATGACCGAAGAAGCACGGGCCTGCCCCGCGCTCGACGACTTCACCCACATCGATGCGCTCACCTTGAATATCGAACGGGCCTGTCAGGCAGCGATCGACATGGCGATGCACGTGGTGGCGGATCGCCATCTCGGGGTTCCGCAGAGCACGGCCGATGCATTCTCACTCCTGCAGCGCTCGGGCCTCATCGACGCCTCGCTCGCGGCGGCGCTTCACGGGATGGTCGGCTTTCGCAACGTGGCGATCCACCAGTACGACCAGCTCGACATGGATGTCCTCCGATGGGTCGTCGAGTCGGGCTACAAGGATTGGATACGCTTCGGTGAAGCGCTCGGTGTCGTGATTCGGCCCTGAAGCCCGGGCATCCGTCATCCGTTCTTTCCAGACCGCTCCATGATCTCGCGGCGGCTCGACACGTGCAGTTTCTCGTAGATCCGCTGCACGTAGGTACCGACAGTGCTGGTCGAAATGGCAAGCTCCTTCGACACGTCCTTGTAGGAGTAGCCCGTCACGAGCAGTTCGAGCACCTGCTGCTCGCGCGGGGCGAGGGATTCGGCGTCGCCAGCGGATGCCGGTGACGAGTGGCAGTCATGGCAATGCCGCTCGAAGAAGGTCTCGAGCGCCAGCCGTACGAGGTCGCACATGGGCTTCGACTTCTCGATCACGCGGGTGGCATCGGCGATATCGTCGGGCTCGGGATCCTCGACCACGGGCTTCGGCCGGTTCGGCCGCGACAGCCCGGAGCCTCGATGAAGTGACCGAAGCCACATGCCGCTGCACTCACAAGGAGCAATTCAGTCCCCCTGAGGCTACGGCACGGCTGCCAGGGCATGAAAGCAGCCGTCCGTGTCGGTTTTTTACCGACACGGACGGAGTCGCGGATTCAATTTCCGGCCTTCAGCTCGGCTACCTCGGCCTCGAGCTTCTCGATCCGCTCCTCCATTTCCTTGAACTTCGCGCGGGCTTTCTCCATCCGGTCCTTCATCTCGGGCGACATCTCACCCCACATCGGCCCGGGACCGTGATGCGGACCATGCGGATGGCGGCCATCATGCATGGATCCGTGATGCATAGGTCCGTGCTCGGGACGCTCGCCGTCGCGCGGGGGTCGGCCGTGCGGAGGACGGCCATGCGGGCCGGGGTGCTCCATGCGATCGACCACGCGGCCGAGCTTTTCCACGATCCGATCGAGCCGGTCGAGCGAGTCGCCGCCGCCCGACCGCTCGTACGCGGGAGCGTCGTCGTCGGCCCGCACGACCCGCAGTCGATCCACGGCCACCAGCAGGCCCGCACCACAGCCGGCCACGGCCAGCCACTTCCAGAAGGCGTTCATCGGAGTTCTCCTTGCGAAGTTCGAAGGTAGAGAGTCGAGACGTGTCATCCAGATCGTCGGGCAGCCAGCGTGCTGTGCCCACCATCATGAACGCCCCGGCCTCCGGAAAGTTTCGCGACACTGCCGCAGAGCCAATCCCGTCTCGGCGCAGATCGCAGAGACCGTCCGGGTGGCTTCGATTGACCGGCGGCCGGCTGGCCTGTACAGTTTCATGTACATATTGGAGGCTGCCGAATGGATACCATCTCCTACACCGCCGCCCGCGCCGATCTGGCCCACACGATGGACCGCGTGTGCGAGGATCACGAACCGTTGATCATTACACGCAACGGGCAGCAGTCGGTCGTGATGATGTCGCTCGAGGACTTCAAGGCCCTCGAGGAAACCGCGTATCTGCTCCGCGCTCCCAAAAACGCTAAGCGACTCCTGGAAGCGATTTCCAGCCTGGAGGGCGGTCGTGGCAAGGAGCGGAGACTGGCTGAATGAAGCTGGTCTTCGCGGAACAGGCGTGGGAGGACTACCTCCACTGGCAGGAAACCGACCGCAAACTGCTCAAACGCATCAACGCATTGATCAAGGAAACGACGCGCACTCCATTTGCGGGAACCGGCAAGCCCGAGGCCTTGAAGCACGCGCTGTCTGGATATTGGTCGCGCCGCATCAACGACGAGCACCGCCTGGTCTACAAGGTCGACGGCGACTCGCTGATGATCGCACAGTTGCGGTATCACTACCGTTGAGCTGAATGGACGTCCCTGCCCCCGGAAAGTTTCGCGACCCAGCCCTGGCCGATTTCGGCGTCGATGCCGCGGGAGCAGGCCGACGGCTGGAACGGCTCGGCGGCCTGCTCGTCGACCGTCCGCTGCCCCAGACGACGGCCCGCCGTGCCCTGTCCAGCCTGTGGCGGGACGCCATGGCCGTCTTCACGGGCACCGGCACCGCGGGCGTCGGCGACGGCCGCTGGGAACTCGCCGGCCCACTGCCCGAGTCATGGCGCGTGTCTGTGCCGGTGGGCTCCGCGACGCTCAGCCTGGAGGTGAAGCCAGCCGCATCCGGACAGATCGGCGTGTTCCTCGAGCAGGTCGAACAGTGGCGGTGGCTCACCGAACACACGCCGCCGGGCAGTTCGATGCTCTCGCTCTTCGCCCATTCGGGTGCCGCGACGCTCGCACTCGCCGCCGCGGGCGCCGAAGTCGTGCACGTCGACGCCTCGAAGCCGTCGGTCGAGCTGGCGCGGCGAAATGCCACCGCCTCCGGACTCGCCGCCGCACCCGTTCGCTGGATCTGCGAGGACGCCGCCACGTTCGTGAGACGGCAGCTCAAGCGGGGCGCCTCGTTCGTCGGCGCCGTCCTCGACCCACCGTCGTGGGGCCACGGGCCCAAGGGGCAGCCCTTCGCGATCGACCGCGATCTCGTGCCGCTCCTGGCCGACGTGGCGGAACTCATCGGGCGGCATCGCGGCGGCCCCCGCGGCCCGCTCCTGCTCACGTGCCACTCGCCCGGCTGGCATCCCCGCCGGCTGCACGACACACTCGAGTCAGCCTGCCGCGACGCGGGCCTCCCCGACGGCGAGTTCGAGAGCGGCCCGCTCACCTGCACCGACGACTCCGGCCGCATGCTCGAACTCGGCAGCTTCGCACGCTGGTCCCCGACACGATGAGCATCCCGTTTTCCTCCGAAACGATCACGAGCACCGCCAACCCACGGGTGCGGCAGGCGGCCGGCCTGCGCGAGGCCGACGCCCGTCGGGGCAGCGGACTCACGCTCGTGGACGGCCGCCGCGAACTCTCCCGCGCCGTCGCGGCGGGCGTGACCGTCGACGAGGTGTTCGTCGCCGCCGATCAGCCGCTCGACGACTGTCGCCCGTGGCTCACCGACCTCGCCGGCCGCGGCACGCGGATCACACGGCTCGCGGAGCGGCCTTTCGAGAAGGTGGCCTTCGGCAGCCGCAACGAAGGCGTGGTGGGGGTCGTGCGGTTTGCGGCCCTGCCTCTATCCACCGCGGCCTTCCAGCCTGACCGGCCGCTGCTCGTGATCGAGGGGGTCGAGAAGCCGGGGAACCTCGGCGCGATCCTCCGCACGGCCGACGCGGCCGGCCTCGGCGTGATCGTGTGCGACGGCCGCACCGATCCCGCCAACCCGGCCGTGATCCGCGCGAGCCTCGGCACCGTGTTCACCGTGCCGCTGGCTACGACCTCGCTCGCCGAACTTCTCCCCTGGCTTCGCGCCGCCGGCCGCCGGGTCGTGGCCGCGACGCCCGAAGGGCAAAAACTCTGGCACGTGGCCCGACTCGCCGGCCCGACGGCGATCCTGCTCGGCAGCGAGGCCCACGGCATCTCGCCGCGGTGGCAGCAGGCGGCGGCCGACGGCACGCTCACTTTTGAAACCATCCGCCTGCCGATGCGGGGCGCCGCCGACAGCCTCAACCTCTCCGCAACGGCGGCTGCGCTCGCCTACGAAGCCCTCCGCCAGGAAGAAGCCCCCGCATGACCGCAGCCAACACCACCGCCGAGTTCGACCGCCTCCAGGCGACCTGTGCGTCGGCCGGCCTCGATGCGATGTTCGACGAACTCGCGGCCTCGCTGACGGCCCGCCGCCGCTGGCACGCCCTCTTCGACGCGCGGCTCATGCAGGCCCGCGCGGCGCTCGGCCTGCCGCCAACCGGTGATCTCGGCACGCTGCCCGACGACATTCGTGATCAGCTCGACACTCGCTCGCTCGCCGCCTGCCGCGAGGCGGGCTGGCCGCTCCTCGAAGAAGGCCACGTGGCGGCGGCCTGGATGTATCTCCGCGCGGCGGCCGAGCCGAAGCAGGTGGCCGCGAAGCTCGCCGAGCTCGCCGCGGGCATCGAAGACTTTCCCGAGGGGGACGACGAAGAGGCCCAGCGCCGCCTGCAGGAGCTCGTGGGCATCGCGCTCTGGGAGGGCGTTGATCCGGCGCTCGGCATCGAGCTCGTCATCCGCACACAGGGCACTTGCAATTCGATCACCGCCTACGAGCAGGCGGTGTCGCGGCTCCCGGCCATCCGCCAGCAGCCGGCTGCGGCTGTGCTTGTCGATCATCTCTATCGCGAGGTGACCACGAACCTCGCAGCCGATCTCGAACGGCGCGGCATTCCACTGCCGGCCGGCCACGACACCGCGCCGCCGATCGTCGCCCTACTCGACGCGGCCGGCGGCCTGAAGAACGATCCATCCGTCCACATCGACGTGTCGCATCTGCAGTCGGTGCTCCGCAACGCCCGCGTCTGCACGGCGGAGCCGACGATCCGCCGGGCCTGGGAGCTCGCCTGCTACGGCTGCCGGCTGCCGGAGGAGGTGACCTATCCGGGTGAGCCGCCGTTCGAGAATGTCGCCGAGGCCTCGCGGCTCTTCTTCGCGGCGCAGCTGGGCCGCGACGTCGATGCGGCCCTGGCGTTCTTCCGCAAGGCGGCGATCACCGCGCGGATCGAGGAGGCCGGCACGCTGCCCGCCGACACGCTCGTCGTGCTGCTCTGGCGGCTCGGCCGCCCGGCGGAGGCGCTGCACGCGGCGCTCGAGCGGCCCGTCGGCGACGGCATGCCGAGCACGATGCAGGCCGCGGGCATGCTCCCCTCACTCGTGGAACTCGCCGCCGCGGCCGGCGACTTCGAGCCCCTCCGCCGCGCCTGCCGCG
>CAZXIG010000053.1:0-15127 GCA_964640405.1 uncultured Candidatus Kuenenia sp.
AAGCGAAGCGGACATGCAGTGAGCGAAGGACAGGATGTCCGTAGCGAACGTCCGCGAGAGGGCATGTGCAGGCCCGGGCCGGGGGCGAATCGTCACGCTCCGACCGTTCGCGGCTAGAATCCCGTCCATGCGACACGCCCCGATCGACTCCGCGCTGTTCACCGCCCACCGCCGCCGGCTCACAGGGCTCTTGCCCCCGAACAGCGTCGCCATCGTCCATGCGGCCGACATCCTGCCGACGACGGGCGACGGCACGCTGCGGCTCCATCCGGCGAGCGATCTCTTCTGGCTCAGCGGCATCGAGCAGGAGGAGAGCGTGCTGGTGCTCGCGCCGCAGGCGATCGATCCGGCGCTCCGCGAGGTGCTCTTCATCCGCCAGCCGAGCGACCACCTCGCGACCTGGGAGGGAGACAAGCTCTCGAAGGAGAAGGCGACGAAGCTGTCGGGCGTCGAGCGGGTCCGCTGGCTCGCCGAGCTGCCGGCCGTGCTGCATGGGCTGCTCTGCCAGAGCGAGCAGGTGTTCGTCAACTCCAACGAGCACGATCGCGCCGTGATCGAGGTCGAGCCCCGCGACCTGCGGCTGGCGCGGCAGCTCAAGGAAAAATATCCGCTCCACCGCTTCGAGCGGCTCGCGCCCCTGCTGCGGCGGCTGCGGGCGGTGAAGGACGAGGCCGAGATCGACCTCATCCGCCAGGCGATCGACATCACCGACGCGGGCCTGAGGCGGCTGCTTTCCGCCCTGAAGCCGGGCGTGACCGAGTACGAACTGGAAGCGGAGCTCCTTGCCGAGTTCACGCGGCGGCGGGCCCGCATGGCCTACGAGCCGATCATCGGCAGCGGCAAGAACGCCTGCGTGCTGCACTACCTCGACAACCTCGCCCCATGCCGTGCCGGCGAGCTCGTGCTCGTCGACGTCGGCGCCTCGTATGCGAACTACTGCGCCGACCTCACCCGCACCTACCCCGTCAGCGGCCGGTTCACGCCGCGGCAGCGGGCGGTGTACGAGGCCGTGCTGCGGGTGTTCAAGTCGTCGGTGGCCCGGGCGACGGCGGGCACCTCGCTCCGCGGCTGGAAGCGGGCCGCCCAGGTGGAGATGGCCGAGGAGCTCGTGAAGCTCGGCCTGATCACGGCCGAGGAGGCGGCCAAGGACACGCCCGAGGAACCGGCCTGCCGAAAATACTTCATGCACGGCCTCGGCCATTCGCTCGGCCTCGGCGTGCACGACCTCGCCCCGTTCGACGGCCCCTTGGAGCCTGGCTGGGTGGTCACCGTCGAGCCGGGCATCTACATCCCCGACGAGGGCCTCGCCGTCCGTCTCGAGAACGACATCCTGATCACCGAATCCGGCCCGATCGACCTCTGCTCCCACGTCCCGATCGAGGCCGACGAGATCGAGACGCTGATGAACGCCCGCGGCTAAAGGAGGCTCGGGGTTGCCCGTGCCCTCGAGCCAGCGTTGCTGGCAAACCGGGAGCCTGCCGTGGGTCGCGCGCAGCCGTCCGGTGAATTTTGACTGGCAGAGTTAGCGCACCACATCGATCGGGCTCGCATCGTCAAAATCCGCCGGCGGCGAGCACGTGCCCACGGCAGGCGGCTTGGCTGCTCGATCGCCAGAGCCGGCCCACCCCACTTGAGGTGACCGGATTCGCCCGCAGCCGGTATGCTCTGGCGTCCACCTTCACCGGAGCAACCCCATGCGTTCGTTCGCTGCCGCTCTTCTGACCGCCCTCTGCCTCTTTGCAATGGAGACCACCGTGGCCCAAGACGTTCCCCATCCCGCCCTCCCCGCCGGCGCCGGCAAGCTCGATGCGGATGCCCCCAAGGCCTTTACGAAGACCGCCTCGGGCCTGCAGTACCGCGTGCTCCGCAAGGGGACCGGCGTCGCCCCGAAGGCCTCCAACACCGTGAAGGTGAACTACCACGGCTGGCTCGACAGCGGGAAGGTGTTCGACAGCTCCTACGAGCGGCGGGAGCCGATCGAGTTTCCGCTCAACCAGGTGATTCCGGGCTGGACCGAGGGCATGCAGCTCGTCGGCAGCGGCGGCATGATCGAGCTGTTGATCCCGAGCAACCTCGGCTACGGCCCCCGCGGCACGCCGGGCGGCCCGATCCCCCCCAACGCCACGCTCCACTTCCTCGTCGAGCTGATCGAGGTGAAGTGACGCCGGCTACCGCCTGAGCGCCTCCGCCACGGCCGTGTGATCGTCGGTCCATGGCCGGCCGGAGGGCCGCTCCGCGCAGGGCCGCCACCGCCAGCGGTCGCTGGTCGGCTGGGTGTAGATCGCCTTGATCACGTCGAGCGACCGCGAGAGCACCATCCATTCCGACGGGCTGCGGGCGAACTCGGTTGGCACATCGTCGTCGCGTCCCTGCAGGGCCATCCAGCCGCCGTCGGCGGCGAGCCTTTCCACGACGGGCACGAAGTCGAGATACTTGTTTGACACGTGCAGGGCCACGACGCCATCGGGAGCGAGGGTGCGTCCGTAAAGGGCGAGCGCCTCGCGGGTGAGCAAGTGCGTGGGCACGGAGTCGCCCGTGAAAGCATCGACGACGAGCAGGTCGATCGCTCCCTCCGGCTCGCGCTCCAGGGCGAGCCGTGCGTCATCCACCACCACCCGGACGTCACCGCGGCAGTCGGCGAGGAATGTGAACCAGTCCGGATTGCGGGCGATCCGCACCACCTCCGGGTCGATCTCGAAAAACACGAATTGCTGTCCCGGCTCGGCGTAGGCCGCCACGGTACCGACTCCCAGACCGGCCACACCGACGCGGCGGAGCGGCCGGACCGTCTCCAGGCCGCGAAACACGCTGCCGAGCGGACCCGCCTCGGCGTAGTACGACAGCGGAATCCGGCGCCGCTCGGGATCGTCCGACACCAGCTGCACGCCGTGCGTGATGCCGCCATGAACGAGCGTGCGTGACGGCCCGTTGGCGGCCTCGCAGACCCGCAGGACGCCGAAGAAGGTGCGGCTGCGGTGAATGACCCGCTCGAACGTCTCCCCCATCACGAACGTGGCGACAAACACGGCGGCAATCACGAGCCCGCGCTCGACGCGGCGAAGGAAGACCAGTGCGACCACAAGCAGGCTGGCGAGGGCCGTCAGCCACAGCCACCGGGGCGACGCCACCCACGGAGCGGCGACCGCCAGCGTCGTCACCACGCCTGCCGCGGCCGCCACGACGAACCAGCGGATCCTGATCGAGCGGCCCACGTCCACGGCAGGCACCAGGGCCGCCGCCAACGCGATCGCCAGCGGAAACTCATGATGGGCATCGAAGATCGCGGGCGCGACCAGTGCGTTGAACAGCCCGCCACATGCCCCGCCGGCCGCCATCGCCAGATACATCGCCGAGAGCTGGTCGGCCGGCGGACGCTCGTCGACGAGCAGACCGTGCAGGCCGACACACACCACGAAAAACGCCGTCAGGTGGGCCGTGATCACCGGCCACGTGGGATGTTCGACATTGCCGGCCAACAGCCAGGCGGCGATCCCCACGGCTGCCATCACCGCGGGCCGCTCGAGACTGCTGAGCCGACGTCCTCCCGGTGAGAACACCACGACGAAACTCGCGAGGTACACCGCCAGTGGCACGACCCACAGCAGAGGAATCGGGGCGACTTCCACCGTGGCGTATGTCGTGAGCCCGGAGAGCCACGAGGCAGGCACCGCGGCGAGCGCCGCCCACCGCAGCCAGGTCGGCCAGCCGACGGGGCGGCGAGGGTCGGCCGGGTAGACGCCCCCGGCATCTCGCGACCGTGAGGCGGCGAAGTAGCCGCAGGCAATCGTGAGCACGGCCACGACGGCATAGAGCCGGGCCGCGATCTCGGCCTGACTGGCGAGGCCGGCCGCCGGCTCGATGACGAGCGGGTAGGCCACCAGGGCGGCGAAACTGCCGGCGTTTCCCGCCGCGTAGAGGCCGTAGGCCCGATCGGCCGCAGCCGGCCCGCCTCCGGCGGCCCTGCCCCACCGGCTCCGCCAATGACCGTAGAGCGGTGCGAGCGTAGCGACCGCGAAGAACGACGGCCCGAGACTCGCTGCCAGCATGAGCAGCACGACGAGCGGTACCGGAAGCTGTTCCTGCACGCGCTCGGTCAGTGCCGCCCCGAGGCCCAAGGGCGCGACGATCGCGGCGGCGGCAAAAAGCATCGCCTGGATCCCGACCTGGCTCCCGGGCGACCAGCGGCGAATGAGCCGATCGGCATGGCAATAGGCCGCGACGAGGGCCAATTGGAAGAAGGCCAGGCAGGTGATCCACACGCCCGGCGCCCCGCCGAATCGCGGCAGGAGCTGCTTGCCGGCGAAGAGCTCGATCAGAAACAGGCAGGCCGAGGCGCTGAACGCGGCCACCACCGACAGGACGGCAAAGAGTCGCTCGAGACGAAATGCCGTCATGGTGTTTCACTCAGCGGGTGGCGGAAAGGCTCGGGCGGGATCGAGGCCGGCGGCCTCGGCATCGGCACGGAGCGTCTCGGCCAGCTGTTCGTAGGCCAGTTCCCGCAGCCGATCAGGAGCCCAGGCCCAGATCCGGGCACGCTCCAGGATCGGCAGCTGCGACTGCTTCATCACGCTCACGAACGAGTTCTCGACGAGTTTCGGGAACTCGAGCAGCTTCGACTCTTCAAGTACGAACTTCGCCTGCGGATCGGAGGCCGAGAAGCGGCGGTCGTAGACCGTGTTGGCCACCGTGAGGTAGCGGTTGAAGGCGTCGAGGTTGCCCTTCGCGAGCCCTTCCATGATCGCCCGGCGGATCATCGCGTCGAAGAACTGCCGCAGGTTCGAGACGTCGATCGCCAGCACCTCGCCGATCCGCCGGGCGATGAATGACTCCACCGTGTCGGTGTAGAGCGGGTCGTCGCCGCGGCCAAGCCGTTCGGCGAGCGTGCGGAGCTTGAGGAAGTGCGTCTCCGCGTCGGCCCGGTCGCCGTAGAGATATTCCAGAATCACGGCGAGGTTGAGGAACGTCTCGTAGCCGTCGAGCAGATCCTCCTCCTCCGCTTGTCCGAAATCACCGGCCGAGACGCCGTCTTCCGACGCGATCAGGTCGAGCGCCTCCTCCATGGCACGCTCGTAGCTGGCGACGAACCGTGGATCGGGCAGCAGATCGACACGGTTCGTGACCGGGTCGAAATCGACCCGCCCCGTCCGCATCAGGTCGGAAAGCATGTGGAGCCGGCTGCGGATGATGAGGAGTTCGTTGGTCTCAACACGCCGCTTGAGCCCGCGGCCGATCGCGATGCCCTGTTCCGTCCAATAGATTCCGTGCGACTCGGGGTGCCGCCAGTCGAGCGGACCGTACCGCTCCATGAGCGCGAGCATCACCGCCGGATCCATCCGATGGTAGTCCTCCAAGATTCTCCGCTGGAGGTGCGGCACCAGGTGGTCGAAGATCACGCCCGCCGTGTCGCGGTCGCCGCGGATCGCCGCCAACAGCTTACGATCGACGTCCGCCGGCAGCGCGTCGCCCCCCAGGAGCTTGGCGTCGGTCGATCGGGCGTACATGAGCGCCCGGCCGAGCATCCGCATGAAGGTCTCGTCGGGCTTCGCGCCATGCTCGGCGAGCAGTGCGACGGCCCCCTTGACCGCAGGCACGCGGGCTTCGAGATCACCGAGTGTCGCCGGCGCCTCGGCCACGCGGCGAAACAGATCGATCGCCTCGGCCGTCGTGCGGCCGGAGCACATGTCGCCGAGCACCTCCTGCATGTCACGCGCGAGCCGGGCCTTGTAGTACCAATGCTCCTTGTCCGACTTGCCGGCGATCTTGTTGTGGTAAATCCAGCCCAGCTCCATCTGCAACTGCGGCGCCTTGGGATTGAGCGGGATGCCCTGATCCCGCAACAGCGCGATGCCGCGACGCACCCACCCCCACCTCTCCTCGGGCACCTGCGTGGCCGCGGCGATGTTGTAGGCGAGATTCCAGGCCTGGAAGCCCCACACCTTCTGGAACCGTGGCTGGAGCGCCGTGATCCATTGGCTCAAGGTCTGGGCCTCGAAATACTCCCCCTCGGTCTGCAGGTGATCGGCCCGCGCCCAGAGGATGTCGACGGCGAGACCGCGAAACGTTCCGAGGGCCGCGGTGGCGATCGCCACGTGGGGCGGCATCCCCTCCGTGCCCGCCCGCGACACCACCAGTTCCAGTTCTCGCCGCTCCCGCTGGATGCCGGCGGCCAGCCACCCGGCCGTGACCGTGGCCACCAGGAGGATGAGGGCGGCGACTCCAATCACGGCACGTTCGGCATTCATATCTGAAGCCTCTGACGGGATCAGGAACCCGACACGTTGACGAGGTCGCGGCGCTCGAGCAAAAACCAGCCGACGGCCAAAAGCGCGAGCGGATAGAGCACGAACAGCTCACCGCAGGTGGCGAGCACGTGCGGCAGCGAGAGCAGCCGGCCGGTGGTCACCTCCGTCACGCCGTCATGCGCCCCGAAGGAGGGCACGAGCGCCAGAAAACCGTCGGCCACGATCGAAGTGAGCGTCTTGAAGGCGTCCCAGAGCTCGAGCTTGTCGAGACGCTCGAGCAGGAGCCCTCCCCGGAGCCGCACCATCGATACGAACGTCGCATCGGGCCGGTCGAGACCCGTGTAGATATCGATGGCATCGGCCAGGAAGCCGCGGGCCACCGCCGACACGTACACCATCAGGCTCGCGAGCACGGCGATCGGAAACCCGAGCCAGCTGGCGGCAGCCAACCCGACCGCGGCCAGCATCGCCAGCTTGGCGAGCATCATCACGAGCCCGCGGACGAAGTTGCTTCCGAACGAGCCGACGCGGTACAGCAGCTCCAGCCCCTTGCCCGGTGAGAAGGAGATGCTCGTCGGCCGCGTCTCGCCCGGGGGCACGAGGTTCCGGTTTGCGATCGCGACCCGAAGCGTGCCGGTTTCGTCGATGGCCGCCACCGGCACGTCGATCGTATGGAACCGGCCGCTCGTCAGCGTGTACTCCTCGTGAACGCCGTTCCTCACGGGGTAGGGCCGGTCATTGAGCCACAGGGCGAACCGCACCGGGGCCCGATCAATCCCCACGTTGTCGGCGAACGGCTTGAGCCGCAACTGCACGACGCTCGCCTGCAATCGTTTCGGGTCGAGCCCCTTGAACAGATAGCTGGCCACGACGTCAGCCGAGACGGTATGCCATTCGAGCACCCGCTGGGCCCGGATGCGGCGGCGGGCGCCGGCCGGGTCGAGGGCGAAGCCCGCGGGATCGTCCTTCCGCATCTGCTCGATCGACGCGGTGACCGCCGCGTCGAACTCCGCCCCCTGGGGGTGCTCCGGCCGGGCCGTCTGGCGGGCCGTGAACACTTGCTCGTCCACGGCCCGCCGATCGGCGGCGTCGGCCGCCGGAAGCCGGCCGATCGCCAGGGCTCCTGCGAACACCCCGATACCCACGATGCCCACGAGCACGACGTCGAGCAGGACGATGCCGAGCCATTTGCCGAGCAGATACTGCCACCGTTGAATCGGCTTCACGAGTGTCATGTGAATCCGTTGGCTGTCGATGTCGCCGCAGACGCTGCCCACCGCCAGCACGATCGTGACCATCGCCAGAAGAAAGCTCGCCCCGGAGAGCGCCCAGCTGAGAAAAAATTGCAGCCGGTATTCGAGCCGCTCGCTCGGGTCGAGCACCAGCGGCAGGATCGGCAGGCCGAGTACGAGCGCCAGCACGAGCAGCACCGGCGTGCGGGTGCCGACCGCCTCCTCGACGACGGCCCGCGCCACGCCGACGACGCCATGACTCCCGGAGAGCACCAGCCGCAGCGCCGCGAGACCGACGACGAGCGCCAGCCCGAGGCCGACGGCACCGGCGACCGCCAGCGCCGCCGCTGGGCGATCGGCGGCCCACAGGCCGATGGCGAACGTGATCACCCCGGCGGCGACAAGCGGCCAAACCCATCGCCGCCACGGCGGTACGGCGAGCTGCTCCGGATCGAGCGGTATGACGGTGGGATGAGGGGAAGGCATCGGCGGTTACTCGGCTAGCGACGAGTGAGACTGTCGAGCAGCCCGGCATCGACACCCGCCGGCTCGGCGGCGGAACCGTCCGCCGGTGCGGCGCCGGCGGCGAGAAAGTCGGCCACCGGGCCGCCGGCCGCCGCCCCGCTGGTCCGCACGCCCTCGGCCCGGGCCTTGGCCACGATGTCGAGAAACAGGCTTTCGAGCGACCGCCGCGGATGGGCCACCCGCGTCACGGCGAGGTCATGACGGGCGAGAACGCCCCGCACTTCGTCGATCACCGCCGGGGGAAGATCCGACGTTTCCAGGATCGTGGCCTGCTCCTGCGTCAGCAATGCGTCGCAGGTGCCCTCGGCCCGGACGCGTCCGCCGTACATGATCGCGACGCGGTCGCAGAGATCCTCGACATCGCCGAGCAGGTGCGAACAGAGCAGGACGGTTTTGCCCCGGCGAGCCAGCGTGGCGATCAGGTCCTTGATCTGCCGGGCTCCGACCGGATCCATGCCGCTGGTCGGCTCATCGAGGATCAGGAGCTGCGGGTCGTTGATCAGGCTCTGCGCCAGGCCGATGCGGCGCTGCATGCCCTTTGAGTACTCGCCGACCGGCCGGTCCTGCACGGCCTCGAGCCCGACCATCTCCAACAGCATGTCGATCCGTTCCCGGCGGGCGCGGCGGTCGAGCCGGAACAGTCGGCCGTAGTAGTCGAGCGTCTCGCGGCCGGTGAGAAACCGGTAGAGATACGACTCCTCGGGCAGGTAGCCGATCATCCGCTTGGCGTCCACGTCCTTGGGCCGCTTGCCGAGGACGGCGATCCGACCGGCCGTCGGCTGGAGCAGTCCCAGCAGCATCTTGATCGTCGTGCTCTTGCCGGAGCCGTTGGGGCCGAGCAGGCCGTACACCTGCCCCCGCCGCACCTCGAGATCGACGTTCTCGACGGCCCGAACCCGCGGCCGCATCCAGAAGTCGCGAAACGTCTTCGTGACGCCGACACAGGCGATGTCGATCACGTCACCGGATCCCGCTCGTGTCACCATTGCTCCTCCGTGTCGTTCGCTCGCAACCGAAAACGCCGCACCCCGGCCCGTGGGCGGCAAAAGTCTCGTCGCGGTGGGCCGAAGCGGCCCAATGCTCCTCGAGCGTTTGCCGACCCCCGTGCCTCCCTTTGCAACATGAATCCGCCAACGCCGCATCGCTCCTGAAGCAACATCACCGGCCCGACCGGGTTTTTTGGTCCTGCTGACGGGCGCGGAGTTGTTCCTTTTGCCGCTCTTTCTGCAAGGCCGGGTCGCGGTTGAGCTGGAGTTCGAGCTGGCCGGGCACCGTGTAGAACGTCTCGACGTCGTCGCCCGTGAGGATCGCCTCGCGGGCATCCTCCCAGAGCTTCGAGAGCACGAGCCGCGGATTCCGCTCGTACTGCGGCAAGAGCTGTTCGAACGTCTGGGCCTCGGCCGCCACCTGCTCCACGATCCGCGTCCGGTAGGTCGAGGCGGCGTTGACGATGCGAGCCACCTCGCCGCTGATCGGGATGCCTTCGACCTCGAGGGCGGAGAGCGCCGCTTCGATCCGCTGCTCGGTGGCGGCGGCGGCCGCTGCATCGCCCCGCTCGGTCGCCTGCTCGAACGCGGTGATCAGGGCCACGAGCCCGCTGCTCGCCTCTCCGGCGGTCTCGCCGAGAATGCGGGCCCGCTCCTGCTGGGCAGCGACGATCCTTCCGGCCCGGTCGCTCTCGGCGCTGGTCACGGCGTCGAAGCTGCGGGCCACCCGCATCGGAGCCGAGACCTTGTCGAGAGCGAGCTGGTCGACGACGAGGCCGCTCCGCATGTCGTCGAGCCGCCGCTGCATCGCGCCCACGGCCACCTGCCGATCGACGACGCCGCGAAGCAGGTCGTCCGCCGACAGCTGGGCCGCCGTCTGTACGATGCCCTGCTGGGCCACCAGCCGCACGAGCTCGGCGGCGAGCTTCGGACTGCCCACGTTCGTGAGGTAGGCCTCGGGGTCGGCGATCCGCCATGTGATCGTCCACTGGGCATGGACGATGTTGGAGTCGCCGGTGATCAGCGAGCCGTCGCGGAGCGGGTTGAGGGGCAGCGCCTTCCGCGACTGCATCTGGCTCCGCGAAAGCCCGCTCTCCTGCGCCGACGTCTCGAACCAGAACTCCCGGTCGAGCGCGAGAGTCATCGGCCGGGTATCGACCTTCACGATCTCCTCGATCGGGAAGGGGGCAGCCAGATAGGTGCCCCGCTCCAGCACCCGCGCGCCGGGCGCCCCCACGTAGTCGCCGAATCGCAGCCGCAGGGCCACCTCGTTGGAACCCACGCTGAACGTGCCGCTCGCGGCATAGGCCACCAGCAGCGCCGCCATCGCGAGCTTCAAAATCGTGAAGCTCACCTTCAGCGCCTCGGCGAGCGACTGCTGCGCCGCGTCGGCGGGGGCCGGCGCGAGGCTGCGATCAGGTTGCAGGGCGGGAGAATCGGGCATCGGAGTAAACGCCTAGCGGGGCGCCGGACGGGACGGGACGCGGTCGTTCGAGTCAACGCTCTTCTGGCCGTTCTCCGTCTGGCCCGGGGCCTTGTTGAACCAGTCGAGAATCCCGAGGCTGTCGGCGGAAAGCACGAACGTCGTGTTGTGATCGAGCATCTTCTTCAGTGCCTCGACCTTGCGGAGGAAGATCGCGAACTCCTCGTTCTTGGCGAAGGCCTGGTACTGAACGGAGGCCTCGCGATCCCCCTGGGCCCGGATCGCCTGGGCCCGCCGCTCCGCGAAGGCGAGGATCCGGTCGCGGGCGCTCTCCGCCTCGCTCTTGATCGCCGATGCCTGGGCCTGCCCCTCCTGCAGCGCGTTCTCCGCGAGCCGTTCCCGCGAGGCGATCATGGTCTCGAACACCTTCTCGGTCGTCGATTCCGGCAGGATGATCTTGTGGATGCCGACGCTCTCGACCTGGATGCCGTAGCCGGATTGCTCGAGCGCCGCGTCGAGCATCTGCGCGGCTTCCGTCTCGATCTCCGCCAGCTTGAGCTTCGAGCGATCCACGTTGACGAGTTCGTCGAAGCGGCGGGTGCTGATCAGCCCCCGCACCTCGCGGAGCCGTGAGGAGAGCTGGCGGCCCGCTTCAGACGGATCCTTGAGCGTGACGTAGAACCTCAGTGGATCGACGATCCGCCACGTGAGGTAGGTCCTGACGATCACGCTCTTGCCGTCGGCCGTCTGCAGTTCCTCGATCTTGTCCTCGAGCAACTGGAGCCGCCGCGGGTAGAGGGTGACCTTGTTGACCGGCCACGGCCACCGCCACTTGAGGCCGGGCGAATCCTGGATGCTCGACTCATCGGCCTTGTCGAACGTGGTGCGCACCGCCACCTGGTCGTAGCGAACCTGGTACAGAAACATGTGCGACAAGAGCACCCCGACGATCACAAGTCCGGCGAGAATGATGAACGAGTTTTTCATGGCTGGCTGGGAGTGGCTATTCGGTGAGCAGGGTGTCGATGGCCGATGCCGGATCGCTGAAGTCCATCCGGAACACGGGCGTGTCGCCGGCGTCACCAGCGATCACGAACTTGCGGCGGTCGGCGAGGCCGGCGGCGAGGACCTCGAGAAACCGGCGGGTGCGGTAGTAATCGGGCGATGCCTCGTAGGCGAGCAGCTCGCCGGCGAACCGCTCCCCGTCGGCCCGCTCGCCGACGGCTCGGCTCCAGCGGTAGGCGCGGGCGGCATGCAGCATCTCCGCGGCCTCGCCGCGGGCCTCGGTGAGCATCGTGTCGATCCGGGCCTCGGCTGCGGCGACCGCGGCCGGGTCGCCCCCCCGCAGGCCGTCGAGCGACTCGATCGCGGCATCGAGCTTGCGGGCCAGATCGACCGAGCCGGCCACCTTGGCCAGCTGCTCCACCGCCTCGCGGCGGGCCAGCTGAATGCGGGTTTCGCGATCCTGCACCGCGCCGATCTGGGCGTGGAAGGCCCGCGACACGGCTCCGATCGGCGGATGGAGCGACGTGACGGCCACACCCACCACCGCCAGGCCCAGGCCCATGCGGTCGGACTCGGCCTGGATCGCCTCCCGCAGGAGCGGCCCTCCTTGCGTTCGCCCCGGTCCGAGCAGCATGTCGATGTCGTGGGTCGCGAAGAACCGCGAGGCCTCCCGTTCGGCGACGACCGCGAGGGTGCGCCGCGGATCACTGGAGCCGAGCAAAAACCGCTCCAGGTCGGCGACGGTGTATTGCACGATCACGTCGGCCGCGACCAGGGCGACGCCTGCCGCCGCGTCTCCTTCCGCGGCCGGCGCCGCCAGAAAGTCCTCCTGCCCGATCATCGACGCCCGATCGCTGTCGTTCGTCCACAGGATCGCCTGGGCGTCCCGCGAGCGCCCCGTCAGGTCGCTCGACACGACGATCTCCTGCACCTGTCCGACCGGGTGCATCTCCACCGTCTCGATCGGCCAGGGCCACTTCAGGTGCATGCCGGGAAGCAGTGGCCCGCCCCGCATTTCTCCCCACCGCAAGACGACGCCCCGCTCGTCGGGGGCGATGATCGTGACGCAGCTCAGCCCCAGGAGCACGGCGGCCCCGAAGAGCGTCAGCGGCGTGACGGCACTGCCGAGCAGCCGGTAGAGCCAGCTCCCCGAGACCTCCACGCCGAACTGGTAGCTGATGAGGTCGGCGACCACGCTGCCGAGCGACGCCGGCGAGGTGAGCAGACCGAGCATCCGGCTGTCGAACGCGGGACGAGGCATCGTCCCGGGCACCCGCGGACGGTAGGACTCGAGCAGCGCGGTGAGCAGGATCTCGAGGCCGACGACGATCATCACCGTGGGAATCACGGCGGCCATCCAGCCGAAGAACCGGGTGTCGTCGCTGAGGGCCACCGCGACGGCACCGACGAAGAGCAGGGCCGCTACGACGAAGCAGCTCATCAGATAGCTGGCGCCACCACGCAGCAGCTGCCAGTCGCGCTGCCGCGCGTAGCCGGCAAGCCAGCGACCACTCACGAAGGCGACGAAGGCGAGCGCCGCCATCACGAAGAGCAGCCCCACGGGATTGGCTCGAGCCGAGACGGCCGGCGGAGCGTCCGGCCCTGATGCGGTCGTGAGGTGCACGTAGGCCAGTCCACAGCCGGCAGCGAGCAGGAACACGGCCACGAGCAGACTGACGATCGGCAGCCCGTAGCGGTAGAGTCGTTCGAGCCGCCCCCGGGCGGCGTCGAGATCGTCGGTGAGATCCGCGAAGATCGCGGCGGTGGCATGCGGCTCGGCGGCGAGCTTTTCCGCGGCCAGCCGCTGAGCCCGCTCGCGCTCGTGCTGGTGGTAGACGAGCGCGAGGATGATCCAGATCGGCAGCCCGCCGAGCATGTGCCACGTGGCGGCATACACCGCCTGGCTCTCGGTCCAGAGCGCCACGAGGCCCGTGCCCGCGAGCAGCAGCACCTGGATGCCGAGGCCGATGCAGGCGGCCGTCGTCGCCCGGCGATAGACGAGCGGATCGCCGGATGAGGAGACAGGGGGGGTGACGGGGGACATCGACGCGACCGTGCGGGAGGACGAGGCCGGCTCCTGACCGGCTCTCCGCCCGATTTTAGCCGCGGCAGAGCCCGCCGCTCCCGCTCACGCGATTTTCACAATCGCTGGGGTACCATCGCGGGAAATGCCACTGTTTTCCATCGCCCGCAACGCCTTCCTCGAAGCGATCCGCCAGCCGGTGCATGCGGTGCTGATCTGCGCCGGCCTGTTGGCGCTCGTGCTGAACGTCAACGTGGCGGCCTACACGCTCGAGGACGACAACAAATTGCTCGTCGATCTCGGCCTGAGCACGCTCTTTCTCACGGGCCTGCTCCTGGCCGCCTTCACGGCCACGAGCAGCCTGTCGCGGGAGATCGAGAACAAGACCGTGGTCACGGTCGTCAGCAAGCCGGTCTCGCGCTGGACCGTCGTGATGGGCAAGTTCGTGGGGGTCGCCGCAGCCATCGCCATCGCCTACTGGCTGCTGGCGGTCGTGTTTCTGATCACCGTGCGGCACCGCGTGCAGACGACCGTGCGGACGGAGGACACCTACGACGGCCCGGTGCTCGCCTTCGGCATTCTGGCCCTCGTGCTCGCCTTCGTGATCGCGGGGCTCGCCAACTACCTGTATTGCCGCCCGTTCCCCTCAACGTTCGCGGTCGTGGCCGCGATCGCGGCCCTGGCGGCTTGGGCGATCATCTCCTGCGTGAGTCGTGACTGGCGGCTGCAGAGTCCGGCCACCGACTTCGACCCGCAACTCGGTCTCGGCCTGGTGATGGTGTTCGAGGCGATCCTCGTGCTCACGGCGATCGCCCTGGCCGCCTCCACCCGCCTCGGCCGCCTGGCCACGCTGCTCGTCTGCATCGGCGTCTTTCTCGCCGGCCTCGTCGGCGAATATTTCCTGTCTGCGACCGGTTCCGGCGGCCGGCTGCTCGCGCCGTTCTCGGCGGTGGTGCCCAACTTCCAGTTCTTCTGGCCCGCCGACGCCCTCACACAGGGGCACCCGATCCCATTGACCCACGTCGGCTCGGTCAGCCTCTACGCGACCTGCCTGATCGCTGCAGCACTCGCGCTGGCGGTCATCCTGTTCCAGTCCCGCGACGTCGGCTGACGTCACTCCTCCATCGCTGGAGCCGACTCGGTAGGGTAGGCGAGGGGGTCGGCAAACGCTCGAGGAGCATTGGGCCGCCGCGGCCCTCGCGACGAGACTTTTGCCGCCCCCGAGCCGGTTGCTAGCCGCGCAGGCCAGCCTCGGCCTGCTCGAGTTCCTCGCCACATCGCACGAGTCGAGCCGAGTTGAACACGACGGCCAGACCGCTCACCACGTGGAGGAGCGCCGCGAACACGGGCGAAACGAGGCCGGCCCCGGCCAGCGCCATGAACACGACGATGAACAGGCCGCCGATCGCCATGTTCTGCCGGATCACGGCGATCGTCCGCCGCGAGAGATCGACGAGGAATGGAATCCGGTCGAGATTGCTGTTGAGCAGGGCAATGCTGGCGGAGTGGATCGCCACGTCGCTGCCGGCCGCCCCCATGGCGATCGACACATCGCCTGCGGCGAGCGCCGGGGCGTCGTTGACGCCGTCGCCGATCACCGCGACACGATGCCCGGCGGCCTTCAGGGCATCGACCATCTCCAGCTTCTCGTGGGGCAGCACCTCCGCCTTGAACTCGGCGAAGTGCATCTG
>CAZXIG010000054.1:0-14911 GCA_964640405.1 uncultured Candidatus Kuenenia sp.
GCGTAGTCGCCCGCGGCCACGGGGCTCCATGGACCGAGGAAGGCGGCGCCCGCGTGACGGATCGTCGCCAGCGTGGCCTCCGGGTCGCGGGTGTCGATCGAGAGGTGCTCGGCGGCGAGTTCGTCGGCGAGCGCGGCCGACTCGGCGTCGCTCCGCGTCACCACGATGCCGCAGAACCGGGCCAGGCTGTCGCGAGTGAGGTCGGCGCGCTCGAGATCGGCAAGGCGGCGGGCGAGCGCCGCGGCCACGTCGTCGGCGAGCCGGCGGCTGGCGGTGAGCAGGATCGCCGAGCCGGGCGAATGCTCGGCCTGGGCGAGCATGTCGGCGGCGATGTATTCGGGGTGCCCCGCCTCGTCGGCCACGATCACGATCTCGCTGGGGCCGGCGATGGAGTCGATCGAGACGTCGCCGTAGACGTGTTCCTTGGCGAGCGCCACGAACAGGTTGCCGGGGCCGACGATCTTGTCGACCCGGGGCAGACCCTCGACACCGTAGGCGAGGGCCGCGACGGCCTGGGCGCCGCCGGCTCGCACCACGGTCGTGACGCCGAGCTCATGGCAGGTGGCCAGCACGTGGCGATTGTCGGAGCCGAAGGGCGTCGGAGGGGCGACGACCACGATCTCGCGGACACCAGCCACCTGCGCCGGCACGACGGTCATGAGGAGCGTCGATGGGTAGGCGGCCGCGCCGCCGGGCACGCACACGCCCACGCGATCGAGCGGCAGATACCGCTGCCGCAGCCGGCCGCCGCCGGCGAGCGGCACCTCGACGTCGCGGGAGAGCAACGCCCGCTGGAACCGCTCGACGCGATCCTTGATCCGCCGCACGGCCGCGAGGAACTCCGGCTCGACCTCGCGGTGGGCCGCCGCGAGGGCCGCGGCCGAGACAAGGAGCGTCTCCCGCGACACGTCGGCCCGGTCGATCCGCCGCGTGTAGTCGAGGAGCGATTCCAGGCCACGGCTGCGAACGTCGCCGCAGATCCGCTCGATCACCTGCCGCGGCGAGAGCGGCTCGCCGAACACGTCGATCGTGCGCTGGCGACCCGCGGGGCTGATCACGTCGCCTTGCGACACGAGCTTGCCCCGCAGCGCATCGAGCCGCGATCGCCCATCGGGGGCCGAGAGGTCGATGCGTTCACACAGCGGCTGGGCGGGAGTGGTCATGCCGACCAAGGATACCCTTGATCGAGCTCCCGGCGAGGCTGCCGGCTGTCACGGCCCGGTCGCGGCGACGGCGTTGACGCCGCGGCCCCACCGGGCCGACCAGCGGTCGGCCAGCCAGGCGATGGCGTTGCCGTCGGCGTGGCCGCCGATCTCCTTGAGGATCGCGGTGCCGCGGGCGGCCAGCGGCGGGAGGTCGGCAGGTTGCCGGCCGAAGACGGGGTCATCGGCCGCAGCGCGGGCGGCCGCGAGATCGACGAGCCTGGCGTTGTCGGCGAGCCGGCCGTCGACGGCAACGGCCTGGTCGAGGGCGGCATCGGCGAGCTCGCGCCGGTCGAGCGCCACGAGCACCAGCGCCTGCCGGATGAGGGTGTCGGGCTGATCCTGGGCGGACGCCGCTGCCTGGCGGTAGCTGGCGAGCGCGGTCTCGAGCCGCGCGGGATTTTGGCCGGCGTCACGCAGCTGCTCGTCACCCCGGGCCACGAGCCGGGCGGCACGGAGCCGCGAGACCGCCGTGCTGGCGCGGATCGGCATCCGACGGCCCGCCCCGCGCGGCGCCACGGCGATCACGGGCCGCGCTTCCGGCGCGACCTGCTGCATGACGGCGTTGCGTCGTGCATTCGCGGCGAGCATGGCGGCGGCCGGCGTCGATGCCCGGCCAAGCCACGGGCCCCACGCGCCGTTGCCCCAGCCGCCGACGCCCCAGCCAACCGGGTAGCCCCAGACCGGATAGGGAACGAGCGTGCCCGAGAAGAAGGTCATGCCGCCGCCGGCGGGCACCGAGAAGAAGACGGAGTCGCGGAAGCCCCAGGTGGTGCCGCCATACCAGCCGCCCCAACCGCAGGGGTTCCATGCGGGCACGCACGGGTTCCAGGTAGGCCCACAGGGGTTCCAGGAAGGCACACACGGGTTCCAAGCGGGCACGCCGCACCGCGGACGGTTCCAGACGTACGGCGAGCACCGCGGCGGGCACCACGGCCGCGGCGCACATACGGGTCGGCAGCTGATCACCGGGCCGCAGCCGCGGCCGACCCAGCCGCCGTTGAAGCAGCTCATGCTGTAGCCGTCGCCGAAGCCGGCGTTGCCGAAGCCGCCACCGGCGGGAATGCCGACGGCACAACCACCGTCGGCTCGCCCTTCAGACACCACCGACACCATCGCGCCGCTGGCCAGCAGCGACGCAGCCACCACGATCCCGATGCGGGAGCGGTTCATGCCATGCCTCCGAGGACCACTGCATTGTAGAGGCATCCCCGGTGGCGGTGCACGGTTTCGGCGTTCGCCCTTCATTCCCGGCCATTTTGTCGGCCTCCCGGCGCTGCTAGCATCCCGCCAACACACCGGCGACAGCGTCATGACCCGCGGCATCGAACTCGGCATCCAGCTCGGCCTTCCTCGCCCCGCCGCCGCCGCGCTGGCCGCCCTGCGGACGCCGGAACGGATCCAGGATTTCGTCAACGCCCTCGAGTGGAACCACGAGCGCGACGGTCCGACGGCCCACGGGGTGGTCGAGGTGCTGGCCCGCCGCAAGGCTCACTGCATCGAGGGCGCCTTCGTGGGGGCCTGCGCCCTGTGGCTCGCGGGCGAGCCGCCGCTGCTGATGGACATGGGCGCCGCCCGCGGCGACGTCGATCACGTGGTGGCGCTGTTCCGCCGCCAAGGGCACTGGGGCGCCATCTCCAAGAGCAACAGCCCGTTCCTCCGCTATCGCGACCCGATCCATCGCTCGCTGCGCGAACTCGCGATCTCGTTCTTCCCACAATACGTGAAGCTGCGCCGCAAGACGCTCCGCACGTATTCCGTGCCGGTCGATCTCCGCAGGCACGCCCCTGACGAGTGGGTCACGCACCGCGGCTTCTGCCGGAAGATGGTGGACACGCTCACCGGCTCGCGGCACTTCAACCTCCTGCCAGCCGACATGGAAGGAAAGCTGCGGCCGCTGGATGAGATCGAGGCCCGAAGCAATCTGCTCAAGGAATACCCCGCGTAACCTCAACGGGCTCACCAGCTCCCCGCTCACGGCGTGAGCGGACTACGAGGACGGCTCAGCCGGCCTGGCCGAGGAGCTTCCGCAGCGAGGTGATCGCGATCTCGCCGAACTGCCTGGGCGGCACCCGCCACAGGGCCGGGTTGTGCAGTTCGATCGCCACCGCACCGGCGTAGCCGATCTCGCCGAGAATGGCGACGAGTTCGTGCGGCGGCGACGAGCCCTCGCCGGGCAGGATGCGATCGGCATCGCCGGCCATCTCCCGCGGCACGTCGGCGATGTCGGAGAGCTGCACATGGGCGAGCGTCTCGTTGGAGAGCAGCCTCAGGTCGAGCGGCTTGCTTGGGCCGACTGTGTAATGAAACCAGTCGAGGCACACGCCCAGGGCCGGCGAGCCGACGTCCTCCACCAGCGCCACCGCCGATTGCAGGTTGTTGGGAAAGCTCGCCCGCGAATCGAACTCCAGTGCCAGCCGCACGCCCGCATCGGCCGCCCGCTTCGCCGCCTCGGCCAGGCTGTGCGAGAGCCGGCCGAGATCCTGCGGCGTCAGCGGCCCGAAGGCGTCGCCCGCCACGACGAGCACGGGGACGCCGAGTTCACCGCAGAGGCGGAGCCGGCTTTCGAAGTGGAGCCAGTGCTCCCTGCGGGCCTCCCCCTGGCTGGTAAGCAGACCGCCCTGGAAGCTCGCCGCCACCGACGCGATCCCGTGCCGCGCGAACCGCTCCCGCAAGGTGGCGACGTCGTGCGACTTCAGAAACGCATCGGCATGCCCGAGCCAGAGATCGACCGCCTCGCAATGGCCCGCCGCATAGTCCTCGAGGATCGTCTCGAGCGACGCATCGAGCGAACAGACCGTGGAGATGGCGGGCTTCATCGGAGCTTGTCACGGAGGAGGTCGACGACCTCCTCGACCGGCACGCGGGTCTGCGTGAGCGAGTCGCGGTCGCGGAGCGTGACGGTCTGGTCGGTGAGCGTCTGGCCGTCGATCGTCAGGCACCAGGGCGTGCCCGCCTCGTCCTGCCGGGCGTAGCGGCGGCCGACCGAGCCCTTCTCGTCGTACTGGCAGGCCATGTGGGGTTTGAGCTTCCGGTAGAGGTCGATCGCCACCTCCGGCATGCCATCCTTCTTCACCAGCGGCAGGATCGCCGCCTTCACCGGGGCCAGCCGCGGGTGAAGCTTCATGACGGTGCGGCTCCGCGGCTTGCCGTCCTCGTCGGGCACCTCGTCCTCGTGGTAGGCATCGCACAGGAAGGCGAGCACGGCCCGGTCGGCGCCCGCCGAGGGCTCGATCACGTGCGGCACGTACCGCTCCCGCGAGATGTCGTCGAAGTAGGAGAGGTCCTTGCCGCTCCCCTTGTGCCGCGGCTTGCCGTCGGCGCCGGTCTCCACGACGAGCTCGCCGTCCTTGCGCACGAGCTTGCCCTCCATGTGGCTGCGGAGGTCGAAGTCGCCGCGGTGGGCGATCCCCTCCAATTCGCCGAACTCGCCCGGGCCGAGGAACGGAAACGCATATTCGATGTCGGCGGTGCCGACCGAGTAGTGGGAGAGCTCGTCCTTGTCGTGCTCGCGGAGCTGCAGCTTGCCCTCGGTGAGCCCGAGGTCGAGATACCACTTCCAGCGGCGGTCGCGCCAGTAGCGATACCACGCCCCCGAGTCGGCGGGCTTGCAGAAGAACTCGATCTCCATCTGCTCGAACTCGCGGGAGCGAAACGTGAAGTTTCGCGGCGTGATCTCGTTGCGGAAGCTCTTCCCGATCTGGGCGATCCCGAAGGGCACCCGCACCCGCGACGTGTCGAGCACGTTCTTGAAGTTCATGAAGATGCCCTGGGCCGTCTCAGGCCGCAGGAACGCCCGATCGTCGTCGCCGGCCATCGCCCCGATCCGCGTCTCGAACATGAGGTTGAACTCACGGGGATCGGTCAGCGTGCCTGGCTCCGACGCATCCGGGCCGAGCACGGCTGCGAGCGACGTGCTCCCCGCGGCAACGGCCGCCGACAGGCTCGTGAGGCCGCCGTCCCACTCGATCTCCTCGATCTGCTTCGCCCGAAGGCCGAAGAACTTCTGGGCCTTCGCCGTCAGGGCGGGCTGGGCCTCGTCGCCCGACGCGTCGGTGACGACGAACAGCTTTTTGCCGCGGTGGCTCGCGAACCGGCCGCTCAGGTGGTCGTAGCGGTACCGCCGCTTCGACTCCCGGCAGTCGATCATCCAATCGTGGAAGAGGTCGAAGTGGCCGGAGCACTTCCAGACCTGCGGGTGCATGATGATCGTGCAGTCGAGGCCGGCCATCTCGTATTCGCACGGCGCGCCCGGCGGCGTGGTCAATTCGTCGTGGCCCGAGACCATGTCGTGCCACCAGGCGTCCTTGAGATTCCGCTTGAGGGCGACGCCCAGCGGCCCGTAGTCCCAGAAGCCATTCAGGCCGCCGTAGATCTCGCTCGACTGAAAGATGAAGCCGCGCCGCTTCGCCAGCGACACGATCCGGTCCATCCGCGATTGGTCGTTTTGTTTTTCCATGGCCAGAGTGTAGCAATCCGCCAAAAAAAGGTGTCAGGACTCTTTTCCATCCACCGACTCTTTTCCGTCCTCCAACTGCCGCATGGAAAAGAGTCCTGACACCTTTTTTGCGAGCAGGGCGACCGACCGCGGCGCGGACCCCTCCGCCTTGTTGTTGATCGTGATGAACACGTCGCGGTCGGCGGCCGCCGCCGCACGGGCCAGGAGCGCGAGCGCCGACCGGCTCGGCACGTCCTCCTCGACGAGCCGGTCGAACGGGAAGTAGTCGGCCTTGGCCCCTTCGTAGTCACGTCCCGCGTGCAGGTTCCAGCGGGCGACGAGCGGACGGCTGCCGCTCTCGAGCGCGAACGCGGCGGCCTGCGTCTCGACGGGCGGCATCCGCGCGTGCACCGCGAGGCAGGGCACGCCGCCGGCGTCGGCGAGCGCCGCGGAAAAATCGGCCGTCACGAGTTCCGGATCCCGCACTTCCACCGCGTAGAGCGGGCCGCGGGGCAAGACGGCGATGAACGCCGCGATCCGCGCAAGCAACCGGGGCGTGTCGGCCAAGAGCCGCCGGCCGAGCGGCGGAAACTGAAACACGAGCGGCCCCGCCTTCAGACCGAGCCCCGCCACCGCCGGACGGACGAACGCCGCCGCAGCCGCCGTCGCGTCGAGAAACATCGGATTGTCGCGGGCCGCCTCGCCGGAGCCGGGCTTCCGCACGACCGGGTCGGTCACAGCGGCCGGCGCCTTCACCACGAAGCGAAAGCCGTCGGGCACCTGCGCCGCGTAACGCGCGAATTCATCCACCGTCAGCGGCGCGTAGAACGTGCGGTCGAGGCTCACGGTGCGAAACAGCGGATGCCTGGCATAGGCGGCCAGCCCGTGCCGCGCGAGCACCTGCTCGGTCGCGGGCTTGCCGTTTCGCGGCGCGTAGACGAGCCCCGTCCAGCCGGGAAACGACCAGCTCGACGTGCCCAGATGAATCCGGGCGGCCAGGGCGGCGCCGAGAGCGCGCACCTCGTCGTCAACCGGCGCCGGATCGACACCGTCGGCATCGTCAAAGAGCGAGCGCTGCGACATTTCCTGCCACGCCTTTCGCGAGACTCGTCTCGCCGCAAATCCGCCTGGACGCTATATCCCGGTCCCGGGTTTTCCGATTCATCCCGAAAATTTTGCCCGCAGGACGCCGCATGCACCACTGGACGACACTCGCGCCGCTCGCAGCCGCGGCGATTCTCGCCCTCACCGCCACGCTCGGCGAGCAGCCCTGGCTGCTCGTCGGCTGCGGCATCGCGCTCGTCGCGGCCGTGCTCGCCGCCGTGCACCATGCGGAGGTGATCGCCCACCGCGTCGGCGAGCCGCTCGGCACGCTCGTGCTCGCCCTCGCGGTGACCGTGATCGAGGCGGCCCTGCTCCTCTCGCTGCTCGTCGCCGGCGGCAGTGGCATGGAGACGCTCCCTCGCGACACCGTGTATGCCACCGTGATGATCATCACCACCGGCGTGGTCGGCCTCTGCACGCTCATCGGCGGCCTCGCCCACCGTGAGCAGTCGTTTCGCGTCGAGGGGGCGGGCGGGGGGCTCGCGGCCCTGATCGTGCTCGCCGTCGTCACGCTCGTGCTGCCCGACTTTACGATCACGACCGGCGTCGGCACCTACAGCCGCGGCCAGTCTCTCTTCGCGGCCGCCGTCTCGGCGGCGCTGTGGGGCATCTTCGTGTTCGTGCAGACCGTCCGGCACCGCGACTATTTTCTACCGCACGACGATCACGCCCTCCCCACCGAGCATGCCCGGCCGCCTTCGCGCCGGCAGGCAGCGACGAGCTTCGTGCTCCTGCTCGTCGCCCTCGTCTCCGTCGTGGGCCTCGCGAAGGTGCTCTCGCATCCGCTCGAGGAACTTGTCGAAGCGTTTCACCTGCCGCGCGGCGTGGTCGGACTCGTCGTCGCGATGATCGTGCTCCTGCCCGAGACCTGGGCCGCGATTCGGGCGGCACACGCCAACCGTCTCCAGAGCAGCATGAACCTCGCGATCGGCTCCGCGCTTGCGACGATCGGCCTCACGGTGCCGGTGGTGGTGGTCTGCGCCACTGCATACGGCCTGCCGCTCGTGCTCGGGCTCGAGCCGAAGGACATCGTGCTGCTCGCCACGGCCCTGCTCGTGAGCGTCGTCACGCTCGGCACGGGGCGGACGTCGATGATGCAGGGGGCGGTGCACCTCGTGCTCTTCGCGACCTACCTGTTTCTCGCCTGCGTTCCGTGAGCTTGTCCCAAGCACACAAACCCGCCCTGCTCCGGGCCGCCGAGTCGCGGCACGACCGGGAGCGAATCGATCGCCGCCGACACGGGCAGATCTGCGTCCATGCCCAGTTCGATCAGGTTGCGGCCGCCGATCGACGACGCAAACTCGCGGGCGATCGCCTGCGCGGCCGTCGGCCCGGCGGCGACGGTTGCGCGAAAGAACCGGAGCGCCTCGCGGCCCGTCGCGTCGAGCGCGTCTTCGCCGCAGCCATGGTCCTGCACGGCCGCATCGAGGATCGCCCCGGCCGCCAGCAGATCCTCCTCCGTCACGGCGCCTTCCGTGCCCGCGCAGACGAGATGGACGTCGCAGCCGCCATGCTCTCGCGCGAGCGCGTGGGCCGCTGCCGCCACGGCGGAGCGATTCACGATCGCTCCGATCAGCACGCCGATCGCGCCCGTGCAGGCGTGAAGAGCCGCCGTGCCGTTGGTGGTCGTGATCACGATCGACCGGCCGCCCACGCGGTCGCGGGTGTACTCGCGGGGCGAGTTGCCCAGGTCGAAGCCATCGATCTTCAGGCCGCCGCGTTCCCCGCCGAGCAGGACTCCGGCCCCGCCGGCGAGCGCCCGGGCCTCTTCGACCGTGAGCACCGGCCGCACGCGGTCAGCCCCGTGAGCCAGGGCGGTGATGATCGTCGTGGAGGCCCGCAGAACGTCGATGACGACGGCGATCCCTCCCGCGCAGGCCCCCTGGCGCATACCATGGAAGCAGTCGTAACACCGCCACCGCACCGGACTTGCCGCGTTCGCATGCCTCATTCCGCCGCCACGATAGAGCAAACGCCCTGCGGTGTCGACAAGAGCGGAGCGAAGGTTCGCGGCATGTTCGCCGAGATCGCCCCGCGCTACGACCTCGTCAACCGGATGCTCTCCGGCGGCATCGACGTCTGGTGGCGGCACGTCACCGTCAGCCGCGCGCCGCCCCCGCGGTCCGGCGCCATCCTCGACGTCTGCACCGGCACGGGCGACCTCGCCCTCGCCTACGCGGCGAAAGCTGGGCCCGGCGTACGGATCGTGGCGAGCGACTTCTGCCGGCCGATGCTCGACCGTGGCGTCGAGAAGTCGCGGAAGGCGGGTCTGCCGGTCGAGTGGGTCGAGGCCGACGCGCAGGAACTCCCCTTCCCCGCCGCGAGCTTCGACCTCGTCACCGTCGCCTTCGGCCTCCGCAACATCGCCGACACCGCTCGCGGCCTCGCCGAGATGGCCCGCGTCTGCAAGCCGGGGGGCACGCTCGCGATCCTCGAGTTCTCGCTGCCGCGGAACGCCCTGATCCGCAACGGCTACCTGTGGTACTTCCGCCGCGTGCTTCCCTTCCTCGGAAACGCCGTGGCGCGGAACCGATCCGACGCCTACACCTACCTCAACAAGAGCGTCGAGGCGTTTCCGGCGGGTGAAGCCCTGGCAACACTGATCCGTGCCGCCGGCTTCGATCGGGTCGAGCTCGTGCCGCTCACGTTCGGCATCGCCACGCTCTACGTGTGCCACAGGGGAGCCTGACCCACGATGCCGCCCGCCGCCGCCCCGATCGTGCTCGGCATCACCGGTGCCTCCGGTGCTCCCTACGGCGTGCGACTCCTCGAGGTTTTGCTGGAGGCGGGCCGCGAGATTCATCTGGCGATCAGCCCGTCGGGGCAGGCCGTGGTCGCGGAGGAACTCGGGCGCCGGATCGACCTCGATCGCTTCGATGCCGCCGCGCTCCTCGGCAAGGCTCCACCCCCCGCCGGCACGCTCCACTACCACCACTACAAGAACCTGATGGCCCCGATCGCGAGCGGGTCGTTCCTCACCGCGGCGATGGTGATCTGTCCGTGCAGCGGCAGCACGCTGGCCGCCGTGGCCCACTCGATGGGCGAAAACCTGATCCACCGGGCGGCCGAGGTGCACCTCAAGGAGCGGCGCAAGCTCGTCGTGGTGCCCCGCGAGACGCCGCTCTCGCTGCCGCAGCTGAAGAACATGCAGGCGATCCACGAGGCCGGGGCCGTCGTGCTGCCAGCGGCCCCGGGGTTCTACGCCCGCGCGGACACGGTGGCCGACCTCGTCGATTTCGTGGTGGCGCGAATCTGCGACCAGTTGGGGGTGTCGAATTCGCTCGTCCGCCGCTGGGGCGAGGCGACCTGATGGCTGACGCCGCCGGATCGCCGCCCACCTCGCGGCTCGCGACCTATCTGGAGCTCGTGCGGTTCAGCCACACGGTGTTCGCGCTGCCCTTCGCGATCATGAGCTGCCTGATCGCGATCCGCCGCGGCGGCGACCCGTGGTTCGCCGGTGGCGGGCCGGCCGGGCTCGTGCGGCCCTGCGTGGGCGTGCTCATCTGCATGGTGGCCGCACGGACGGCCGCGATGGCGTTCAACCGGCTCGTGGATCGGGCGATCGACGCCGCCAATCCGCGGACGGCCTCGCGGCATCTGCCCCGCGGCGTGATCGGAGTCGGTGAGGTGCTCGCGCTGGTGGTCGTCTCGTCTGCTCTGTTCGTCGGGGGCACGCTCCTCTTCCTGCCCAATTGGCTGCCGCTGGCGCTCTCCCTGCCGGTGCTCGGCTGGCTGCTCGGCTACAGCTATGCGAAGCGGTTCACGGCGCTGGCTCACGTGTGGCTCGGTGCGGCCCTCGGCTTCGCGCCCGTGGCGGCCTGGATCGCGCTCCGCGGCCAGACCCTGCTTTCCTACCCGGCCGATATCCTGCCGGCGGCGTTGCTGGGCCTCGGCGTGACGGCCTGGGTGTCCGGCTTCGACATCATCTACGCCTGCCAGGATGCGTCCTTCGACGCCGCCCACGGATTGCACAGTCTCCCGGCGCGGCTCGGCGTGCCGCGGGCGCTCGCCCTCTCGAAGTGGCTGCATGTCGCGACGCTCGTGCTGCTCGCCCTCCTGCCCCGGCTCGTGCCCGAGCTCGGCTGGATCTACTGGCTGGCCCTGGCGGCGATCGCGGCGCTCCTCGTCTGGGAGCACGCCCTCGTGCGGCCCGACGACCTGTCGAGAGTCAATCAGGCCTTCTTCACCGCCAACGCCGCGATCGGCCTGATCCTGCTGGCCGCGATCGCCGCCGACCTCTGGTGGTGAGGGGGGCGGCGACGGGTCGAACAGGCTTGTTTTTCCGGCCTCTGGCGGCAGCGGTTGCCAAACCGCGACGCCTGCGGTTTTGTTGATAGAAAAGCATCACTCAAGGAGGTGTTTCATGATCCGAGCCGTGACCCCATCCCTCGCCCGCATCCGCGAGAAGGTCGAGGCCGGCGAACGGCTGGACGCCGCAGAGGCCGAGTCGCTCTGGGACGAGCGGATCGACCTGCACGAACTCGGCGAGCTCGCGAACCTGGTGCGTGAGCGAAAGAACGGCAACTACGCCTACTACAACATCAACACGCATCTCAATCCCACGAACGTCTGCGTCTATCGCTGCACCTTCTGCGCGTTTCGCGCCGACCTCCGCGAGGCTCGCGGCTACGTGATGAGCGACGAGCAGATCCTGGCCCGCGGCCAGGAGGCCGTCGATGCGGGCTCGACCGAGATGCACATCGTCGGCGGCCTCCACCACCAGAAGGACTACGACTGGTATCTCAACGTCGTCCGCCTGCTGCACGACGCCTACCCCGCCCTTCACCTCAAGGCCTGGACGCCGGTCGAGATCAACTGGTTCTGCCACCTCACGAAGCGGTCGATCCGCGACATCCTCGTGGAGATGAAGGACGCCGGTTTGGGCAGCCTGCCCGGCGGCGGCGCCGAAATCTTCCACCCGGAGGTTCGCGACAAGATCTGCGAGCACAAGGCCGACACGAAGGAATGGTTCGCGATTCACCGCACCGCCCACGAACTGGGGCTGCGGAGCAACGCCACGATGCTCTACGGCCACATCGAGAACGCCTTCCACCGCACCGACCACCTGCTGCGGCTGCGGGAGCTGCAGGACGAGACCGGAGGCTTTCAGACGTTCATTCCCCTCGCCTTCCACCCCGACAACACGCGGCTTTCGCACATCCCGAAGCCTTCGGCCGCATTCAGCCTGCGGACGATGGCGATCAGCCGGCTCGTGCTCGACAACTTCGACCATCTGAAGGCCTACTGGATCATGCTCGGGATCGGCACGGCCCAGGCGGCCCTGGCCTATGGGGCCGACGACCTCGACGGCACGGTGCGGCACGAGCTCATCTATCACGACGCGGGTGCCACGACGCCGGAAATCCTCTCGGTGGACGAGATTCGCCGGCTCATCCGGGAAGCGGGCCGGGAGCCGGTGGAACGCGACACGCTCTACCACCGCGTCGTCCGCGACGGCACCGCCTGGCGTGCCTCCGAGCCCGTTCCCACGGCCAGCTGACGGCGTTTCGCGGCCCCACCCGCGAAGCCCGGCTGAACCGGAAATTTTCATCCGGTTTTGCCCCTCTCGCCCGTGATTCTCGCTTTAAGGGGTAGAAGGCTGCCGACGCGGCGGCCCGCCCGGCGTTTTCGCGAGAGCAGCCCCGATGAGTTACACCCGTCCACGGCCCTACGCGGTGTTCGATTCAGGCGACACGAACGAAGAGCTGATCGACGCCCCCCACGAGCTTCTCGGCCTTTCACCCACGGAATCCGACCCCGCGATGATCGTGGAAGCGGCCCAGAGGCGGCTGCGGATGCTCCGGAACGGGCACGAGTACACGGTCCGCCGCGAGCTCTCGGCGATGATCCGACAGGCCCGCGATCAGATGGTGCGGTCGGTCATCCAATCTTTCCGAGCCCGAGCGTCGGCCCCCACCGGTCGGCGATGACGCGGCGCAGCTGCGCCAGTTCCGGGGCAGCGAGAGAGGAGTCTCGTTCGAAGACCTCGAGCGCATCCCGCCGTGCCTCGGCCACGACCGATCCATCGCGGAGCAGATCGGCGAGATAGAGCGGCGGAGCCCCGCTCTGTCGGGTGCCTACGAGATCGCCCGGGCCGCGCAGCAGCAGGTCTTGCTCCGCGAGTTTGAAGCCGTCGGTGGTGGCCACGAAGGCGTCGATCCGCGGATGCGGCTCGGGGCCGGCCGCCGTCACGGCCGCGCAGATGCCCTGTGTGGCGCCGCGGGCCACTCGGCCGCGGAGCTGATGCAGCTGAGCGAGCCCGAAGGTCTCGGCGTCGAGGATCGTCATGAGCGTCGCCTCGGGAACGTCGATCCCCACCTCGATTACGCTCGTGGCCACGAGCACGTCGAGCTTGCCGGCGCGAAAATCCTCCATGATCGCGGCCTTCACCTTCGGCTTGAGCCGCCCATGCACGAGCCCCAGGCGGAAGGCCTCCAACGGACCGTTTGCCAGCTCCTCGAAGGCCGACGAGATGCTCGCCAGTTCCCGCTTCGAATCCTCGACGGCGGGCACGACGACGTAGCCCCGCCTTCCCTCGCCGAGCTTCTTGCGGAAGAACTCCCACCACCGATCGACCTCCGCCGCCTCGACGCGGTAGGTCGCTACGGGCTGGCGCCCAGGCGGCGTTTCGTCGAGCACCGAGACGTCGAGGTCGCCGTACACGGCATGGGCGATCGTGCGGGGAATGGGCGTGGCCGTCATGACGAGCGTGTGCGGATCGGCCTGCCCCTGCTGGAGGATGGCCCGCTGCAGCACGCCGAACCGGTGCTGCTCGTCGATCACCACGAGGCCGAGGTGCCGAAACCGTGCCGTGCCGCAGACGAGCGCCTGCGTGCCGACCACGATGCCGGCCTCGCCCGACGCGATCCGCGCGAGCGTCTGCTCCCGCTGCTTCGCCGGCTGGCCGCCGACGAGCAGCCGCACCTCGACGCCGCTGCCGGCCAGCAGCCGCTCGAGCGTCGCCGCATGCTGCCGGGCGAGCAGCTCGGTGGGAGCCATGAGCGCGGCCTGGTAGCGCTCGGGCCGCCCTTCGGCCCCGAGGAGCGAGTCGCCCGTTGCCCCCTTCACGGTGGTGCCCACGGCGGCGAGCATCGCATAGACCGCGAGGGCCGTCTTGCCGCTGCCGACGTCCCCCTGCAGGAGCCGGTTCATGGGCTCCGTCTGACCGATATCGCCGGCGATCTCCGCGCACACCCGCCGCTGGGCGGCCGTGAACTCGAAGGGAAACCGGGCGCGAATCCGGCTGTCGAGCCGCGCATCCACCGGCAGCGCCGGCGCCGCCCGATGCTCCCGCTGCTGTTTCCGGTGCATGCGAAGCGCCAGCTGTAGCATGAACAGCTCCTGATAGACGAACCGCCGCCGGGCGGCGTCGATCATTTCGCGACTCGACGGGCAGTGAATCTCACGGATCGCCCGGGCGATCGGCAGCAGCGACTTGGCCGAGAGCATCGCCTCGGGAAACGCCTCCGGCCACGCCTCGACGGCATGGTCGATCGCGGCCCGCACGGCGGCCCGCACGTGCGACTGGAGCACGCCCTCGGCGAGCGGATAGACGGCGAGCCAGTCCGAGGCATGCGGCTGCTCCCCCTCCGAGAGCCAGCGAACCTCCGGATGGGCGAACTCCCAGACCGTGCCGCTCGCCCGGGGCTGGCCCGCGATCACGACCCGCATCCCGGACGCGAACCGCTTGGCCATGAAAGGCATGTTGAACCACATCGCCCGCACCGGGCCGTCGGCACAGGCGATCGACACGGTGAGCACGGCCCGCCCGCCGAAGGTCGTGCGGGTCGCCACCCCAGTCACCTCGCCGGCGACCGACGCATGCTCCCCTTCCCGCAGCCCGGCCACCGCGTGCGTGCCGGAGAAGTCGCGGTAGTCGCGGGGAAAGTGGAGGAGCGCGTCGCGGGCCGTGACGAGCCCAAGCTTCGCGAGCTTCTCGGCCCGCGTTGTGCCCACGCCCAGCAGCCGTTCGAGCGGCGTCGTGAGCGGAGCGGGGAGCGGCGGCGGCGATTCCATGCCGGCCAGTGTATCGGTGGACGCGGCCCGCGCGACCTACGCCCATCGGGGCTGCCCACGCCCCGATCAGCGTGCCTCACTCCGGAGTGCGATGGACGGAGGCTCGGGCCTGCACATGCCCTCTCGCGGGCTATGGAAGCAAGCGCAGGCA
>CAZXIG010000055.1:0-14723 GCA_964640405.1 uncultured Candidatus Kuenenia sp.
AGTCCCCGGGCTGCCGCCCGGGGCTTCTCGAGGCCCTCGCTTCATGGAAGCCCGGAGCGGAAGCGACGGGACGATAAAGCCCGTAGACGAGCCCGCTTGCTACACTTCTCGCATGGGAGAACCCCGCAAGGTCCGGATCGAGTTTCGCAAAAACCGCAGCGTTCGCCGTCGTTCCGGTGATCTGACTCGCGCGCTTTCCAGTGATCTCGACGGCGACCTCGACCATCCCAGCGGCGAGAGGATTTCCGGGAAAGGCGAACTCACGCGGAAGCGGACAGTTCGCGCGGGACACGTCGCCCCGGGTGACGTCGATGGAATGGCCGTCGCCCCCGCCGGCCGCGCCACCTGGCGCGGCCAGGTGCTCAACGTGCATGGCCTCGAGACATTCGTCGCCGCCGACGCAGGGCGGGTGGTGCGATGCACGACGAGCCGGGTGCTCCGCAGCCTCGCCACCGACCAGCGGCATCCGGTCGCGGCGGGGGATTGGGTGCAGGTGGCTGGCGAGGGTGACACCGGCGTGATCCAGGCGGTCGAGCCGAGACGCAGCTCGCTGTCGCGCGACAGTCGGGGCCGACGGCACGTGATCGTGGCCAACATCGACCAGGTGTTCATCGTGGGGAGCGCCGCCCAGCCCGACCTCAAGCCGGCGCTCATCGACAGGCTACTGGTGGCCGCCGAGTCGGCCGGCATCCGGCCGCTCATCTGCCTCAACAAGGCCGACCTCGTGCCGCCGGGAACACTCGTGCCGCTCGCCGGGGTGTTCGCTCGCATGGGCTATCCGGTCGTGCTCTGCTCATCCCGCACGGGGTTGGGACTCGACCGGCTCCGGGCGGAACTCCGCGGACGGGTGACCGCCGTCGTCGGACAGAGTGGCGTCGGCAAGTCGTCGCTGCTCAACGCCCTCGACCCCGATCTCTCGCTCCCCGTCGCCGAGGTCAGCCGCGAGAACGAGAAGGGCCGCCACACCACCACGACGGCGCGGCTGCTCCCGCATCGCTTCGGCGGCACGTTCGTCGACACGCCGGGCGTGCGACAGTTCGCGCTCTGGCAGACAGTGCCGGCGGAGGTGCCGAGCGCCTTCCGCGACATCCGCCCCGTGGCCAACCTCTGCCGGTTCCCCGACTGCACCCACCACCACGAGGCGGGCTGCGCGGTGAAGGACGCGGTGGCCGACGGGCTGCTCGACACCCGGCGGTGGGAGAGCTGTCGCCAACTCGCGGGCGGCGACGGCTCCGCGGCGGCGGACGACTCCGCCGATTGGAACCCGGAGGACGAGGATTGAAGGAGCGGATTCGCACCACGGGCGTGCAGAGCGAGCGGGCGGTGCTCGTCGGCGTGTTTCTCGACGCGCCGGCCGACCCGGAGCATCCGCTCGAGGAACTTGCGGGCCTCGCCTCCACGGCGGGTGCGACGGTGGTCGCGGAACTCACGCAGCGGCGCGACCGCCCCGACCAGACCACCTATCTCGGCAAGGGGAAGGTGCAGGAGCTGCTGGCACTCGTGAAGCACCACGACGCCGACGTCGTGATCTTCGACAACGACCTCTCGCCGGCCCAAACCCGGAATCTCGAGCAGGCGCTGGAGGCGAAGGTGCTCGATCGCTCCGAGGTGATCCTCGACATCTTCGCGGCCCGGGCCCGAACCTACGAGGCCCGGCTCGCAGTGGAACTCGCGCAGCTCGAGTATTCGCTGCCGAGACTCAAGCGGATGTGGACCCACCTTTCACGGCTCAAGATGGGGATCGGCATGCGCGGCCCGGGCGAGAAGCAGCTCGAGGTCGACCGCCGGCTCGTCGAGAAGCGGATCCACGATCTCTCGCAGGAACTGCTCGCCATCCACGGCCGCCGTGAGCGGCAGGTGGCCGCGAGGCACGAGCACATGACCGTGTCGCTCGTCGGCTACACCAACGCCGGCAAGAGCACGCTGCTCAACGCGCTGACCGGCTCCGCCGAACTCGCCGAAGACAAGCTCTTCGCCACGCTCGACACCCGCACCCGCCGCTGGCGGCTGCCGGGCTGGGGGCCGGTGCTGCTCAGCGACACGGTCGGCTTCATCCGCGACCTGCCCCACCGGCTGATCGCGAGCTTCAAGGCGACCCTCGAAGAGACGCGACAGGCCGATCTCCTGCTCCACGTGGCCGACGCCTCGAGCCCGCTCGTCGACGCCCAGATCGCGGCGGTGCGCAGCGTGCTCGAGGAACTGGGCGTCGACGAGAAGGACACGCTGCTCGTGCTCAACAAGCTCGACGCCGTTCCCGACGCGCCGGCCCGCGACCGGCTGCTCGCCCGGTATCCGCACGCGATCGGCATCGCCGCCCGCACGGGCGCCGGTCTGCCGCAGCTCGCTCGCGCCGTGAGCGACTGTCTCGGCCGGAGCTTCCGCGACATCGACGTGCAGACGTCCGCCGGTAACGGCCGGCTCCTCGCCTGGCTCGGCCGACACGGCGAGGTGCTCTCGCGGCAGTTCCACGACGAGCAGATGGTCGTCCATTGCCGCATCCCGGCGGCGCTTCTCGGCAGGATCGATCCGGCCGAAGCGACCGTACGGCCGCACGTTCATCCGGCCGCCCCCGTCGCCGAGAGCCCGCTCTCCACCTCGTGAGCCATCGGCCCATGCCCGCCCCGCTTCCTCCAAGCGTTCGCCGCAGCGGACTGCGCCGCTTGACGGGTCTGCGGGTGCTCGTCACCGGCGGTTCATCGGGCGTGGGCCGGGCGCTGGCGTTGCACCTCGCCGCCCGCGGCGCCCGCGTGCTCGCCACGGCACGGCGGGCCGACCGCCTGGAGAGCCTGGCCCGCGAGGCGACCGCCGGCGAGGTGCTCACGGAGGCCGGCGACGTCACGAACCCCGCGTTCCGACACCGGCTCTGTGAACTCGCCGCCGAACGCCTCGGCGGCCTCGACGTCTGCGCGTGCGTGGCGGGCAGCGGCGCGGTCGGCCCGTTTCGCGATGCCTCGCCCGAGACGCTCGACCGCATCTTCGCCGTCAATTTTCATGCGCCGGCCGACCTCGTGCACCGCTGCCTGCCGCTGCTCGAGCGGGGCGGCGATCCGGCGATCGTGCTCGTGGGTTCGATCCTCGGCTATCACCCGCTGCCCTGGCACGCCGAGTACTGCGCCGCCAAGGCGGCGCTCCGATCGCTGGCAGGCACATTGCGGATCGAACTCGCCCCGCACGGCATCGATGTGCTCCTGGCCAGCCTCGGGCCGACACAGTCGGAGTTTTGGCAGGGTCTCGTGGCCGGCGAGCGGGCCTCGTGGTCGCGCGGCCGGCAGATGCCCGCGGCGCAGGCGGCCGCTGCGATCACCCGCGGCCTCGAACGTCGCCGTCGCGAAATCCTTCCCGGCTGGCAGGCCAAGGGCTACGCTCTGGCGGCACGATTCATGCCCCGGCTCATCGATGCCGTCGCCTCTCGACGGGTTCGGACCGCCGATCGATCGCCGTCGCCCCCGACCGCCTCATGAACATCCTCGACGTCGCCTCCGAGCCCGAACTCTTCGCGGTCGCCTGTCCGAAATGCGCGGCGGCCCTGGCCGTCGGCGACGACCTCGTCGGCGCTCTCGCGGTCTGTCCGGTCTGCGACGGACGGTTTCTGGTGCCCGAGCCGGAGATGCCCCCGCCGCCTCCCGCGGTGGCCCGCAGCTCGGCCGCCCAGGGAGCCTCCGCAGCCGGGGCGGATCCGGCATGGCGGGAGATGGCCACGTCACTGACCGAGTCTGCCTCCCAGCCCGTCGAGCGGCACCGCGACATGGAGTTCCGCGAGCCCACGCTCACCGTCGAGACGGAGGAGGGCACGCTCGAGCTTCGGCGGCTCACCGACGAGGAGAAGCGGATCCGTCGCGGCCGCCGCAACCTGATCATGCTGCTCGTCGGAACGACGATCTTGATCGCGATCGCCGCCCTGCTCGGCCGCGACAAGCCCAAGAAACGCTGAGGCTACACCTGCTCGCCGAGGGCGAGCAGGTCTTCGGCGTCGAGGAACGCGTCGGGCTGGGAAAAGATTTTCCCGATCGCCGCCTTGTGGATCTTCATCTTGGTGCCGCCGACCCCGAGGGGGCCGTAGACGACCGCAGCCCCGTCGACCCGGGCCTTGTCGTTCGCGACGATCCCCTCGACGCCCGATGGCGGAACGGCGTTGAGGTCGATGATCACCTTCGCCGCACGGGCCAGGGCCCGCCCCGGCGCGTCGAGCAGTTTCACACCGGCCGCCCCGGCCGCGACGATCAGGTCGACCTGCTCGACGAGCTTGGCCAGCGCCGAGTCGGGCCGCACCACGCCCGTCCATTCCACCGGCGACACCGCCGCCTGCGGCACGACGGCCGCGATCCGGCCGACGACCTCCTCGGCTCGCTTCAGGTTTCGCGAGGCCACGCTCACGGCCGCTCCGCGGCGGGCGAGCAGCCGGGCGACCCGTTGCCCCACGGGTCCCGTTCCACCGAGCACCAGCGCCCGGCATTGCGGCTTCTCACCGGGTTGAATCGGCAGATGCCGGGCCGCGGCCACGACGGCAGCGGCCGCGGTGGTGTTGGCCCCCGAAGGATCGACGAGCACGCCCATGCGCACCGGCCCGAAGAACGTGTCCCGCACCCGCGCCGCGACCGCCTCGGCCGTCGGCACGTCCGAACCGCCGATGAAGATCGCGGTGGAGGCGAGATCCGCGCCGCCGCGGGTGAACATCCCGCCATGCACGAGCGGCACCACGTTCTCCGGCGTGACTCCGCCGTGGCGGAGCAGGACGTCGGCGCCGGCATCGACGGCCACGACGGCATCGAACGTGCTCGGCTGCGGATCACAATCGAGCTGGATCAGAATTCGCTTCGGCATGAAGAATCTCGCCCGGCACGTGCGGCCGCCGCCTGCCCGGGTGCACCTCGGCTGCACCCGCGGCAGGCCAAGGCGGCGGGGGCCATGGATGGCCCCGCCGCCGTAAAAACTAGAAGCCCTTGAACGGATGGGCGGCCTTGTCCTTCCCGGCGATCATCTCGTCGGCCGTGGGCTTGCCCTTCATGGCGTTGGAGATGGCGTCCATCGTGGCCTTGTAGTTGTAGTCGTAGATCTTCTTGTCGTCGGCGGCGAGCCAGTGGATGAACACGCCGCACACGATCACGAGGTTCTCGGCCTCGCTCTTCGGAATCACGCCAGCGGCCACGCTGTCGGCCACGGCCTTGGCCACGGCGGCCTGGGCGGGGCCGAACATCTGCACGGCCTGCTTGGCCCCCTTGATCGTGACCTTGGTGATCATGACCGTCGCGGGCTTCACGGCGAGGTTGGGGGTGAGCACGGCCAGGAGGTTCGAGTGGCCTTCGCTCTGGCGGGCCAGGGCGTTGGCGAACGCCACGCCGACCGGGCCGTCCTTGCTGCCGATCAGCAGATCGATGTGGGCGATCTCGTTCCCGTCACCAGCCAGCGCTTCACCAATGAACATCGACATCGTGTGACTCTCCCTAAGTATGGAATTCTGCCTCGAAACTGGCCCGGCAGGATACCATTTTCCCCCATGACGACAAGCCGCAGGGCGGTGCCGCCGAACCTGGTGCTCGTGGGCGCGAGCGTCAGAAGCCTCGCCTGCTCGGCGGAGCGAGCCGGATGGTCGGTGCATGCCGCGGATCTGTTCGGCGATGCCGACCTGCGGGCGATCGCCACGAACGCGGTGGCCGTCGGCGGACGTGATCGCCACTACCCGGAGAGCCTCGTCGAGGCCGTCGCCACGTTTCCGCCGGCGCCGTGGTGTTACACCGGCGCGCTCGAGAATCATCCCCGGCTGATCGCCGAACTGGCCGGCACCCGACCACTCCTCGGCACGTCGCCCGACGCAGCCCGCGCCGTTCGCGACCATCGCCGCCTGGCCGAGGTGGTTCGCAGAGCGGGGCTCGGCTTTCCGGACACGTTCGCCACCCCGTCGGCGGTGCCCCGCGACGGCTCGTTTCTCGTGAAGCCGCTCGCCTCCGCCGGAGGACGAGGCATCGCCCTCTGGGATCGCGCAACCGGTCCCCGCGATCCCGAAACGCACATCTGGCAGCGATGCGTTGCCGGAGATTCGTGGGCGGCGGCCTTCGTGGTCGATCGACGCGGCCAGCCGCGACTCTGGGGAACGAGCCGGCAACTGGTCGGCCTCGGCTGGTGCCATGCCCGGCCATGGGCGTATTGCGGATCGCTCGACGTGCCGCTGGCCTCGCTCGCCGCGCCGCTTCGCGACCAATTCGAACGGCTCGGCCACGCCCTGGCCGAGGCGTTCGCCGCCGCCGGCCTCGCCGGTCTCATCGGCGCCGACCTCGTCGTCGAGCCATCCGGCCGCGCGCACGTGATCGAGATCAATCCCCGGCCGACCGCGTCGATGGAGCTCGTGGAGCGGGCGACCGGCGAGTCGCTCGCCGCCGTGCACCTGGCGGCCTGCGGCGCCGAGCCGCCACGCCCGGTGGCTGCGAGTCCGACGACGACCATCTGGGGCAAGGCCGTGCTCTTCGCCGCCGGCGACCTGCGGATCGACCCTGCCGACATCGCCGCGATGCAGACAGCCTGCCACCCGCTTCTCGATGCGGAGCGCGACTGGCCGCCGCTCGCCGACGTCCCCTGCGCCGGCGCGTCGATTCCCGCCGGGGCGCCGCTGCTCACGACATTCGCCGCCGGCTCGTCACACGCCGACGTGCTCGACCGCCTGCAGCGGCGTGTGGCGGCGATCGGCGCGATTGCGTCAGCCGGCCAGCCGGCGAGGCACTGAGCGCTCCGATTCGGCCTCGAGCGAGAACTCCATCAGATACGCGTCTTCCGTCGTGTCCTGATAGAAGTCCTTGAGCACGGAGGTCGCGCGGAAGCCCGCGGTCCTGAAGAAGAGCTGCGCCGGCAGGTTCGTCTCCCGCACCTCCAGCGCGATCCGGCCGCGGCGTTCGGGAGCCAGCTTCGCCACGAGCTTCCGCATCATCTGCGTGCCGATGCCGAGCCGGCGGTGCGACCGCAGCACCGCGAAGTTGAGGATCTGGAGCCGCGAGCGGTGCAGTTCGTAGATCATGAATGCCACGACCGAGTCGGCGTATTCGGCCACCATGCCGATGCAGTTCCGCTGCCGCAGGCAGCGGGTGAAGTCTTCGTCCGACCAGGGAAACTCGAACGCCTCGCGCTCGATCAAGAGCACCTCGGGCATGTCGCGGCGGATCATCCAGCGCACGTGGATGCCGGCCAGGGCGGTCGACGGGAATGTCACGGTCCGTTCTCCAGCGGTCGGTGCGGTCATGGGGGGCGAACCCTAGCAAGCGTCCAGTCACCCTCCAAGCCATCCTTTGGTCGAAAGAAGCCCCGGGCGGAAGCCCGGGGACTGCCCTGCCCCGTTTGCAACTCCCGAATACCCATCTTGACCGGCGCGACGCCCGCTCCTACTTTCCCGCCTCCCATGCCCCCCCGCCCCGCAACCCGAGTCTGCTCGCTCGCCGCCATGGTGACGGCCGTCGCGCTCGTTGGCTGCGCCGGCTCGGCGATCCGCAGCCAGTCCCCCGAGATCGAGGCGCTGGCGAAGCTCGACGCGAGCACACGGCTCGTCGGCGACTACGCGGCCCCGTGGGGGCTGGGCACGAAGCGGATCGAGCATGCGGCGCTCGTCACGGGCCTGGCCAACACCGGCAGCGACCCGCCGCCGGGACCGCAGCGACAGGTGCTCCTGGCCGACATGCAATCTCGCGGCGTAGTTGAGCCCAATCGGCTGCTCGCCTCCCCCGGCACGTCGCTCGTCTGGGTTCATGGATTCCTGCCCCCCGGCGTCCGCAAGGGGGATCGGTTCGACGTCTACCTCGAGGTGCCGCCCGACAACGAGACGACCAGCCTCGAAAGTGGCTGGCTGATGGAGACGCGTCTCGCGGAGATGGCGGTGCTCGGCAACACGATCCGCGACGGGCACGAACTCGGCCTCGCGACGGGCCCCGTGCTCGTCGATCCCGTGGCCGACGGCACCCGCGATTCGAAATCGAAACTGCGGGCTCGAGTGCCCGGTGGCGGCATCTCGCTCACCGACCGCGAGCTGGGGCTCGTGCTCGCGTCGGAACACCGCTCGTTCGCGATGTCCAAGCGGCTGGGCGACTGGATCAACCGTCGGTTCCACGCCGTGATCAAGGGTTCGAAGCGGGGCGTCGCCACGCCGCGGACCGACCGCTACATCGCCCTGGAGGTGCCCCCCGTCTACCGGCACAACCTCGGCCGCTACCTGCGGGTGGTGCAGAGCGTGGCGGTGATCGAGCCGCCGGAGGGACGCCACGCGCGGCTTCAGTTGCTCTCGCGACAGCTCGCCGATCCGGTCACCGCGCCCACGGCCGCCCTGCGGCTCGAGGCGATCGGCAAGGACGCGATCCCGACCCTCCGCGAGGCGCTCGATTCGAAGGATCCCGAAATTCGATTCGCGGCCGCCGAAGCCCTCGCCTATCTGGGCGAATCGGTCGCCGCCCCGCACCTCGCCGAAGCGGCCCGCACGCTCCGCAGCGCCCGCCCCGCTGCCCTGGCCGCCCTCGGCGTGCTCGACGATGCAAACGGCATCGACGCGCTGCAATCGTTGCTCGCCAGCGCCAGCGCCGAAACCCGCTACGGCGCCTTCCGCGCCCTCTGGAAGATGGATCGCAACCTTCCGCTCGTCCGCGGCGAGCGGCTCGGCGATGCCTGCTCGCTCCACGTGCTCGACGTGAAGGGGCCGCCGCTGGTGCACGTCACGCGGAGCTACCGACCCGAGATCGTGTTCTTCGGCACCGATCATCCCGTGGCCGACGGCCTGCGGGCAGAGGCTGGCGGGTCGATCGTGGTCGTCGTCGAAGGTTCGCAGGCCCGCGTCAGCCGGTTCGCCGCCGGCGAGCGTGACCAGTCGACGGAGGTCGATGCGACCGCCGACGCGATCGTGCGGGCGATCATCGAATCGGGTGGAACCTATCCCGACGTGGTGCAGTTCCTGCAGCAGGCCAGCGGCCGACACGCCCTTTCCAGCCGGCTCGCCTTCGACGCCGTGCCCCACGACTTCGACGGCCGCGAGAGCATCCACGAGGAGGCGTCCCGACAAGCGCGCGACATCCCCGCGGACGCCGACGATCCGACCGCGTCCGCCCGCGGGGAACCGCTCGCGGACGAGGCCTCATGACCAGGCTCAAGGCCCTGGAACTCTTCGGCTTCAAGAGCTTCGCCGACCGCACGCGGTTCGAGTTCCCCGAGGGCATCACCGTCGTCGTCGGCCCGAACGGCTCGGGCAAGTCGAACGTCGTCGATGCGATCAAGTGGGTGCTCGGGGAGCAGTCGGTCCGCAGCCTCCGCGGCAAGGAGATGACCGACGTCATCTTCGCCGGCTCGCAGAGCCGCAAGCCGCTCAACTACGCGGAAGTCTCGCTGACCTTCGACAACGCGGCCGGCGAACTGCCCGTCGCGGCCCCCGACGTGCAGATCACCCGTCGCGTGCAGCGGAGCGGCGAGAGCGAGTACCTGATCAACGGCGAGACCTCCCGCCTTCGCGACATCCGCGAACTGTTCTCCGGCACCGGCGCCGCGACGGAAGCCTACAGCGTGATCGAACAGGGCCGCGTCGATGCGCTGCTCGTGGCGTCGGGCCGCGACCGGCGGGCGGTGTTCGAGGAGGCGGCCGGCATCACGAAGTTTCGCACGCGTCGGGCCGAAGCCCTGCGCCGGCTGGAGCGGGCCGAGCTCAACAGGCAACGTCTCGCCGACATCGTCGGCGAGGTGGCGAGCCGGCTGGAGACGGTGAAGCATCAGGCGGCCCGGGCGCGGCGCTGGCGACAGATGACCGACCGGCTGCGGGCCCTGCGGCTCGCGGCCGCCGGCCGCGACCTCGCCGAGGTGGACGCCGTGGTGCTGGAGGTCGATGCGGCCCTGACCGCGGTGCGGACGGAACTCGCCGACGTCGAGGAGGCTGGCGCCCTGGCCGCCGAAGAGACCACGGCGGTCGCCACGGCGCTCGAGTCGCTCGCCCCACGGCTGGCCGCGGCCCGCGCCGCCGTAGCCGGCGACGCCCAGCGGGCCGCCGCCGCGGAGGCGACGCTCGCCCTCCTGCGGGCCCGCCGCGGCGACCTCGAACGGGAGATCACCCAGGCGACGCTCCGCGTGTCGGCCGCACGGCAGGATGAACGCCTCGCCGCCGCCGCCCGCGCCGAGGCCGAGTTGGCGATCGAGTCACTCGCCGCGGAACTCGCCGACCGCGCCGCCCGGCTGGCCGGCTGCGAGCGATCCGCGGCGGGCTCGCACGACGACGCCGACAGTTCCCGCGAACGGCTCGCGGCCGCCACCCGCAGCCTCGACGAGTGCCGCCAGGAACGGCTGCGGCACGAGGCCGCCTGCGGCTTCGCCGACACGCGCGTGGCCGAGGCACGGAACGCGGCCGCGGCCGCCCGCACGGTCGTCGATGCCGCGCGGCTTCAGCATGCGCGGATCGCCGAGAACGTCGCGGCCTCCGAGGGGAATCTCGCCTCGCTCGCCGCCCGGGCCACCGCCGTGGGCCGCGAGGTCGAGGAGCTCGAGTCGGCCCAGCGCGACCAGGCGGAGTCGATCCAGGCGGCCTGGCAGGAGCTGGCCGGCTGGCAGGCCAAGCTCGAAGCCAGCCGTGAGCGGGCCACGGTGCTCCGCGAACTCGTCGATCGACAGGACGGCCTCTCCGACGCCGCCCGCCGGCTGCTGGGTTCCGCTTCGCACGGCGTGCCGGGGCTCGCCGGCACGCTCGCCGATCTCGTCGTCGCCAGCGTCGCCTGGGCTCCCCTCGTCGATGCAGCCCTCGGCGCCCTCGGCCACAACGTCGCCCAGAGCCTGGTGATCGACGCACTCGACGAGGCCGTGCGGTGGCATGCCGACTGGGCGGCGACCGATGCCGGCCGCGACGTGCTCGCCGCCGGGGGACGGATCGGATTCCTGGCGGCCGACACCCTGCGGCCGCTGCCCCCCTTCGAGCTCCCGCAACAGCCCGGCATCGTCGGCCGGCTCGATCGCCTGCTCGAGGCCGACCTCGCATCATCCGACCTCACAGGCGACGACCGCCAGGCCCGGCTCCTCGAATGCCTGCTCGGCCGCGCCTGGGTCGTCGAGCGGATCGAGCATGCCCTGCCGCTCCTGGCCGCCGCGCCGGCCGGCACGCTGTTCGTGTCGCAGGACGGCCACTGTCTCTCGGCGGAGGGCAGCTTCGAGATCGGCACGCCGGCGGCTGCCTCCGGTCTCGTCGCGAGACGCGCCGAGCTGCGGGCCACCGAACAGCGGCGGGACGAACTCACCCGGACCGTCGCGGAACGCGAGGCCGCGATCGTGGCGTTGCAGGAAGCGGCCGAGGCGCTCAAGTCGAATCTCCGCCAGGCACAGGCCCGGCGTCAGGAGGCGCTCGACGCCCAGACGTCCTCCCGCGGCCAGCTCGACCGCGTCCACCGCGACCGCGACGCGGCCGCAGCGGCCATCGCCGCCGCCGAACGCGATCTGCGGGCGGCCGACGAGCGGGCCGTCGCCGCGACCGCCGCACTCGAAGCCGCCCGCGCGACCCTCGCCGACACGGAACCCCGTCTGGCCGCGGCCCTCGACGCTGTCCGCGAGGCACAGTCGGCGGTCGATTCCGTCGAACGGAGCCGCAGCGAACTCATCGACGAGATCCAGCGGTTGCGGATCGATCAGGCCACGGCCACGGAGAAACTCGCCCGCAGCCGCGACGCGGCCGCCTCCCGGGCGGCTGCTCACGAGGCTCGCCGCGCCGACGTGGCCTCTGCCGTGGATAAACTCCGCGACGCCGAGCGGCGGTTCGCAGAACACGATCTCGAACTGCTATCGGCGGGTGCCGCCCATGCCGAGGCCGTGAGCGCGTTCGAGCGGACGACCGCGGTGCTCGTCGCGACGGAATCCGAGGCGCAGGCGCTCGACGACCGTCGCCGGCGGGCGGCCGGCGCGCTCGATGACGCCCGCGCCGCAGCGGCGAGGCTGGCCGAGATGGCACACGCCCGCGAGCTCGAGGCCGGAGAGGCTCGTCACCGTCGGGCCCGAATCGTGGAGCGGATTCGGGACGAATACGACATCGACCTGGACGCGGGCATTCTGGACGCCGGCGATCCCGCGGCCGACGGTTCGGCGATCGCCCCCGGCTCGGCCGGCGGCGGCCAACCCGAGCCCGTCGAGATTCCCGCCGACAGGGCCCAACTCGACCGCGAGATCGAGGAACTGCGGCGGAAGCTGGCCTCGATGACGACGGTGAACCTCGAGGCGCTCCACGAGGCCGAGGAACTGACGACGCGGCTGACGGCGCTCGAAACGCAGCTCGCCGACGTCGCGAATGCGAAAGAGTCGATCGAGCAGCTGATCACGCGGATCGACGACGAGAGCCGGCGGCTGCTCGGCGACACGATCGAGACGGTCCGTGGCCACTTCCGCGACCTGTTCGAACGGCTGTTCGGCGGCGGCCAGGCCGACATCGTGCTCGAAGAGGGGGTCGACCTCCTCGAGACCTCCGTCGAGATCGTTGCCCGCCCCCCGGGCAAGGAGCCCCGCAACATCTCTCTCCTTTCCGGCGGCGAGAAGACGATGACCTGCGTCGCCCTGCTCCTGGCCATCTTCCACTCCCGACCAAGCCCCTTCTGCGTGCTCGACGAGGTCGATGCCGCGCTCGACGAGGCCAACGTCGACCGCTACGTGGGCGTGCTCCGCGACTTTCTCTCGACGACCCAGTTCATCGTGGTCACCCACTCGAAAAAGACGATGGCCGCGGCCACCACGCTCTACGGCGTGACCATGGAGGAGTCGGGCGTCTCGAAGCGGGTGAGCGTGCGATTCGAGTCCACCGCCGCCGCGACCCGCCCCGCCACGAAGGCGGCCTGATCAAGAAGCGGGAGCCGGCCGGGGGTCGCGCGCAGCCGACGGTGAATTTTGACTGCCGGAGTTGGCGCACCACTCCGAACAAGCACGCATCGTCAAAATCCGCCGGCGGCGAGCACGTGCCCCCGGACGGCGGTTTTTTGACAGCGAGCCCGCGGCCGCGTTTTCCGGGCATTCCGCAGCATCGTGACGCACGGACGAGGCGGTGCCACCGGCGCCTCCCGAAAGAACGGCTCAAGTCGCACGACAGGTTTTTTCGATCTACCCACCTGGACGGTGATGTCACGAACGTGTCCGGCTTCGGCAGGACGGTGCGGGGCATCGAGCAGGGGGGGAATCCTGCGAGCCGCTGCCTTCGCCCGAGGGCACCCATGCGTGGGTGTCGGCGGGTGGAGGCCGCTCTCTCACGCCCCCGCCGCGCTCAGCCGGCCATCGTGGGGCACGACGACGCGGCCGTCCCCATGCGTGCGATCGATCCGCGTCGGGGGGGCTTCGTTCCACCGTGATCCGGTGCGGACTGGCCAAAACGTTTCCGGACACAAAAGATCCACAGGGAGTCTTGTGATGAAGGTTTTCACGACAGGCCAGGTCGCCAAAATCTGTAAAGTCGCACCGCGTACGGTGAGCAAATGGTTCGATTCCGGTCGCCTCAAGGGCTACCGGATCCCGGGCAGCCAGGACCGGCGAATCCCGCGGGAGTATCTCATCAAGTTCCTCAAGGAACACGGCATGCCCCTGGGCGACCTCGAGGACGAGGCGATGGCCAAGGTGCTGCTCGTCGGCCAGGACCAGGTGCTCATCGAGAACCTCAAGAAGCACCTCCCGGTCGAGCGGTCGTTCAAGATCCAGGTGGCCGCCAGCGGCTTCGAGGCGGGCATCCAGGCCGAGAGCTTCCATCCCGACTGCATCGTGGTGGACTACTCGATCGGCCGGATCGACGCCCAGCAGATCTGCCAGAACCTGCGGCGGAATCCCGAGTACGCCGACACCATCGTGATCGCCCTGCTGCCCGACGACGGCTCGCAGATCACGATCGACCGGGCGCACGTCAACGAGAGCTTCAAGAAGCCCTTCGACGTGGCCCTGCTCGCCGAGCGGCTCCGCACCCTGATCGGTGCGAAGAAAGAGCTCGTGTGAGCCGCCTCCCCGACCGGAAATGAGCCACGGGCCGGCCGCCTCCAGGCGTGCCGGCCCGTGCTGTTTTGGGCACCGTTATCATGAGCGGCATGAACTCGACACCACACGGCATCCGGATGATCGACGTGGGCGGGAAGCCGGTCACGCTCCGCACGGCGCGGGCCACCGCCCGGCTGCGGGCCCGCCCCGAGACGATCCGACGGATCAGGGCCGGCGAACTCGAGAAGGGCGACGCGATCGCGACCGCCAGGCTGGCCGCGATCATGGCGGCCAAGCGGACGAGCGACATCGTGCCGCTCTGTCATCCGCTGCCGCTCGACTCGGTCGAGGCGTCGATCGGCTTCGAGGGAGCCGACACCGTCGCGGTCGAGACGACCGTGCGGGCCACCGCCCGCACCGGCGTGGAGATGGAGGCACTCGCCGCCGCGGCGGCCGCGGCCCTCGCGATCTACGACATGTGCAAGTCGATCGATCCCGACATGCAGGTCGAGCGGATCCGCCTCGAAGAGAAGACGGGGGGCATCCGCGGAGATTACCGCCGAGCTTGATGCAACGTGAGGGGCTGTCCATGCCCCAGGAGCCGGCGTATGGAGACAAGCGAAGCCATGGATGGCGAAGCGCAGTCGGAATCGAGCGAGCGGAGGCCTGGAGGGCCGTAGCGAACGTCCGGATCCTGGGGCGTGGACAGCCCCGAACCGCGGCCGCGACTACGCCCTGTCCTGGAGGTTGGTTTCCGCCAGGATCGGCTCGAGCTCGTCCACGAAGTCGCGAACGTCCTTGAATTC
>CAZXIG010000056.1:0-14508 GCA_964640405.1 uncultured Candidatus Kuenenia sp.
CGCGATCCGGGGCCGGAGGATCCGCCGGCTTGTCGGGCTGCGGCTTGTCGGGCTGGGATTTGTCGGGCTTGGGCTTCGGCTCGTCCTGCTCGCTCTTCTCGTCCGACTTCGCCGTGTCGTCTGCGCCGGCCTTCGCCTCATCGGCGGCCGGCTTCTCGTCCTCTTCGGCCGGCGGCTCGGGTGCGACCGGGGGCTCGGCCTTGGCGGCCTCAGCGGCCACGGCCAGCTCGATCGCCGGGCCGGCGTCCGGCGCGAACTCGAGCCAGGCCTCCTTCGACACGCGGCCGAGACCATCGGCGGCGGCGATCTCCGCGACGCGGTTTTTGAGACCGTCGCGGAGCCGCACGATCGGGGCCTTGTCCTGCGCATAGACGATCCGCACGCGGGCGGCGGATCGCTGCTGGGCCTCGCGGGTGCCTTCGGCGTCGGGCCGCTCGAACGGCACCCGAGACACGACGCCCCGCGGCGGCACCGATCCCTGCTGGAATGGAAACGGCTCCTCCCAGCCGTGGAGCATCACGAGCAGCACCGCAGCCGCCGCCAGGCACAGGCCGAGCCGCAGGAGCACGTCGCCCCGGGAGGCCGTCTCGAGCAGCGAGCCGAAGAAGCCCTGGGGCGCATCGACCGCGCCCGAGCGGCGGCGGCGGCGGAACGACGAGGGTGAGGAATTCGGCATCGCGGCGTTCACCCGTCGTAGGCGTCGACGATCCGCTGGACGAGCGGATGTCGCACGATGTCGGCGCCGCCGAGCTGCACGCGGCAGCAGCCGGTCACCTTTTCCAGGCGGCGGGCGGCATCGACGAGGCCACTGGTGCGGTCGGGGGGCAGGTCGATCTGCGTCGTGTCGCCCGAAATCACCATCTTCGAGCCGTGGCCGAGCCGCGTGAGAAACATCTTCATCTGCGACACGGTCGTGTTCTGGGCCTCGTCGAGAATGATGAAGGCGTTGTTGAGCGTGCGGCCGCGCATGTAGGCCAGCGGGATCATCTCCACGATGTCCTGCTCGGTGAGCCGCTTGAGCGCCTCGAAATCCATCATCTCGCGGATCGCGTCCATGAGCGGCCGCAGATAGGGATTGATCTTGGCCTGCAGGTCGCCGGGCAGGAAGCCGAGGCTCTCACCGGCCTCGACGGCCGGTCGCGCGAGCACGATCTTCCGCACCCGCTCCGCGCGGAGGTACGACACCGCCATCGCCACCGCGAGAAACGTCTTGCCGCAGCCGGCGGGACCGGTGCAGAGCACCACGTCGTGGTCGCGGATCGCCTGCACGTAGGCGGCCTGGCCGGCTGACCGCGGCACGAGCTGCTTGCCGGGCTGCTGGATTTCGATCGGGGCATGCCGCTCCGGCGGCTTCTCGCCGGTGGCCACCGACACGAGCCGATCGACCTGCTCGGCGGCGACGGTGCCCTCGTCGCGGGCAATCCGATCGAGCTCCTCGAAGATCTCGGCGGCTCGGGCGACGGCCGACTCCTCCCCTTCGATGCGAATGGAATCGTCGCGGGCCGACACGCCGACGTTGAGGGCGGACCGGATGCGGCGGAGATGCTGGTCGCGCGGCCCAAACACGGCGACGAGCCGTTTGGAGTCGACCACCGCGATTGTCGTGCGCGTCATCGATTCCCGGGGCGACTGGTGTCGCCGCCGGTCGTCAGGGGCGGGTGCAACCACACCACTACTATACCCCGCCAAAAATGCCCCCGTTTTCCCCCGAAAAACCCCGTTTGGGGAGGCTCGGCCTGCGACCTCCTGTGGCGGGGGCTCGGGGCTGCCCACGCCCCGAGCGCCGGACGTTCGCTGCGGGCATCCTGCCCTTCGCTCTCTCGATGCCGCCTGCGCTTCGCCATCCTGGCTGCGCTGGTCGGCATACGCCGGCTCTCGGGGCATGGGCAGCCCCTCGCTGGTCCATTGGGAGAAGGAAGGGGGTTACGCCACCCAGAGCAGCCAGGCGATGGGGGCGGCGAAGGCGAGTGAATCGATGAGGTCGAGCACGCCCCCCAGGCCGCCGAGTAGCCGGCCGGAATCCTTCGCGCCGAGCTCGCGCTTCACGAGCGACTCGGCGAGATCGCCGAGCATGCCTGCGACTCCCACGACGAGGCCGAATACGATCCAGCCGCCGAGGGGCCGCGCCTCCGCCACGAAGCCCGACTTCTCGAAGATGAGCCACGACGCCAGGAGCGAGCCGGCGAGCGAGCCGACGGCGCCCTCCCAGGTCTTGCCCGGGCTGAGCACGGGGGACATCTTCGTGCGGCCGACGAGCGAGCCGACCACGTAGGCGAGGATGTCGCCCGCCTTCACGACGGCGATCAGGCTCACGAGTGGGAGCACGCCGAGGTGCCCGGGACCGCGCTGCTCGGGCCCGAGGTTCTCCACGCAGAGCAGCCGCAACGCCACCATGAACGCCAGCGGCAGGCCGAGGCAGAGGGCGGTGAACGTGCCGGCCGTCACGCGGTCGAGCGCACCATTGCCGGCGCGGTAGCCGGGAATCTCGGCCGCGATCACGAGGCCGCCGGCTGCGGCGCAGGCGAAGGCCGTCCAGCCGAGCGTGGCCAACGGCGAGAGGCTGCCGGTAGCCGCTGTTGCCTGCCCGCCGGCCGCAGCCGAGAGCACGATCGCCACGGCGGCGGCCATTACCACGCCCGTCCGCAGGTGGATGCCGCGGGCTGCGAACAGTGCCGCGAGCTCGACCGTGCCGCGGAGCGCCACGATCACGGCGAGCGGCAGGAGCCACCACACGGGCTGCGCCCCGCCGAGGCCGACGGCATCGGCCCAGGTGAGCGACGCGATCACCGCGACGGCGACCGCCGACACGACGAGACGTGACGCGAATGAGCTGCGGGCGGTGGTGGAAGCTGGCGTGCTCACGAGATCGATAGCCCTCCGAACCGCCGCTCGCGCCCCGCGAAGGCGGCGAGCGCCTCGTCGAAATGGGCCTCGGTGAACTCGGGCCAGGCGACGTCGGTCACCCAGAGTTCCGCGTAGCTGATCTGCCACAGCAGAAAATTGCTGATCCGCATCTCGCCCGCCGTGCGGACGAGCAGGTCGGGATCGGGCATGCCGGCCGTGTCGAGCCGGCTGGCGAACAGCTCCTCGTCGATGGCTGCGGGATCGAGCCGGCCCGCCCGCACCTCCTCCGCGAGCTTCCGCGCCGCATCGGCGATCTCGCCGCGAGCGCCGTAATTGATCGCCAGGCAGAGCCGCATGCCCGTGTTGGCGGCGCACATCGCCTCCGTCGCATCGAGCGCCGCGAGCGTGGCGTCCGGCAGCCCCTCGCGGCGGCCGATCATCGCCAGGCGAATCCCCTCCCGCATGAGCAGCGACCGCTCCTCGATCATGTATTGCTCGAGCAGGTGCATGAGGAACGAGAGCTCCGCGGCCGGGCGGCGCCAGTTCTCGCTCGACAGGCAGTAGAGCGTGAGCTGCTCGATGCCGAGGCGGGCGCAGTGTTCGGTGATCCGCCGCACCGTGGCGACGCCGCGGCGATGCCCCTCGACCCGCGGCAGCCCACGGGACTGCGCCCAGCGGCCGTTGCCGTCCATGATGATCGCCACGTGCCGGGGCAGACGATCGGCGCCGTTCTCGGGCTGTGGCGAGGTCACGCGGGGGCCGGGGTGCGGGACTGGGGGCGTGGCCATGGGCGGGCGTCCCGAGTGGCGGATTCGCAGAAGATGGTTTGCGCGCGATCGGGGCCGACCGACACGAACGAGACGGGCCGGCCGAGCAGCTCGCCGATCCGCTCCACGTAGCGACGGGCGTTCGCCGGCAGGCCGGCATACGTTCGCACCTCGGTGAGCTCCTCCGGCCAGCCGGGGAGCGTTTCGTAGACCGGCACGGCCCTGCGGAGGTCGTCGATCTGGCTCGGGAACTGGTTGGTTCGCACGCCGTCGATCTCGTAGGCCGTGCAGATCTTGAGCTCATCGAGACCACCGAGCACGTCGAGCAGCATCACGGCGAGCTCGTCCACGCCCGACAGCCGGGTCGTGTAGCGGGCCGCGACGGCGTCGAACCAGCCGCACCGCCGGGGCCGCCGCGTGACCGTGCCGTATTCGTTGCCGCGGTCGCGGATGTACTGGCCGGTGGTGTTGTCCTGCTCGGTGGGCAGCGGGCCGCCGCCGACCCGCGTCGAATAGGCCTTCACCACGCCGATCACCCGATCGACCCAGCGGCTGGGCACGCCGGATCCGCTGGCGACGCCGAGGCCCGACGAATTGGAACTCGTCACGTAGGGGAACGTGCCGTGGTCGATGTCGAGCAGCGCCCCCTGCGCGCCCTCGAAGAGCAGCGGCTTGCCGGCCTCGACCGAGTCGAGCAGGAAGGCGGTCGTGTCGCAGACGAACGGCCGCAGCCGCTCCGCATACGCGGCATACTCCGCATGGATCGCGGCGGGGTCGAGCACGGTCGCCGTGGTGCCGCTCCCCTGCCAGGCGGCGAGGAGCCGGTTCTTGAGGCCGGCGATGTGGACGATCTTGTCGCGGATGTCGTCGCGGTAGAGGTCGCCGAGCCGGATCGCCAGGGCGCGGCCCACCTTGTCGCGGTAGCAGGGGCCGATGCCGCGGCCGGTGGTGCCGATCGCCTCGCCCCCCGATACGCTGCCGTCGAGGATGCGGTCTTCGGCCACGTGCCACGGGAAGACGACGTGAGCCCGGTCACTGATCCGCAGCTTGCCTTCGATCCGCACGCCCCGCGACTCGAGGCCGTCGATCTCCTTGATCACGCTGGCGGGGTCGAGCACCACGCCGCCGGTCACCACGCAGGCCACGCCGTCGCGGAGGATGCCGCTGGGGATCAGCGAGAGCTTCCACTTCTGGCCGCCCGAGACGACCGTGTGCCCGGCGTTGGCCCCGCCGGCGTAGCGGACGACGATTTCGTGGTCGGCCGTGAGGATGTCGACGAGCTTGCCCTTGGCCTCGTCGCCCCACTGCAGACCGATGACGCATGTGCCGGGCACGAAGAGATCCTCACGGAGCCTGTGAAACAGCGGAGGCTGCGAACGTGAGACCTCCCCACAGAGTCTAAAACCGGCCAAAACGCGGTCAAGGGAAACGGTTGTTCGCGGGTCTGCGGCCCCGCCAGACCACCAGCGCCATGGCCAGACCGCAGCCGATGGGGAAGAGCCGATCCGTCCGGCTGGCGAGCGTCCGGCCCTCCACGAGCGGTGCCCGTGCCGCCAGTGCGCCGCGGTCGTGCAGCGGCAGAGCCGCCGTGATCGTGCCGATCGGTGAAATCACGCACGTCTCGCCGGTGGCGGCGCACCTCAGCAGGCAACGGCGCGTTTCGACCGCACGCAACCGGGCCAGCATCCGATGCTGCTCGAGCGTGAGCGGCGCGGTGAACGCCGCCCCGTTGATCAGCGACACGAGCAGGGTGGCGCCATTGGCGACCAGCGATCGGGCCGCCTCCGGGATCATGTCTTCGTAGCACAGCATCACGCCGATCCGCGCCGGGCCACAGGCGAGCACGTGCGCATCGGTCCCGGCCGAGAGATCCTCCTGCATCGGGAAGGAGCGTTTGATGTCGGGATAGACGTCCTCGCCGGGCACGTACTCGCCGAACGGCATCAGGTGCCGCTTGTGATACCGGCCCGTGATCGTCTGATCGCGGTCGATGAGCAGCGCCGACTGATACAGGTCCCGAGGCTTCTCGGGATGGCCGCGGTAGCTCTTGCCACCGAAGAGCAGGGGACAGGGTGGTTCGTCGAGCGGACGCATGCCGGCCCGCGGCGGCCGCGAGTGCTCCAGCACGCGCTCGGGATCGGCGAGCGACGCGAGCGTGTCGGCATAGCAACCGCCGCTGCACTCGGGCCAGCAGACGAGGCCGGTCGTGCCGGAGGTGGCCGTGGTCATGCGCCGCGTGAACCCACGCAGCGCATCGATGCCCCCTTCCTCCTCCGGGTTCGCCTGCACGAGCACCACGTCGAAGGTCGGGGCCGCTGCGACGACGTGCGTCCAGTGAACGATCGCCCAGCTTCCGTAGGCGAGGTTCGCGGCGCACACGGCGGCGGCGACCACGACCGCTCGCGGCGGCGGCGCCCGCCAGCCCGCATGGGCGAGCCACACGAGCAGGCCCGCGTGCGCGTAGAGCACCAGGGTGGAAAGTTCCGGGCCCACGAGATCGACCGACTGCACGAGCACCGGCCAGGCGGCCTGGGCATATCCCAGCTTCCACGGAAAGACGGCGGGCGCGACCGCCTCGATGGCGACGGCCAGCAGACCGGCCGGGACCCACGCCCGCAGCGGATCGGGTTGCACCCGGGCGGCGAAGAGCAGCGGCGCCGCCAGTCGCAATGCATCCCAGAACACGATCGGCGCCGCGATGGCCACGCCGGTGGCCTGATCGGCATCCATCGCGTAGGCGAGCGCCGCCGGCGTCCAGTGGAAGGCGATCGCGATCGCGGCCGTCGCCCCGGCCAGCGTCCAGCACTCGCCCCACCAGCCCCGGATCCGATCGATGCACGCGAGTGGAATCGCCACCCCGATCCAGGCGGCCCACACGAGCCGCTGGTCGAGCCACGGCGCCGCCATGAAGACGGCAGCCGTGGCCGCGACGAGCGGAGCCGCGAGCCCGCGTCGCACGGGCCCGCGAGGGATCATTTCAGGTTCATCCGGGGGATGGTGACGTTCAGTTGGCAGCCATTGACGGCTGTGCTGGCGCCGTTGTCATGCGCTTCGTACACCCCGGCCGTGGTCTTCGACCCGGGGCTGAGGTTGTAGAGCGCCTCCCCCCCCGGCTCGGGCAACGGCTGGCCTTTCACGAACTCGTCGGCGCAGAACGCCACGAGCGCCCCCTTGCCTCCTGGCACGAGGATCGTCTTCGACTTGCCCGGCGCGATGAACACCCCGCCGTTCTTGTTGGCGAGCGAAAGTGTCACCGGCTGGGGCAGGTTCTGCGCCTGTTTCTCCCCGATGCCGACGACATAGATGTCGCTGTCCGAGGTGTCGTTGAACACCTTGATCGACACCGTTCGCTTCGTGCCCCGCGCCCCCGCGGCGCCGGCCTCGGCCGGAGCGGCCATGACCGCCACCACCACCATCGTCAACAGACCCATTGCAACCCGACGATTCATCGGAATCTCCTCGAACGAGAACCTTGTTGAACACCGATGCCATGCCCGGAGGCGACGAGCCCCCCGCGGATCGCGTTCCGGCGTTGCCGCTCGGGCGGGACGCATCACGGCACGCTCGCGGCCGAAGCCTGGGCTTCGCCGCCGTTTCGCGTGCAGATCGCGGCCAGCACGACCGGGTCCATGGACTCGTTGAGAAACGCCACGCGGCCGTCGGCGAACGCCGCCTGGGCGCCCCCCGGATGCAGGCTGCGGATGTCGCTCGTTTCTGTGTTGATGAAGCCCGACGACTGTGGGCCGCAGTTGTGCACGGCCCAGCGGCCCGTGGGATCTTCGGGATCGACATCCTCGCCAGGGGCCGGGCCGCGGTCGGTCGACTCCGCGGCGAGCAGGGTGGCACTCAGCCCGTCGGTCACGTGGGCAGCCCGCACGTGGCCCGTATGCTGATCCCGCGGCACGAGGACGCCGTTGGTCAGTCCGGCGGCGCCGAGGAACGGCACGCCGTCGACACCGAGCATCCAGGCGCCGGAGATGCCCGAGTAGTCGGCCTTGCCGACGTACGAAAGCACGCCCGACGGGCAGACATAGGCGGTGATCTTCCGCTTCGAGGCGGCGCGGTTGCCGGCCGGGTCGTTCCACTCGCGGGAGTAGTCGATCCGCGCCGCCAGTTCCGCCTCTTCCAAGAACGGGAGGATCGACGACGTCCACGCGTGGAGCGTGCCTGCCGGCAGATCAGGCGTCGGCATCCGATCGCAGCCCGTCGGAAAACGCTTCCGGCCCGATTCGTAGGTGGACGTCGCGAGTGCCGTCTGCCGCAGATTGTTGCCGCAGGCCGTCTTGCGGGCCGATTCCCGGACCCGCTGCACTGCCGGCAGGAGCAGGCCGACGAGCGTGCCGATGATCGCAATGACTACCAGCAGCTCCACGAGGCTGAACCCGTGACCGCCGGCCACGGGAAACCGCCTACGCTTCGGCTTCCGAAAGGCACACAATCCGCTTCTCATCACGACCTCGACGAACCGCATACCGGCCAAAACCGTCGGGTCGTTCATGCCCCTCCCACGCCCGCATCAGCGGCCAGTTGCATCCCTGGGCGTTGCGGGTCACTCTTCATCCGCCGGCCGCGGCGGTCAATCTCGCGGCAAAAACCTCCCGAATCGGCCCGCCCCCCACTTGCAGACACCTCCCCGTCTGCGACGCTGACCTCACGACGCCCAGCCTGGATTCCCAAGGCCCACCGCCCCCATGAAGCAGCACCCCGGAACCGTGCACCACGTGACCCCCGCCGACCGCGGACAGACGCTCGCGGCGTTCCTGCGGCCGCGGCTCGGCAACGCGAGCTGGTCGCGGGTGCAGAAGCTCGTGCGCGGCCGGCACGTGCTGATCCACGGCAACATCTGCACCGACGTCGCCCGCCGGCTGAAGGAGGGGGAGGTGGTGAAGGTGCTCGACGTGGCGGCCGCGCCGCTACCCAAGGCCGACGACGTGCGGATCGTGCACGTCGATGCCGACGTGGTGGTCGTGGAGAAGCCGACGGGCCTCACCACCACGCGACATCACGAGGAGGCGTCGTGGCCGGCCAAGCGGCGGCAGCTGCAGCCGACGCTCGAGGAGCTGGTGCCCGACGCGATCGGCCGGTTCCTCGCCGCCCGCGGCTCGCTGGCCCAGCGCGGCGCGAAGCGGACCCGCATTCCGCCCGTGCGGGCCGTGCACCGGATCGATCGCGAGACGAGCGGCCTGGTCGTCTTCGCCCGCAACGTGCCGGCCAGCCGGATTCTCGCCGAGCAGTTCCGGTTGCACACGACGCACCGTCGCTACCTCGCCCTCGTGGTGGGCCGCGTGAACACCGGCACGATCCGGTCGCACCTCCTGCGCGACCGCGGCGACGGTCGCCGCGGCTCGACCGGCTCGGACGACGGCAAGCTCGCGATCACGCACGTGGCGCCTGTCGAACATTTCGGCGATGCCTACACGCTGGTGGAATGCCGGCTCGAGACGGGCCGCACGCATCAGATCCGGATCCACATGGCCGAGACCGGCCATCCGGTCTGTGGCGAGCGCGTGTACTCGGCGCCCCGGAAGCTGGAGGCGAAGGACGAGTCGCGGGCCCCCCGCGTGATGCTCCACGCGGCCGAACTCGGATTCGTGCATCCGGTGAGCGGCGAGGAGTTACGGTTCACGAGCCCGCTGCCCGCCGACATCCGCAAGGTGCTCGACGCCCTGCGAAAGGCCCACGCGCCGAAACCCTAGGGACGGGCTGCGGCTCACGGCAGCGCGAGCGACTCGCCACCGGCCCGCGTCGCCGCGGCCTTCCATACGGCCGAATCGACGTCGTCGGCCACGAACCGCAGCGAGCCGTCGGCCATGGCCACATTCACGCCGCCGGGATGCCGGCTCCGCGCCGCCCGCCAGCCGTAGCCGGCGTACATCCTGGCCAGGTCGGCCGTGCTCATCAGCGCGGCGAGGCAGTCGAGCGTCGGGTCGTTGGGCCGCCGGGCGTGGTTGTAGAGCGTGGTCCGATATTCTCCGTTGGCCCACGAGAATCCACGGAGGTCGGTGAAGTTGTAGTAGAAGGGGCGGCTGCAGGCCGCGTCGGTGAGCGGAGCGACGAACACGAATCCGTAGCCGGTGGCGGCCGTGATGCCCGCCGCGGTGCGGCCCGCCGTCGGCCCGTCGCCGAGCAGGCTCTCCGAAAAGGCCACCGTCTTGGAGAGGCCGTCGGTCACGTCCTTGAGCCGCGTGCGGGAGTTGATGCCGAAGAGGCCGTTGGTGTCGAACGGCGTGCCTCCCCCGTCACCGCCGCCGGTGCAGCCAGCGTAGTTCGTCGGGCCGAACAGGCTCGACACGGCCGTCATGCGATCGGCCGGGCAGAGAAAGAGTGGCACCGTCAGCGCGACGATCGGCTTGTTCTGTGGGGCGATCGCGTCGGGGGTGAGGCCGATGTAGAGCGGCACCGTGAGGTCGAGCCCTTTGAGCAGCTGCTCCTCCTCGTAGTAGGGCGAAAGGTGCGCGAGCAGCGACCAGCGAAAGAACTGGTGAGGGAAGTCGGGCCGGGCCGCCCACTCCCGCGATTCAGCGCCGATCGGCAGCCGGCCGCGGGCCGCCTCGTGATTGGCGGAGGCCAGGGCGATCTGCCGCAGGTTGTTGGTGCAGCTACTTCGCCTCGCCGCCTCGCGGGCCGTCTGCACGGCGGGCAGCAGGATGGCGACGAGCGTGCCGATGATCGCGACGACGACAAGCAACTCGACGAGCGTGACGCCGCGGCGAATTCTGCTCATGACCGTCGGCCACTCCGTCGGCGGCCGTAGGCAATCGCACCAACAAGCCCGATCGCCGCCGTGACGAGCGTCGTGGGCTCGGGCACCGGTGCCACGACGAGGCCGCCGATCGTGCCGAGACCGGAGTTGAACGTGTCGACCACGCTGCCCGAGGCATCGAGTCGATAGATGGCTCCGCCGCCGCCGGCGCTGCCGACGATCAGGCCGCCGTCGGAGAGCAGCGCCAGAGTCGATGCTTGGAACGGCCCACCCGCCGACCCGAAGACTGTCGTTGAATTGCCAAGCAGATTCGTCTGAAGGATGGAGCCGTTCATGATGCTTGAAGTGAATAGCGAGTTGCCTCGAATCCCAAGTCCGGTGGGACCAGCAAGACCGGACGACCCGCTGGCAATCGCTTCGCCGGCGTATGCTCCAACGGCATCGAACTTCTTGACCGGGCCGGAGGCGATCCCGGAACTAAAGTTGTACGTCTGGTCGCTTACGTAAAGCGTTCCATCCGCAGCGATGGCAAGACCCGGGCTGCTGGCAAGTTCGCCCCCTGTCGTAAAGTCGCTGACGGAAATGGGCCCGCTCGTCGCGTTTGAGACCTTCACGATCGCGCCGGTATCTCCAAAAAAAGGATTGCGACCGACGAGCAAGTCCGTATCCTTAAAAAGAAGGCTGCCAGGAAACACGTCGAAGGCGGAGAAGGTGTAGACCGTCGAGAGTGTGTTGTCCGTCAGGTTAAACCGTTTGATTGACGGCGCAATCGACCCTCTATCGCCGGCTTCACCGATGTAAAGATTTCCGTCCGGCCCGATCGCAAGGCCGGCAGCACTGGTGATGAGTCCCGTGCCCGACAGCGTGACCACCGTTCCCGCAGGATTCGCTGAGTCGTAGCGGATGATTCGGCCGTTGTTGTTGCTGACGGCGTAGACAGTATCGCCGCGGCTCGGCGCGGCGATCAGCACGGCGAAGACGAGGGCAATGGTGGTGGCAACGAAGCTGTGAAAAGCGTGGTGCATGGCGGGCTCCAGGAACGGCGGTCGTCACGTGACGCGACGACGGGGGCGAGGGCAGGTGAACGCGGATGCGGAGAAAGACGCACGGTGCCGCGGTGGCGGCTCACGGCGTCGGCATCGAAAACCGTCGGCGAAAATCGCGGCGACGGTCAGCAGTTCACGAGCGGTTCCTGAAGGAAAATGCTTGGTCGGCGAAAGAGTATAGAGGGCGGAAAAACCCGCCGCAATCCGGCGAACATCCGGCAATTGCCCGACTAGGATTCGAACCTAGACAAAGGGAACCAAAATCCCTTGTGCTACCGTTACACCATCGGGCAGAACTCTCACCAAGATAGCGTTTCTGGCGGTGCCATGCCCGGAACGCAATGCCGGAAAAGCGGCCGTGAGGGGCTGCCCATGCCCTCGAGCCGGCGTAGGCGGCCAGCGCAGCCAGGATGGCGGAGCGCAGCCGCCTCCGAGCGAGCGAAGGGCAGGATGCCCGAAGTGAGCGGCCGGGCGAGAGGGCATGGGCAGCCCCGAACCCCCGCCACAGCGGGTCGATCACTTTACGGAGCCGGCGGCGGCTCGGCCGGCTTGGCCAGCTTGTTGGTGACGGCGAACGAGAGCTGCTCGAGCTCGATCGCAAGATCGACGCCCACGTTCTGCACGTTCGCCGGCAGCGCGAGCGTGACCGGGGCGAAGTTCACGATCCCCTCCACGCCCGCCGCCACGAGGCGATCGGCCGCCTCCTGGGCCCGCGCCGCTGGCACCACGATCATCCCCAGCCGGATGCCCTTCGCCTTCACGGTCTCGGCGAGCTCGTCGATGTGCTGAATGCGGAGGCCCTGCACCACCTGTCCCACCTTCGCCGGGTCGGCGTCGAAGGCGGCGGCGATCGCGAAGTTCTGGCGGCCGAAGCCGCGGTAGCCGAGCAGCGCCTGGCCGAGGTTGCCCACGCCCACCATCGCCACGCTCCACGGGTGGTTGGTGCCGAGGATGTCGCGCATCGCGCGGATCAGCTCGTCGCAACGGTAGCCCACGCCGGGGTAGCCGAACTGGCCGAAGAAGCCGAGGTCCTTCCGCACTTGGGCGTCGCTGAACCCGAGCAGGTGCCCGAGCTGGCCCGACGAGATCGTCTGCTGGCCTGATGCCTCCAGCCGCTGCAGTTCGCGGAGGTAGAGGCTGAGGCGGCTGACGACCACCTTCGGCACCGCGGAATCCGACGGCAGTTCGCCGGCCGGGAGCGACGGGGTTTGGGACTGGGGCTGGGGTTCCGTCATGGCAAAGCCTGCCGATCGAACCGGGGACAACGCCGCCCGACTCTACCGACAGGGGAGGCGATCACCAAGAAAACCGGTCGTGCCGTTCCGGCTGTGCCGAATGTAACGCGCCTGGGGCTCTGGAAAAGCCCGGTTGATTGCGTTGAGTGTTCAACCTGCGGGGTTTTTGTGGTCGATGTTTTCAGAGTGCGGGGATGGTCCGCCATCCCTGCGCGCTGCGTGTTCGTTCCCCAGAGGTTGTTTCCATTTCCAGGAGCCCGCCCCGCTCGGGGCGGCAATCATGAAAAGCAAGTGGCTGTGTTGGCTACTGGCAGCAATCAGCTTCGTGGCGTCGGCCCCCCGGGCCGAGGCCTCGTTCTGTTCGCTCGCCAGCCACAAGCACGGCGTGCTGAAGGCGACCCCGGTCAGCTTCAGGCACGGCTGTGCGAGTGAACCGAGTTGTGAGGCGACGGTCGAACCGAGCTGCGCCGCCCCGCGGACGCGGATGGTCAAGGACGTCGTGTACGAGAAGCAGGAGGTCACCTGCTACAAGACGGTCTGCGAGAAGGTCGTCGAGCAAAAGGAGATCGACTGCGTCCGCTACGAGACGGAGAAGTCGTTCAAGGAGGTCGAATACACCGTCTGCAAGCCGGTGTGGGAGACCCGTTCCCGCACGGTGAACTACACCGTGTGCAAGCCGGTGTGGGAGACCTGCACGAAGGAGATCCCCTACACCGTCTGCAAGCCCGTCTACGAGACCCGCGAGGAGACCTACACGGTCTGCAAGCCGGTCTACGAGACGCGGACGCGTGAGATCCGCCACACGGTCTGCAAGCCCGTGTACGAGACCATCACGAAGGAGATTCCCTACACGGTGTGCAAGCCCGTCTACGAGACCCGCCAGCAGACCTACACCGTCTGCAAGCCGGTCTACGAGACCCTCACCAAGGAGATCCCCTATACGGTGTGCAAGCCCGTCTACGAGACCCGCCAGCGGACCTACACGGTCTGCAAGCCCGTCTACGAGACCGTCACGAAGGAAGTGCCCTACACCGTGTGCAAGCCCGTCTACGAGACCCGCGAGCAGACCTACACCGTCTGCAAGCCCGTCTACGAGACCCGCACCAAGGAGATCCCCTACACCGTGTGCAAGCCCGTCTACGAGACCCGCGAGCAGACCTACACCGTCTGCAAGCCCGTCTACGAGACCTGCACGAAGGAGATCCCCTACACGGTCTGCAAGCCCGTGTACGAGACTCGCCAGGAGACCTACACGGTCTGCAAGCCGGTGAAGGAAGTCTGCACGAAGGAGATCCCATACACCGTGTGCAAGCCGGTGTGGGAGACCCGCGAGCGGGACGTCTGCAAGACGGTCTGCAAGCCGGTGCACTACACGAAGACCGTGAAGGTGTGCAGCGGCCACTGGGAGACGGAGGAGTGCGAGGTTCCCGGACCGGTGATCACGCGGTGCATCCGCGAGCCGGGCTGCTGGACCTGCGATCCGTGCACCGGCAAGCGGTGCTACGTGCCGGGCAAGGTCTGCAAGGTGCAGGAGCAGTGCCCGCCGCGGAAGATCTGCAAGAAGGTGTGGGTGCCGACGGTTTGCGAGAAGCAGGTCAACTGCGTCCGCTACGAGCGTGAGACCATCGTCGAGAAGCAGTGCTACAAGGTCTGCACGATGGTCCGCGAGCAGCGGGTGAAGACCTGCACCTATACGGTCTGCCGGATGGTGCCGGAGGAGCGGGTTCGCACCTACCAGGTGTGCAAGATGGTTCCCGAGCAGCGGGTCCGGACGTGCACCTACCAGGTGTGCCGCATGGTCCCCGAGCAGCGGGTCCGCACCTACCAGGTGTGCCGCATGGTTCCCGAGCAGCGGGTTCGGACGTGCACCTATCAGGTGTGCCGCATGGTCCCCGAGCAGCGGGTCCGCACCT
>CAZXIG010000057.1:0-14502 GCA_964640405.1 uncultured Candidatus Kuenenia sp.
CCCGTGCGGCGGGCCTGCATCGCGTAGATCGACTTGCGGCCGGGCGTTGCGGCGATGGCCGCCGGCGTCGGAGCTGCGGCCACCGGATCCGGGCTCTGGCCGCGGGTCGTCGCACCCCAGGCCGACTGCGTGGCCGGAGCGACGGCGGCGATCGTGGCGGGCGGCGCAGGACAGCCCTGCTTCACCCAGTCGAGCCACACGTGCTGCATCTGGGCCACGCTCGTCACGCCGTAGTGCGACCGCAGCGCGGCCGACCAATCTTCGCTGGCCAGGCCGTCGGCCAAAAACGCCACGTACTTGTGACGGCCGCCGCGGTCGATCAGGTAGCGGGCGAGCGAATAGCCCTGGGCGTAGAGCGGCAGGACGTCGGCCGGATACTCCCGCATCGCGAACATGTCGGGAAAGGCGATCCCGCGCTGCGTGGTCAGGAACTCGATCAGCAGCCGGTGCTGGCGGGCCCGCTCCACGGGATGCTCCACCGTCGTGCAGGCCCCTTCGTCGGCCCACCGGGGCAGCGGGCGGCGGAAGTGGCTCGCGAAGATCGTGTGCGTGACCTCGTGCGGCAGCACGGAATCGAGGATCCGCTCCTCGCTGCCCTGGATCGTCATCGTCCAGTTGAACACCTCGCCGCGATCGAAGACGAAACTGGTCGCGCCCCCCGCGCCGAGGTGCGGGGCGACCTGCGCCGTGATCGGGCACGGGCGGCTCCACCGCGGCAGCGGGTTACCGAGCCATTCGAGCGCCAGCGTGTGGCGATATTGCTCGGCGGCGTCGCCGATCTTGCGGGCCAGGGCCTCCGTCGGGGCATCCACGATGAAGTTCGCGGTGCGATAGCCGGCCGCCAGCGCGGTTCCGGCATTCGAGGAGGCCGCCGCGACGATCGCGCACCAGAAAACGACCTGGGTACCGAACCGGCGACGTTCCGTCGTGCATCCGCTCCGCATGCGCATCCTGCCTCCGTGCCCGGCGATGGACGGCGGACGACATCCATTTCGTCCCTGCAATCCGGCCGTGGGGGGCGGACACTAGCGGTGGTCGGAATCGAGGGCCAGATCGCTTTCGGCTTGCCTGCGTCGCCCCGCTTTCCTGGCCATGACGGCCCAGGCCACCCCGGCGACGAGCACGAGTCCGCAGGTGGCCAGCGCCCGCCCCGGCGTCGTGACATTGGGTTGGCGAACCGCCCGCAGCGTCAGCGGCGCGGCACCGTCGGTCGCCGCCAAGGCGGCAGCCGGATCGGGGGCCTCGTCGGCATTCCAGCCGACGGCCCGCTGCCACGCGGCTTCCGGCGCAGTGACACCCCCGCCGAGCCGAAGGTCGAAGAGCGACTGCAGCCGCTCGTGCTGTCGCGGGTCGACGGCAGCGATCGCCCGTTTGAAACGCTCCCCATGCTGCCGCTCCACACCGCGGCGTGCCAGGCCGCGTGCGGCGGCATCGAGCGGGCGAGCGGGCTCGGCCAGCCGCAGCTCGACCCCCGGGGGCGGCATCACCGTCCAGAGCACCTCGCCTGCAGGCAGGCCCACCACCGCGGGCGGCGTCAGGCTGAGTGGCCTCCCTTCGGCAAAGCCGCTGCCGACATCGCCTGCAAAAACGGCCAGCACCGTCCGTGGCCATGCCGTTCCGTGCATCCGCACCTCCCAGGTGTCGGCTGTCCGCGGCACGGTCACGACGTCCGTTCCATCGACGAGCACATCGTACAACCGCATGCCGGTCGGCAGTTGCAGCCGCACGGCCGACTCGGTCGTCACGAGATCGAACCGCACGGCTCCGCGCGCCCGCCCCCGCCCATCGAGCGCCAGGAAGACATCGGTGCCCTGCACACGGCTGAGGCCGAGCTCCTCCGCCGCAGCCGGAGGCGGCGCCGCGGTGACGGCCGCGGCGTCGCCCGCATCCAGCCGCTCGATCACGTACTCTGGCCCCGGCTCGTCGTCGAACACCTCCACGACGTCGGCCGCGCCTCCCGGCCTCGGGCCATCTCCCAAGTGCACGGCAAAGCCGCTGGTGGCCTCGCCGGAACAGGCGACGACGAGTGGCGCTCCTCCGATCTGCGCCCGAAGCAGCGGCAGACGCCCGCGGCCGGGTGGGCGAATCCGCAGCCGCGCGTCGACGGCGAGCCGAAACCGGCCCGCGCGGGGCTGCTGGACCATCACGACGACACGATCGGTCGCCTGCCGCGTCCAGACCACGTCGATGCTCCGCTGCACGCCCCCTTCCGCCGGCAGCAGATCGTCGTCCTGCAACGCGACGCGGTCGATGACACAGCCGGGGGGAACTTGTAGCGGGATCTGCGTGAGCGCCAGCGACGACGCATCGAGCTGTGCGCGAAGGGCCAGCGTGACCCGATCCGTGCCGAACGTGACAGCGAGATTCTGCACGCCGCGAACCCGCTGACGGCGGCGGCGCACCGTCACCTCGGGAGCCGCCGCGGCCGTGAACTCAGCCGCCGCGACACCCGCGACGACGGGCGGGTCGAGCGCCGAGTCGAGGTCCGCGGCCGCATCCACCCGCACGGTGCGGAGCTCTCCGGCCACGCCATCGAGCCAGATCGTCGGCACGCGAAATCGGCCCACGGGATCGACGAGTTGCATCCGCGACGAGACGCTCACCACCATCCTGCCCCGCGCGTCCCGGGGCAGTTCGAGCACCCAGCGCCCCGGCTCCAGCGGCCGAAGCACGGCTGCCGCGCCATCCGTCAGCGCCTCCAGGCCTTCGAGTCGGTCGTCGCCCCGCAGCACCAGCGAGTGCAACAACTCCGCGCCCGCGTCGATGCTGAAGGTGGTGGCCACCGTGCAGGCGTCGAGTCCCCAGAAGACCTCGTTCACGGTCACCGCGGACGCCGGGCTCGCCGCGAGCCGGTCGCGCGGATCCAGCGGCCGCAGCACTCTCGAGCGGGCGGCGCCCGACACGTCGAACACGGGAGCCGCGGCGGTGGGATCGGCCGCGGCCACCCGCACGAACGGCCCGCCGGCATCCGCCCGCTCGCAGGCGACGGACCCCGCGGGGAGCGAGGCACCGGCGATGTGCACCGCGGCGACGGCCCCGCCGGGCATCTGCATCTCCGCGATCTCGAGGCCGCCGCGCTGCTCGATCCGCGGCTCCACGAGCAGGGGCACTCGCAGTCGCCCGGCCCCGGACGCCGTCAGCCGCACACCGCGGCCCACGGGCCGCACCAGCACGCCGGCGACGGGCTCGGCCGGACTCCACGCGCCGCGCTCCGGCGCGTCGATCAACAGCGATCCTCCCGCATCGGCATCGACGTCGAGAACGACCCGCCACGCGTCCGTTCCGACGGCTGCCGACGCGAACACGTCGCAGCGAACCACCCGCACGGCCGCCGCCGACTGCGACGCGCCGGCCAGTCGGCGGAACAGCGGCTCGGGCACGAGCGCCATGTCGCCGTCTGAAGCCGGAGTCACGAAGACTCGATAGGCGTCGGGCTCGCCCGCGACTGCCGATGTCGACAGCCCCCAGCTCAGCACGGCCGCCGCCACGAACCGTGGCCGCGATGACGCGAGGCCGCATGCCGCCCCGGCGACGCCGGCCCACCAGGATGCCCGCGCCACCTCGTAGAGCGGCGGAGGCGCCCAGAGCGCCGCCAGCGCCGCCGTGAGACAGATCACGACCGAAGCCCCGCGTAAGCGACGCGCCGCACCGAAGGCGAGCCCACCGGCGAACACGGCTGCAAGAAGCGCGGCCGACGTGATCAGCCGACGGTGCAGCATCACGATGCCACCGCCGTCGCGTCCGCCTCGGGCCACGAAGGCCAGGGGCTGAAACCCGCCATGAGAGGATCTCGCCTCGCTCCGCGCGCGATCGTCGGCCGAACGGACGGCGAACAGCCGCTTCGCCCAGCCTGCCTGAGCCGGATCGACCTCCCGATACGCCCCCTCCACCGCGAGCGGCTCGAGACTCGGCGGCACGAGCAGTTTGACACGCCGCTCGAGCAGGGGCAGGTCGATTCCGCAGCCATGTGGGCTGACCTGCCACCACCCGGCGCGAGGGTCCGATGTCTGGACGGTGCGGACGACGATCTCGACGCGCGATCCCGCGGCCGGCAGGGGCACCTTCACGTTCGCGGCCGCCGCCACCGCGGTGAGGGGCAGCGGCCTGCCGTCGATCTCCACGCTCTGCAGTCGATGCCCCGCGAGCGCCGTGAGCGTCACGGCGTCACGGCCTTCGTTCTCGATTTGAAACCGTGCCTCGCAGTCCACGGCACCCGACTCCTCGCACCAGCAGGTGACTTCCTCCTGCCACGCCCAGGCGCGGGCGGCGACGCCCGCGACCGGCGGTCGCAGTTCGGCCGCCGGTCCGGCCGCCGGTCCAGGAGCCCCGTAACTGAACTCGACGACCCGCTGCCGCGTTCCCCGGCCGTCGATGGCCGGGGCCAGTTCCAGCAGCCGATGATTGATCACCTCCGGCAGCAGGGGCCCCGCCGAGAGCAACGTCACGATTCCGCGCGGCGATCGGGCGTCCGCCACCCAGGCCAGGGGCACCGGGGTATCGGCGGTGAACGGGATGGTCCGCACCGCCCGGATCACCGCCGCCTCCTCGATCGGCGGCCTGAATTCCAGCAGCCACGATTCGGAAACCGATTCGAGCGGTTTCGCCCCCCGCCGCGCCACGTCGCCAGCGGCCAGCAGCCGAGACGTCACCGCGATGCCGACCGGCGAGACGACCGACCATTCGAGGCCTTCCCCCATCGGCTCCGAGAAATCGACCACGAGTGAGTCGAGTCCGCCGGCTTCCGTCGTGCAAGCCACGGTGAAGGTCTCGGTGAGCCGGTCGTCGCGGGCTTCTAGCCGCACCGAGACGTCGGCGTCGAGGGGCGGTCGACGCGTCACGAGCCGGGCCCGCCGGTTGGCCGCCAGTTCGCCGCCGGGAATCCGTCCACGAACCGGGCCCTCCTCCACGAGCCGCGCGAGCCTCCCTTCGGCCGGCAGCATGCCCACGGGCGCATCGTCGATCTCCATGAACGAGTCGGCGACCGTTTTGATGTCGATGACGGCGGACCCCGCCGACTCTCCGTCGAACCGCACCATGTCCACGTCGCCTGTCATGAAGGCGGCGCCGGGCGGGATGCCGGGCCGATGGCCCGTCACCCGCAGGGCCAGACCGCGGGCGGGGGTCGCCCCGACCGGCAGGCCGATTCGCAGCGTGTCGCCACCTGGCGACTGCACGAACCGCCAGTCGATGGGCAACGCCGTCGCCGTCGCCCGCTGCTCCGCCAATCCGCCGACGACGCCGTCATCGACCCATTCGAGGGCCTCGACGGAATCGGGAATCCAGCCCGGCGCCATCCGCGCCGTGATTTCGAATGCCTCGCCGTCGAGCACGCGAATGTCGCACACGGCACGGCCGAGCAACGCCCGCGGGGAAATCTCCACCGTGGTCACGCGGGCCACGTCGAGGGTCGGCGTGCGCGGCCGCAGCGTCAGGCGACTGGCCGCGGCCGGCGCCTGCTCCTCGATGCGAAACACCGCCGGTTGCATGCTCGACTCGTCGGGTCGCAGCGCCGTCGAACGCCGCGGCGGCAGCGGCCAACGATCCGCGACGGCCGCCGTCACGACGCGGCAGTCGTCGAGTTCGAGCCCTGCCACGCCGTTTGCCGGATCGAGCGTGACGACGCTGCCCCCGCCGGCCCACCGGGACTGCGACGCGGCGACGAGCGGCAGTCGCCACGTCGAACCGACCGCCGGGGCGACACCGCGCACGATCAGGTCTGAACGGCTCTTCGCCAGCCACGCCGGCACCTCGATGGTGACGACGCGGCCATCGGCGGACTCCGTGAAGCCGACCGCCTCCGCCGCCTGGCCTGCCGCGCCTGCCGCGCCTGCCTCGAGGGCCGTGATCCGCAGGGAGGGATCCTTGTCGAGCACGATTGGCCCGCCGCTCCACGGCTCGGCAGGCCGTACCGTCGCCGCCAGCGACGCCTGTTCGCCGCGAATGTCGATGGACGACCAGACGGCGAAGCCTCCCGACGAGGCATCGCTGTCGCGGAGCATGACTCCGAGAGCGGATCCGGGGCCCGTCTCGATCCGCCACGAGTCGCCTGTCGAACGCTCGCCTGGACCGACGACGGCGGCCCGTGCCGAGGGGCCGAAGAGCATGGGCGTACGGCCCGGCGGCAGCGTGAGGTACACCGTGGTCTTCAGCGACGGCACGAGCGGCAGCACGAAGCCTCCGTCATCGCCGCCGAGCGGCTGGCAGATGAACCCGAACGTATACGTTCCTCCTTCGCTCGCCTGCAAGAAACTCCCGTCCTCGGGCGTGCCGAAGATCACGGCGTCGCGGGGGCCGGCCTCGCCGGCGAACGTCGCCTCGCGAGCGGCCAGCCCGCCGAGCGGCAAGGCCCGGGCCACCGCCGCGGCCACGGGCGAGATCGTGCAGGTCGCGGTGCCGACGAGAACGCCGGTGTCATCCAGGCGGGCCGTGTAGGTGACGGCGTCGGCAACCCCGCGGGGCAGCAGCGTGGCCGAACGGTCTTGGCGACCGTTTGCGCGAGCCACGGCCGCCTCGAATTCCGTCACCGACATCGGCACGTACCGCTCGTCGCCGAGCGGCACCTCGTCGAGCCGGCCGGCCGGCACGTGCACCCGGTGAAACTCGACGGACTCGGCATCTCCTGCGCCGCATGCGACGGCCCATCCCGCCGCCAGCAGCACGATACCTGTCACAGACCAGCGTCGCATGCGCGTCATGCCCGCACTCATGGGATCTGCTTCGTAACCGCCGTGAGGCTGTCGTTGCGGCGGAGCGACGAATTGGAGACGACCAGCGACGGTGGTCCACCCAGCGAGCGCGTCATGGAACTTGGAGACACGGGGGCGGCCGCTGGCCGGAGTTCGACGCCGACCGGCCGATCGACGATCGCTCGAAGCACCCACGCGACGATCGACAGGACGATGCCCGGCACGGCAGCCTGGCCGGCGAGGGCCGCCAGACCGGGCGCCGCCGCCGCGGCCAGCGCGACGATCGCCAGCGAGGGCAACACGACCGCGCTGCGGCGCCATTTCGGCCGGTAGGCCAGCGCGAGTCCCGCCCCCAGTGCGAGCCCTGAACACACGAGCACCAGACACCAGGTCGGTACGATCCACACGGCCGCCGCGCCCGGCGGGCCGACCCCGGAGTAGACGACCCGGCGTTCCATGAGATCCGGCTCGGACACGGGCGTCGACGCCCGCTGCCCTGACGCTCCGTGAGCCAGTTGCTCGATCCAGGCGGCGATCGCCTGACGCGAAACGACCGGGAGCGGCTGAAACGCGAGCCCCCGCAGTCGCCACCGCTGCTGGGACGTCCAGTTCGCCGGCGCCCCCAGCAGGTGCTCGTCGGGACGGGCGGTGATCTCCCAGTAGAACCGGCGTTGGGCGATGCCCGCCGGGAACTCCGGCGCGGTCAGGACGACCCGAGTCGGGAGCCCGATCGCGCGGGCCAGCGGATGGCCGGCCCCCTGCACGGCGGCCGAGGTGCGGATCTCGAGGATTCGAGGCCGAGCCATCGAGGCCGCCGGAAGTTCGACCACGACGCTGCCGTCCTTCCGCGACACCGTGGCGATCGTCGCGCCGTCGAGTCGGGCCGAGCACGAGCCATCCTGGACGCCCTCCAGCGTGGGCACGGCGATCGTCAGCGGCCCGCCGCTGCCGCCGATCACGTACGTGGACACGTCTTCCCGACGATCGGCGAGCAGTCTCGTCTGCAGCCAGGTGGCCTCGACCACTCCCTCGGCGGCATCCGCCCGCTGCCGACCGGCAACGGCCAGTGGCAGCGCGTCCTGGGGTTTTCCGGTGGTCCACGTCCGCGGACCGTCATCCCCCCTCGTCTCGGCTCGCCAGCCGTCGCCGCGCACGTCGACGGCCAGCGTCGCAGAGGCCTGCACGGCGACCGCCTGACGGCCGATCCGCGCATCGGCGGGCAACGGCAGGGGCACGTCCACCGCGACGGTCGTCTCTTCCGGCACGGCCGGAACGGGCAGGCGAAACGACACCTGCAGTTCCCCGACGCCGAGCAGCGGCTCCACGAGAATGGCCCGCAGGCACACGGCCGACTCGCCATCGACCAACGCGGTCGGCGGCTCGCCGGGCGGTTCCGCGACCTCGAACGGATCGAGCAGCGTTTGCCGCTGGCGCACCTCCAGCGTGCCCGAATCGACGACGGACCTCGGCGCCCAGAGCTCCACGTATTGCAGCGGAACGTGCACCACGTCGAGCCGGATCGTCTCCGAAACGACCAGGTCGGTCTCGTCGATGTCGACGCGGGCGGCGATCGTTGCATTCACCCGCCTCGCGAGGAACCGGCGGGTGGCCGCGAAGCTGCCCTGCGGGAGGTCGAGTCGATAGACGAGCGCCGCGGAGTCGGCCCCCGCACGGGCCGCGCCGGCGGCGGACTGACGAACGAGCCCGACGCTGGCCGCGGTGTCGGGCAACAGCTCGATGTCGCTGGCGGCGGCGACGATCACGGCGGCGGGCGTCACGAGATTGGCCTGTGGCGCGGGCAGCTTCCACGAGAGCTTGGTCGCCCCCCGATCGATGACGCGGCTGGCCCGTAGTTCGATCAGCGTGTCGCCGGTCACGGCCTGCGACAACGGAATCGTGACGCTGCCGCGATCCACCGTCACGGCGGCGATGTCCACGACGGTCGCCGGCCCAACCTCGTCGACGTTCCAACTCGGATCGATCGCCACGGTGACGGCGGTCGCCGGACCTCCGCTGGCATTCACCCGCAGGCGGGCGACCATTTCGAGTCTCGTGGCACCGACCTCGTAGCGATACTCGGGCTCGATCACGAGGCGGCTCTGGCGCGGCTTCACTTGCACTGGGAGCGAGGCTGGCTGCGAGTCATAGGCGAAGGCGGCCACGAATCCCTGCCGCCGGGCCGCCGCCGGCGGATCGACCCGCCGCATGCCGGGGCCCGCCGACCACTCGGCCCGCCATTCTCCCTCCACGAGGAGACTCACCCGGCCCCACTGCCGCCAGGACTCCACCTGCTCGACCGCGAAGCCGACGGCCTCGAAAGGCTGGGCGTCGGAAGGATCCAAAGGCCGCTCACACTGCAGGTCGATGACCGAGGCACCGGTGGCGTCGCGGTCGATCGCGATCTCGACGGTCGGCGCCTCGGCCGTGCCGGCACGGCCGATGATCGAGGACGGGGCACGCACGCTCCGCAGCAGAGTGCCGGGCGGCATGGCCACCCGAACGACCTTCCGGTCGGGCGGCAGATTGGCCAGCCGGATCGTGGCATCGGTGAACGCATGGCGGCCGTCGATCCGCACGACGCTCTCGACGGCGGCTTCGGGCACGCCGTTCCAACCGGGATCACCCGACGCCGTCTCGGAGAGGCGGATGCGCACGTCGCCGGCAAGCCCCACGATCGTGGTCGTGCTGCCTTTCGCGGTGGCCGTGGTCGTGACCCGCTGCGGCGGCGGCGACGGCTGCGCGACGACGGCGGGAGCCGACCGGTTGGAAAGCAGTTCGACGAACGACGCGGTGGCCGCTGGCAGCCGCAGCGACACTCCTTCGGAGCCCGCGGAGCGATCGACCGCCAGGCTTCCCTCGAGGAAGACGGCGTGCGTCGCGTCGCTGCCCTTCTCGGGAGCGTGGTCGAACCAGAGCCGGTAGCCCCCCGTGCCCGGGTCGGCATCGACGACGAATCGGCCAGGCCCGTCGTGACGGGTGGTGCCAGAAAGCAGCAGGCCCTGCAACTCGATCGGGACGTTCACCCAGCCGCTGCGGGTCTGCCTGACGGTGCACTCCACGACCACGGGAGCAGTCGCCCGATCGGCGGTGAGGTCGATCCGCACGCCCAGCCGTTCGAGCACCGCGGCCGGGGGCTGCAGCGTGACGGGCAGACCCTCCTGCATGCGGAACAGATCGACGAAGTCTCGGTAGCGGAACCCGGGCACGGGCACGAGCCGACCGCCGTCATCTTCCAAATAGAAGATCTCCGGCCCGACTTCGCCCACGCGGCTGGGCGCGGCGGCCGCCGACGGCTCGTCGTCGGCCCTGAGCACTCCCCCGACCTCGGCGCAGCCGGCAACGAGGGCGCACCCAAGCGCCACCGCGTGGACCAGCCGACTCGCGATCAACCGCATGACAGACTCCAGTCCGCAAGCCTACCGCGCCCCCTGGAAACTCTTCCCAAAACCTCCTTCCTGCGCTCCTTCCGCAGGCCGCACAACCGTCACGACCGGATTCCGTGGATCGTCAAGCTGCGGCTCCAGCGTTGAACCCCGCGCCGGCTGGCAGTGCAGACTGGCAGTCCGCACTCCGCCCCCAGCTCCCTCCCGTACGACTCATACTCGATCCGCGCGCGTTGTTCTCAAAAAGCCCCGGGCGGAAGCCCGGGGATCCCCCGGCTCCCGCCGGGGGCTTCTTGGATCCTCATTCCGCCCGGTTGCGCGAGGTTCACGTGTGATCCGTATTACGTCGTGAGCGGGGGCGGGGCGGCGTGGAAATCGGTGAGCAGCCGGTCGGCCCACGCCGTGGAGCCGCCTGGCCCCACCGCCCCGAGCACCCGGCTACGGAGCAGCACGCCCTTTTCGAGTTGCTCGGTGAACAGGCGGCAGACGAGCCGGATTCGGCCCTGCGTCCACGACGCCGTCAGGTGCGGCGCATCGCCCGGATGTGCCGCCACGAGCACGGCGGCGGCGTTCGGCCGCGGGACGAGCACGGCCGTGACGCCGGAGAGGGGCAGTTCATCGGCACGCAAGCGCGACCAGGTGGCTGCGGCGGGGCCGCGGATCAGGCAGCTCGAGTCGGCCGCCGCGATGCTCGACACGACGGCGACGGCCGGGTCGCTGTCGAGCAGCGATGTCTGCGCGGAGGCGATCAATTGCCAGGCCGCCACGTCGGATTCGCCGGCGTGCTGCCGCCACAGGGCGGTCGCCCGCAGATGACGGTGGTCGCTCGGCTCGTAGGTGGCCGTGATGTCGGAACCCCGCACCCAGTGGTCGCTCGGCGGGCACCGCGCGGCGAGATCGAGCCCGAGCAGATGAACGGAGCCGGTGTCGGTGGGCGACGATCGGACCGCGAGGCCGCTCGCCGGATCGTCGAGGTCGACGTCGGCCGCGAACGTGCCCCTGCGACAGCTGCCGCGATGTCCGGCGAGGGTCCAGGAGGGGGTGGCGACGGAGACGGTCATGCGCGAACCTCGATGGCGGATGGGGGCAGGCGACACTTCGCCCACGCATCCATTAAAAAGGCGCAGGGCCACGCTGGAAAGTCGTGGCGCACGAAACTCGATTCAGGGTGAGACGCATGCCGCTGGCCGCCGGTTCCGGTCCCGATCCGTTCGAGGTGTGTGTCGCGGCGGCACGGGCCGGGGGGCAGGTGCTCCGCGAGTGGCGGGGGAAGTTCGCCGTCTCGCGAAAGGGGCCCCGCGACCTCGTGACCGAGGCCGACTTCGCGGCGCAGCGCGAGATTCGCCGGGTGGTGACGGCGGCGTTTCCCACGCACGGGTTCGTGGGCGAGGAAGCCGACGGCGGCCCGGGTCAGCCGGCATCCGGCATGGACGGACACTCCGGGCGGGGGCTGCGGTGGATCGTCGATCCACTCGACGGCACGTCCAACTACGTGCACGACTTTCCCGCCTACTGCGTGTCGGTGGCGCTGGCCGATGCCGACGAACTGCTCGTGGGAGCCATCTATGACCCGCTTCGCGACGAGTGCTTCTCGGCGCGGAAGGGGGGCGGGGCGTGGCTCGATGGCCGCGCGATCCGGGTGCCAGACGTCATGGATCCCGCCGAGGCACTGGCTGCCGTGAGTTTTCCGCCGCACGTGACGGCGGATTCCCAGGCGGTGGCCGATTTTCTCGCCGTGCTGCCCCACGTGCACACCGTCAGGCGCACCGGATCGACGGCGCTCAACCTCGCGTATGTCGCCTGCGGGAGGCTGCATGCTTTCTGGGTGCGCCGCATCGCCTGCTGGGACGTCGCCGCCGGGTTGCTGATCGCCCGCGAGGCGGGGGCCGCGCTCGGCCCGTGCACCGCGGCCGCCGCACCGGGCGACCCGATCCCGCTCGACTCACCGGGGCTGATCGCCGCCAGTTCCACGCCGGTTTTTCAGGCGATCCGCGACCTGCTGCATGGCCGCTGAACCGCATCCCGTTCATCCGACGCGGAGCGCTGAGGAACCGCACACGTCTGCACATAAGGGGAAAATCGGACCGCTGCTCGCGTCGTGACCGAACGACTTCTCATCGGTCAGGCCCCGCATGGCTAACAACTCGGTTGGACCCAAGCTGGGGGCGGCGTCAAATAGGCGATGAGTCGCCCGACGGCTGGGACGGCTATTGGGACGAACGCCTCGCGTCGAACCAGGCGAGCTGACCGAATGCCGCCGTCACAAGCGTGCTGCGGTGGCTCGCGTGCGGCACCCGCACCTGTTCGATGTTCGTCTTCCCGTACGTCCCCCGCTGCCACGTGGCGATGATGGTGGCGACGGAGTCGGGAGAGCCCTCGTCGGCACCCCCGTAGTACATCAGCATGTCGCTGTCGAGCTTCGTCTTTCCCGCGGCGACGTCGCGGATCAGGCTCGCGTAGGCGGTCTGCCCGTAGGCGCGGGGACTGCTCGTGACCAACGGGTCGAGGAACTGCGGTACGATCGCGCTCTTCTCGACGCCGTCGATCGACAGCCACGGCGTCCGGTTCCCTGGCGAGCCCTTCCAGGAGAAAACGGGGTAATTGACGAACTCCCGCATGTAGAACTTTCGCGAGAGCTCGTAGTTTCCGCCCAGCAACTCCAGCGGTGCGTTGGTCTGGCCGGTGTAACCGCCCAGCGCGAACGACGAGAACTGGTGGATGAACACGGACCACTCGGCATCCGGAACTTCGGTGCCGTCATCCGAATAGGAGCGGGGATTGAAAATGAACCGCTCCGCGAACATGTCCGTGTGACTCGGTGCGGACGCCGTCGAAACGCCGTTGATCCGCACGCCCCGGGCCTCGAGCGCCTCCTGAAACGAGAGCGTGACCAACCCGCCCTGCGACCAGCCATTGAGGAAGAGATCGAGGTCGTCGGTCACCAGGCCCTTGCTCGCGAGGAGCCCGAGCGCCGCGGAGTGCATGCCGAGGCAGGCCTGCTGCTCGCTTCCCTTGACGAAAAAGCTGTCGTTTTCGACCGAGTTGCCGATGCCGAAGTAGTCGGCCGCGATCACGACGTAGCCATTCCCGGCGAACTGGGCGACATTCAGCCGCGTCTCGTAGCAGGTGTCGTAGAAGTCCTTCTCCCGAAAACCGTACTTCACGACGGCCGTGGAGTTCTTGTCCCACGAGAAGGCCTGGGACGGGGCGGACTCCTTGAAGAAGAGCGTGCCGTGCTGGTAGGAGACGACCGGCAGCTTGCCCGTCGCCCCGTGCGGTATCGCGACGAGGCCGTAGCTGATCGTCGGTCGATTCCCCTGCTCGGGGATCGTGGAGCGATAGGCCACCCGGTAGAGATCGACGTCGTTCGTCGGGGTCGGGTAGGTCGGGTTGGTGTATTCCTTCCAGTAGAGCGGGGTATCGGCGCCGCTGGGCCGATTGAACACGTCCAACTCGGAGGTGAGGATCTCGCTCAGTTCGGCAATGGTGACCCTGCGATCCTCCGTCCGTAACGCCTCGTAGTGCGTCCCGATCACGACCACGCGGTTGCCGTGTGGCGTGCCGTCGTCGGTGAAGATCGTGCCGAAGTTGCCGCCGATCGGGGTGACGGAGTTACCCAGGCGGTCCTTGAGGTTCGCGGTCTTGGGCAGGAGGATCACCTCCCCGGGCAGGCCGTTCGTGCCGCGAAATGTCGGACTCGCCACCGACTCACCCCGCGGCACCTTGACTGCGAACGTGAGCGTCGAGGTTTTCGATCCGGCGACGTAAACCAACTCCCGCTCCACGCCGCCGATCGTCACGGGCACCGTCGGCCTGCCGGTCACGGTGACGGGGCCGTCGAAGGTCACCTTCAGGGAGACGTTGCGACCCTGGGTGACGAAACCGCCGACGCCGGCCACGATCGGTCCGGTTGCATCGACGCGGATGCGGCTCGTGTTTACAGCCGGGATGGCGTCGATTGCCGAATTGCCCGCCCGGTCCTTGATTCGGTCGGTGGCAAAGTCGAAGTCGCGGACGGACGTCTCGTTCACCCGGCCCAGGCTGATGCCGTCGGTGTCGACGTCGTTGGCCGTCACGGTCATGCGGAACGTCAGCGACTTGGTTCCGCTGCCCGCCACGTACGCCGCAGACCGCATGGCGTAGTTGACTTCGACGGGGAGAAACACGTCGGCCCGGTCGCCCAGCACCCGCACCGGCTCGTTGAAGTTCAGCTTGAAGGTCAGCTCGCTTCCCGTGCCGTACGTGCCAGCCGCCGGCAGCGACACCGACTGCACTCGCGGCGGCTTCGCGTCGAGGGCAGCCGGCAAGGAGGCGAGCGCCAGCCGCGGCTCGAGTGACTCGAGCTTCAACTCGCTCGCGCGTTCGCGCCGGCGGGCCGCCTCGCGCGAGCGGCGGGGGCGTGAGTCGAAATGGGGGAAGAAAGGTGCCATGAG